>DATEUF010000376.1:0-32848 GCA_035283325.1 Pyrinomonadaceae bacterium | reverse complement strand
TGCCAAGCGGGTGCCTAATTACTTCATAGCTGGTGTTACGCTCTTCGATGTGAATACAGGATGGTTGACTATTCCTTGTCCTGGAGGGACTTTCACCCTCTTAATTCGGAACCATCGCCAGGTTCCCTGCAAGCAACCCTTTCCAACCCAAGAGACGTTTTCAGTTGAGCTTTGGTTTCCTGGCTTGAATCGTCATTAGGCTGGCGGGTCTTGCTCTGCCTCCTGCCTGCTGCCTACTGCTCCTGCCTCCTGATTCTTCCAAAGCCGCGCCAACTGTTTTTGTTGTGCCACCCAATTGTTACCTCACCAGCACCTAACTCTCGCCACCACTCCTCAAACTCTTCGCGCCTGATGTAGTGGGAAGTCGGCGCCACGAGGTGATCGAAGACGATCGTATGCTGCTCGCGCCAGCCAAATCGCGAGATACTATTAAGATAATCGTTGTAGAAAAGGTGGCCCGCGATACTGCTACCGCCGTTCCACCGGTTTAGTGGGCCATAGACCAACTTCGTCAGAACGTAAATCAAAGCAGCCGGGGCTTTTGACACGTGCAGGAGAGCGCGCCGGCTCATGCGTGAAGTGAAGCCTTCGCGCATTGGATTTATCCAACGTGTAATCCACTCATTATTCTCAGCCCCGTAAACCCAGGCCGAAACATGGCCTCCCTCTTTCACTTGGGCAGACAGCGCCCGAAAACCCGCCCTGGGTGTTGGCAAGTGATGAAGCACACCCACCGAAAACGCGTAGTCGAATACTCGCGCCAACGGAAGGTTATATATGTCGGCCTGAACAATATGAACATTTTCCAACTCCCGAGTTGACGCAAAGGCTGTCTCCACCGCCGCGCTGAGATCAATGCCAACGACTTCGCGCGCGCCCCAGCGAGCGGCGAGTTGCGTGTGACGCCCCTTACCGCAACCTCCTTCCAGTACTATCTTGTCTCGAAAAAACTCAGGTCGCACTGGCGCAATCCAGCCGAGAAACTGCTCCGCGTAGCGTTCGTCTTCATGCGTGAAGTGTTGCCATTGCCAACCAAAGTTCTCCGCGGTTGCGGCCTTATCTGCTTCCACTGCATCCAGCGCCGCGAAGCGCGGAATACCGCGGGTGATTGGAAACGTGCGCGAGCATGAAGCACAGGTGAGCTCGCCTTCCATTATCTCGTGAGCCTCACTGCTGGCAACGGAAAGAAGACGTACTTCACCACGACAAGAAGGGCAGCGCAAATACTGGAGGAGCTTCTGTTTCATTCGGACAGGTCCAAACGCATTCGCAATAGCTTACGTTTATGATTTAACGGCGCGTCTCAACGACTAGCTATCAACAAACTTCCTGGCCCTCACAATTGGCGGTCCTGCTTCGCCGGCTGCAGAACTATCCAGGATACGGCAATACCGAGCTGTCGCTCGTCGCCACTCATGTTGAAATAGCTTGGTGAAGCCGCGTCGGGCAACTGGAAGGTCAGCACGTTTTTGGCAGTCAGAGATGTGGCGGGCAATTCGAACCGATAGACTGCGGGCCCATTACTCTCCAGGTTAAGGTTGCCGATTGCCTTTCCATTTAGTTTTAATGCAAGTCGTTGCGAAGGGAGCCGACCAGCAACTAGAAATGGCGCCATTTTTATCTGAAGCTGCGCATCAGATTGCGCACTTCCCGCGAAGATCATTGTTGCCTCTTTCCCGTCAGTCCATCTAAATCCGGGCTCGGGCCCACTCCAACCGTACCACAAGAAGTTCTGTGATTCGGGTTTTGAAAGGTCAATTTTTTCCGGCGCAACTGGAAAATCGCGCGGAAGTGGTGGACGTAAGATAGCCGCTAGCGCTTGCGGATGTCTCCAGTTCCACACCTTTTGCGGATCGTGATCGATATCTCCGATCGCGTTCCAGGTCCAGGCCCTGACTGAAACAGCCCCAATCCCGTTGATCAATACGCTCAAAGCAAGCAGAACTGTTCCTACGCCTCTTTCAAGAATCCGGCTCTGCCCGGATGAAACTGCCCTTTGTTGCTCTCGTGATTGAATCATTGCTCTCATGCCAATAACTGCAAGCAAGACGAACCAGGGAACAAGCGGCGCGGTATAACGTGGTCCGTAACTGGCTCCTGCCCACCATGGTTGAAAGCCGGAGACTACCAAGAGAAAACCTACGATTACCGAAACAGAAAGGATCAGAAGCTTGCGATAAACAATCTGTTCCCTGTAACGAATTAGTATATAGATAATGAATAGCAGGACCGGAACATACAACAGGAGGCCACGTGAAGGACTCACAAGATTACCGGCGACAGCAGTGCCGAGCGTGCCAAGACGCAGCCGCTTTGGCATAAAGTATTGTGGCAGCAGCGAGTGGTAATGGGACCATGAGTAAGCAACAAACCCAAGGAGCCAAAGTCCTCCCACAAGGAGGTATTTTGCCAGGAGTCGCCGATGATACAACGCAATATAGATGGTGATCGCCAATATTGAAACCGCATACGTTGGACGCACAAAGTACATCCAGGCCAGGAGCGTAGCCAACAGCATTGGCTTGATGCGTAGTTTTCCGGTCTCCTGTGCGAGCAAAATATAGATGACGATACCTGATAGCAGCATGCCCCAGGTATCAGCCCACAGAGCGCGTGAGGCAGTGCTCCAAACCTGTGTCCCAAAGGCCGAGCCAAGCGCGACCATCAAGCTCCGCTTGGTTGGCAGCAGCAGGCGGCTCAGCAGGAAGAAGATTGCTGACAAGGCAGCCATCAATAGGGCCGCCAAACTGGTTTCAATTCTCATCTCTCCCAGCGCGTTGTAGCTGCCGTCCGGGTTGACGGCGGACACGTCAAGCCGATTCATCACCGCAACAAACGGCAGAGACAACACGGAACTGCCGGGAGGCATGTAGTAATAGAAGTGCTCACCAACGACTTGGATCTGGTGAATATGACCGTTCTTCCAGGTGTGATCGTGATATTCAAGAGGTAACCGGGGAATTGCGTAATGCTCAAGTGCAAAGGTCTGCCGGTCCAGCAGACTTTGGCTGAGCATCATTGAATAGTTAGAATCCGTAATCTGGTGAATGGGTGAGCACCAAAAAACAAGCAAAGTGAGGACGAAGATTCCTCCCGCGAAGAAGTGATTGGCTTTCATGTAGCGCCGTAAGCGCCCACGCCTAGTGGTCATTGTTAAGACAGGTCTGGAGTCTGGAGTCTAGAGTCTGGAGTCTACAGTCCGATCCGCAGCGAAACCTACTGTCGGTAATCACATCTATCGGCATCCTAGACTCTAAACTCCCAGACTCTAGACTCCAGACTTTTCAATCGGCAATTGGAAATCGGCACTTCCAGACTCCCGACTCTGGACTCCAGACTCTCGACTCATTACATTGTACAGCCCTTTTGTTATCATCGACGCCGGCCGACAGCACTGACTGAATTCGACATGTCGCACAATTCTTCGCAGCCCGACTTTGCCTTGCCACACTCAAAAATCAGTTTAGGCATAGTCTCGCCGATGGCCAATGAAGAAGAGACGGCGGTCCCGTTTGTTAAGGCGGTCTTGGAGCAATGCGGATTGCAAGACTTCAAAGCTGTCGATTTCTTCGCCATACTGGACGAGAAGAGCAAGGACAAGACACGGGCACTACTGGAGAATTTAGCAGCGCAGCAAGCAGCGCTTCACGTTGTGTGGGCCCCGGAAACGCGCTGCATCGCCCAAGCTTATGTGCGCGGTTACAGAGAAGCGCTCGCGGCTGGCTGCGATTGGATTCTGGAAATGGACAGCGGCTTCAGCCATCAGCCGGAAGGCATGTCCCAATTTTTTCAAAAGATGGTGGAAGGCTACGACTGTGTGTTTGGCAGTCGCTTTTGTGATGGCGGCAAAGTATCGGAAAGCTCGCTGGCACGCTATGTGATCAGCCGAGGAGGAACGATTTTGAGCAACTTCCTCCTCGGGACTTCGCTTAGAGACATGACGAGCGGCTTTGAACTGTTTACTCACTCATCTCTGCAGTACGTGTTGGATAAAGGAATTCACTCTCGTAGCCCATTTTTTCAGACCGAGATCAGGGCATACTGCCATCAATTCAGGATCGCAGAAGTGCCGATTCATTACCGCGCAGCAAGTCACAAGATCGACGTAGCAGCCCTGGGAGATTCTTTTAGTAATCTGTGGCGATTATTTCGACTGCGCCTGCAGGGGACTCTTTAACCAGAAACAGATTCTCGAGATCTAAACATGAAGGATAAAGTCGCCGTCGTTGTAACGTCGATCAATGAGCCCACGCCGGCATTGCAGAAGTTAGCGGCCGGATGCTCGAAGCACGGTTATGAGCTGATTGTCGTGGGCGACGAGGGCAGCCCAGAGTTTAAGCTTGACGGCTGCCGCTACTACGGTTTGAACGAACAGCGTGAGCTGGGTTTCCGATTAGGTGAATTGTGTCCAACCAACCACTACGTTCGCAAGAACATTGGTTATCTGCAAGCGATTCGCGGAGGCGCCACGATAATTCTGGAAACTGATGACGACAATATTCCTTATGAAGATTTCTGGACTGCCCGTGAGCGCCGTCAATACGTCCGGGCCCTTACAGAAGCTGGTTGGGTAAATATTTACAGCTATTTCTCAGACGTGAATGTTTGGCCTCGTGGTCTGCCCCTCGAACATGTGGGCGGACCAATGCCCGGTTTTGAGGTGCTCAATCGTCAGTTGGTTGATTGCCCGATTCAGCAGGCCCTCTCCGATTCGGATCCGGACGTTGATGCTATCTATCGTCTTACTCTTCCGCTACCACTGTCCTTTAACCGAACTCGACGCATTGCCCTGACCACTGGCACCTGGTCCCCATTCAACAGTCAGAACACTGCCTGGTGGGCAGACGCTTTTCTGCTCTTATACTTGCCCTCCTGTAGTTTTCGTATGACCGATATCTGGCGAAGTTTCATCGCCCAGCGTATCGCCTGGACTAACAACTGGGGCATCCTATTTCAAGGACCAACCGGTGAGCAGCATCGCAATGAGCACAACCTGATGAGCGATTTTGAAGATGAGCTGCCAGGTTACCTGCACAATGGGGCCATCGGTAAGATTCTGGATAGCGTCTCGTTGCGCACGGGTTTGGAACATATCAGTGATAACTTGCGGGTTTGCTACGACAGTTTGGTGAAAGCAGAAATGCTTGACGCAGGAGAACTGGTTCTGCTTGACGCCTGGATAGAAGGTGTCGCCGCAGCGCGCGGAGCAGCCGTGCCTACTCGGAGTCGAGCTCAAGCCAATCAACCCTAATGGCGAGCAGGCGGACATCATTGCCCAATTTAAAGGTTGACGGCGATTCAGCATCTGGTAGTCGAAAGGTAAGCACGTTTCTTTCTCGCAAGAACTGCTGCGGCAGGTTGACCGAGTATTCCCTCGGCTGCGCGTCCCTCAAAATTAATTCGGCGATTTCGTGGCTGTTGAGTTCAATCTCCACACGTTGCTGATCGACCGCGCCAGGAACGATAAACGCTCCGAGCCGTGCACGTAAGATCAAAGGCTTCGATTCGTTTAAGGCGAAAACGACTGCGGCCCTGGTTCTATCGCTCCAACGGTGTGTGGTCTCCCTACCACTCCAGCCATACCATAGAAACTGTTCTGATTCGGGTGTTCGAAAATCCACTTGGGTGCCAGGTTTGTAAAGTGGAAACTGGTCCGGTCTCTCTTGATCAACCTTGGAATAAAGATCTCCGCTGCGCAGATCCACCACATTCATTGGGCACTGAGCCAAATCAAGTGGCGCGATGCTGAGTGCGTTAGGAATAATGTCATTCGGGGCGATCACAATGTTATGGAAACCCATGGCTCTGATGCCATTACAAAATTCGCTGCCACCCTTATTGAAGAGCCTCTCAAGGTAGGCGAACTGCTGGTTCTGTTGGGACGTGTACCGGGCGAGAAAGCCGGTGGCGATTGGTTGACGATGAAAGATTTGCAGCATCTCTGCATAGCCATCGTTACGGATCAACGGAAGATTCAAGACGGGGCCGGGGACGACCTTTTCCAATCCTCGAGGCACGGTAACAACTTTTTGATGCGGCGCGGGAACATAGGATTCGGCGATTACCCAAAGACATAGCGCTGCCATGATTACCGTAGTCCAGCGTGTCCCGTGCGTCCCGCTGACCTTCCGCTCCAACCACGCAGCGCCACTTGCCGCAATGATCATCAGAAAGAAGCTGCCCATTACCACAAACCGGACGGGACCGCGTGAAAGATCGAACGGCGGCACCCGCATGAATGCGGCGTAAGGCAAGGGAATCCCGGTCTCTGCGCCCAATATTTTCAACGTGGGGCCCAGGCTGAGAACAAAGAAAAATAACGCAGCCACTGCGCTAAAGCGAATAAATCTTCTTTCAGACCGGACGAGCGCAATACCTGTCAGCAAAAGCATTGGAAAGCCCAGAAAAGGCTCGCCCATGCCAGCCCGCAGACTCGAACTAAGCCCCGAAATCAATCTCGCGTAAATACTGGAGTGGTCCCAAACGGGAATGAAAAAGCCAAGCAGGTCGGCAGAGTAAAGCGAAGTCTCACCTGCCTGTGGCTTGATACTTCTGAGCGTAAAGAAGGTTATCAAGAAGGGGCTGATGATCAATGCAAATAATGTCAGACTCAGTAACAATCGTTGTGCACCAGCCAGCCGGATCTTCTCAAAGAGTGCTCTTCTTGCCACAGGTGAAATGCACAACGAAACAATCACAACCACGAAAGCCATATAGATATAGAGCGACAGTTCAGTAAAGTAGACAGCCGAAGAGGCAACCAGCGCTGCGGTCATAAGACGCGCAGTGACAGGCTGCTGATAAGAACGAATAAGACAAAGAGCTGTGAGCGGAATGAAGAATCCGGCAATCTGGTTCAGGTGGAGCAGGTGTTCCATGTAGAAAGCGCCAAACGCATAGGCAACCGGTGGGATTAGCGCAGCCCAGCCGCCAAACCCGAGCGCACGCAATGTGAGAAAACTGAAGTAGAGAATCAAGGTAAACGATAGCAGGACGCTTAAACGGTAGCTCTTGAAGGGATACATCACATTGCCGTGAGATAATAATTTCACTGGCAGTGTCAGCAGGAAGTAGCCGGCCGCGAGCGAGTGATGACTAAGGCCTGCGCCGAGCGGATAGAAGAGCAAATCTGTCCGGTAAGGACTCTGTCCGTTTGTTATCGCCTCGTTAACGAACCACAGGTTCCAGACCATTTGATAACAGTCCTGGGCTTTGATGCCTTCTGAAAAGGGCAGCGCCGTCAGCGGAACAACATAGTGGTAAAGCATGGCGAGCGTGAAACCGAGACTCAGAACGAATGGGCCGCCCAAACTCGTAAGTGAACGCCTGGCCCACAGGAGACCTTTCTTCCACTCCGGCTGCTTCTTCATGAGGGTCTGATTCTAGCGAGTGCTCTCTTTGGGCTGAAACTGCATCCAGTACACGGAAATTCCCAAACTTCGCTCGTCTGTGCTCAACCCGAACGACGCGGGTGATACCGCATCGGGAAGCTCAAACTTCAGAATGTTGTTTGTTTGCAGGCTGCTCTCAGGCAACAATAAGATCTCTTCAGATAGTTCAGCTTTAGTGAGTGTGAGAGTCTGGATTGGGCGACCATTCAAAACGATTGAAACACGTTGTTGTGGGTGTCTGTCAGGCATTAAGAAAGGCAATAGCTTAATCGTCAGCAAAATATCAGTGGGCTTATTCAATGCAAACACTACCGCAGCCTCGCTTCCTTCACTCCAGCGAAAGTCAGGTTCTGCGGGACTCCATCCGTACCAGAGGTAAGGAATAGTCTCGGACTTCGCGAACGCCAAACGCTGAAATCTCAAGAACGGTATCTCTTTCGGCAACGGCGGATGAATGAAACCGGCCAGAAACTGCGGTTGTCTCCAGTCCCAGAGACGTTCAAAATGCTGATCGATGTTCAAGGGACGAGTATTCCAAAACCAGGTTGCATGGTCTATCGCGCCAAGGCCATTGATGGTTATGCTCAACAGCAACAAAGCGGCACCGCTTGCCAGTTCAATGCCGTGCGCTAGCCTTGCAGCTCCAGCAACAATGGAATGGTGTCGGCGCATTGCTTGTATTCCAATAACTGCCAGCAAGGTAAACCAGGGTACCAAACTGGTGGTGAAGCGCGGTCCAAAGCTAAAGCCCCCCCACCATTGCATAGTTGCGGAGGTAACCACAAGATGGCAGACGATTACGCACACTGCCATAAGCACGAGACGAGGAGTCGCTATATCAGGACGATAACGAACCAGCAAGTAAGCCACGAAGATGAGTACTGGCACGTAGATCAGTAGTCCGCGCCCGGGACTAAAAAGATTACCAGCAAGACCTTCTATAGCAACTGCAAAATGCAGTCTGCCAGGATTGAAGTACGACGGCAGCAGTCGACGATAGAGAGACCATGAATAAAGCATGAAGGCCGCGAACCACGCCATCCCGGTTGTCGCGTAGTGGACAAATAAAGGTCGATGAAAGAAGAAGAGATAAACTGTGACCGCCAGAATATGAACGGAATAAGTTGGCCTGACTATGTAAAGCACCGACAAAAGAGTGGCCAGAAGCACTGGTTTGAGACGATGCTTGCCCGCTTCCTGCGCCAGGAGCATGAGCAAGACGATGGCCAGCAAGAGAGTTCCCCACGTATCGCTCCATACAGCTCGAGACGCCGTACTCCAAATCTGAGTGCCCAGCCCCCCGCCCAGCGCAACGACTACACTCCAGCCGGTGGGGAGTACCAGCCTTGCGGTAAAGAAGAAGACAGTAACGAGCGAGGCCATCAATAGGGCGGCCAGGATCATTTCAATTCTCTCTTCGCCCCAAGCGTTATATGTGCCATCCGAATTAGCCGCCGACACGTCCAACATATTCATAACGGCCACGAAGGGCACGGAGAGGATGGGAGCCCCAGGCGGGAGATGATAATAGAGGTGCCCATTAACCAATTCTAACTGGTAAATATTGCCATTTCGAAAGTAGTAAAGCAGCCAGTCGGGCTGGTATTGTGGCAAGGCATAATGGCGGCCTAGTTCGAAACTTCTGTGGTGAATGAGGCACTCGCTCAATAGCATGGAATAAGAGGAGTCAGTAATCTGATGAACAGGCGAGAGCAGATAGATGGAGAGTGATGCCACGAAGAGCGACGCCGCAATCAACAGTTCACTGGGTCGCGATATAGAAGGCCAATTTCTGCGCATGACAGTTGCTTAAACTCCTAACGAGATTCAGACAGATGTGAATAGCAGCAATGCGCCCGTCCAGCTGAAACTGAACGCCAGCCTTAAAGAGTTTCATTGACTTCGTAATTAGATTCGACAGAATCGTCGAGAGTATGCACGTCGGCGTTATTCTACTTGCTGGAAATACAGGCAACAAGGCTCAAGCGGGCAACGGTTACAAACTTGCCGCTCCTGGAGAACTCTTCCTTGGGCAAACTGGAACGAAAGGTTTTGAACGTTAAGACGGTCTACGTTCGCGCTTCACGAAAAATACTCGGGCCAAATGCTGTCCGGGAACTACTCGTGTTCGTCGCCTTCTTAATCCTCACAATTGCGATGACGTGGCCATGGGTAATGCACTTGCGTGATGCTGCTTCAGACGCCGGTGATCCATACTATGTCGCCTGGAATCTTTGGTGGGACTACCATCAAACATTCACCGATCCACTACGGCTTTTCCACGCCAACATTTTTTATCCTTACAGTTACACTTTAGCCTTCAGCGAACATAACTACGGAAGTGCGATATTTTGCTTTCCGCTGTTTGCCATTGGGTTGCGCCCCTTGACCGTCACCGGCATTGCGACTCTTCTCGGATTTGCGTTCTCCGCCTATGGCGCATTCCGGTTGACTCGCACGCTGACAGAGTCAACTGGTATTGCCTGGGTGAGTGGCATTGCCTTCGGGTTCGTGCCCTATCGCTTTGGCCAACTTGCCCACCTAATGTATCTCTCGTCCGGATGGATACCGATCCTATTGGAAGCACTTGTGCTCTTCATGCGGCGACGGAGTTGGGGCTCTGCTACATGGCTAGGAGTCTCATTCTTTTTGAATGCTCTTACGTCTGTGCACTGGTTTGTATTAACGCTCATACCACTCGGCCTCACAATCCTTCTAATGCTAATTCGCAACGGGGGCTGGCGCGACACTCGAATATGGTTTCGTGGCCTGTCTGCATTGACTGTTGCTGCGTTGTCTCTCATTCCGTTTCTGTTACCTTATGTTCGAGTCGCTAATCTGTATGGCTTTACCCGCAGTGTGGAGGAAGCGCGATTCTTTTCCGCCAGACTGATTCACTGGTTCGTCCCCAGTTTCAGGAATAGGATGTGGCATGGCCTCAATGCCCAAGCCAGAGCGGGTGAAAAGGAACTCTTCCCTGGTTTTGTGCCGCTGCTCCTAATGCTGGCCTCTGTCTTCCTTGTGAGAGCGCGTGGCGATAATGACAATCTCGAGCTTCGGCGAATTCGTTCAGGGAGAGTCGCAATATTACTTGACCTGGTGATTATCAATTGTGGTGTGCTATTCGTCACGATTTCGGGCTATGGTTTTTTCAAACTGCGCATACTCGGGGTCTATCTGTTCCGGCTTTATAACCCATACATAGTCCTTGCGATCGGTGGAGTTGCCTTGATCGCGAGGTTGATGCTTGCTTATCCTGTTCTCTTAACCGGCCCCACGCAAGGGAGTTTGTTGGCCTCAATTCGTTCCGAGCGGCGGTCAGATGCATTCTGGATTGGAATCATCTGGACGGTAACCGGGTTCGCCGGCTCTCTCGGAATGAACTGCCTTTTCTATCGAACGCTTTATGAATTTGTTCCTTTCTTCCGTAGTATTCGGGTTCCTGCGCGCTGGGCGATGATCTGCTATGTTGGCCTGGTGATTCTGGCCGGACTGGGAACAAGCCAGCTGGCTCAACTCCTGGGACGTCACTGGTGCCGAGTCAAACCAGTGGCTGTTTATGTGATCATTGCCGCGGCCCTGCTCGTCGAGCAGCGCGTTGCACCACTTGAGCTGATTCGAGGAGCAGTTGATCCTGACGCTTTAACGATGTGGTTCAAGCAAACTCCGATGGCCGGCGGAATTGTTGAGTTACCTTCCGGCTACGGCCTTATGCAAAATTATGGCTACGTTCTGCGCGCCGCCGATCATGGCCGCCCACTCGTCACTGCGGTCTCAGGGTTTCCCCCAGTTATACCACAGCAGATCCAGTCGCTCACCGAAGCCAGTCCAATTCCTGGATCTTTTCTGGACCTGCTGGAGTCGATTCCGTGCTCTTATCTGGTAATTCATAATAAGTTTCTGGACCCCGCGAAGCGACTCGACATGCAAAGGATCGTCGGGCAAGGCATTCTTCTCGGACGCCTGAGATACATCAGAACCTATGGCGAAGGAGATGATCTTTATAGCGTAACCAAAACAGAGCCGAACGTCGTCAGTGAGGCCACTTTGCCATTTCAGCTGCCGCCTGACTTAGAACCAAACTGGGCGACCACGACGGAGTTGCCGCCAGCGATGGACGACGCTGACACGTTCGTCCGAACCCAGTATCATGATGTTCTTGGTCGTGAAGCTGATTCTGAAGGTCTAAGGTATTGGTCAGACCAGATTCAGCGATGTGGACCGTCAGCCGCTTGTCTGGCAGAGTGGCGCCTCAATGTTGCCGCCGCGTTCTTCCTCAGCAATGAGTTTCAGGAGACAGCTCTCTTCATCCATGCTTTTTACCGAGGTATTCTGGGGCGCCAGGCTGTTTACGAGGAATTCGTGCAGGACAGAGAAGAGCTAGCTAGGCTGTCAAATATCGACATCGCCAAGAGCAAACTGCTGCAGCGCTGGGTGAACAGCAGCAAGTTCGCTCCCGTCTATCCATTAGCTTTGAACACCAATCAGTTTGTAGATACTCTTCTTAAGAGAGTGAAAGATTCTTCCGGAGTCGACTTAAACGAAAAACGCCAACAACTTTTGAGTCAAATGGAATCCGGTCGTGCCAGAGAGACGGTGGTGCGCGAGGTTATCGAGGACCCGGCTCTATCAAGAGCTGAATATAATCGCACATTCGTCTTAATGCTTTACTTTGCTTATCTAAAGCGAGATCCCGACCCGACGGGATATAGGTTCTGGTTGGAAAAGCTTGACAGAGACGGCCCCAAGGCTTATCGCCCCTTAGTGCGTAGTTTCATAACTTCCAAGGAGTATGTCTCACGCTTCGCAGTGCGGTAAACACTGTCGCTTTTAGAGAACAACACTTATGGTTCAGGATGCACAACCGTTTGCTACCGAGAATGGAAAGACCGCAAGTACGAATTACGACTGTAAAGCTCAGGTCATGAGTGAAGGTGCGATCTATGAAGGTAGAGATCTGGAAGCAATGGCTTGTGCAGTGAACTATCACAATTGGATTATGGGAATCTTCAAACCTTTCCTCGGTAAACGAATAGTGGAAGTTGGCGCAGGAATTGGTTCCTTCTCGGAACTATTTCTGAAGGACAGCATTGAGTCGCTATCATTAGTTGAACCTTCACAGAAAATGCATCACATTCTTTGTGAAAGGGTGAGAAGAATGGATGCCGCAACGCAAATCAAGATATACAACGGACTATTCACTGAAGTTGCGGAGGAGATCAGGATGCGTCAGCGGCCAGATTCCATTGTATATGTAAACGTACTAGAGCATATTTTGGACGATGAATCTGAGCTCCGGAGCGTGCATCAAACCCTGGCTCCTCACGGAAGATTGTTTATTCTTGTTCCCGCTTTCCAATGGCTATTCGGAAAATTTGACCAACAGGTCGGGCACCATAGGCGTTACACTGCAGGCCAACTTGAGGAGACCTGCGTGAGGACTGAATTTAAAGTTTTGAACCTAAGGTATCTGGATTTTCTTGGCATTTTTCCATGGTGGCTAAAGTACTGCATGCTTAAATCGACCAGCATGGAGTCGGGGCTGGTCCATCTCTATGACAAGTTTTTGGTTCCTATTTCCAAAATTATTGAATCGACGATGGCGCCACCGGTCGGCAAGAATGTCTTGCTAATCGCAGAGAAGATGTAAATGAGATTGACAAGAAGCCTGCGGAACTAAGTCGATCAAATTGTGACTATGGCTGACACCCTGACACTTTCGCCCTCCATCTCCATTGTCATTCCCGTCTTTAACGAGGCTGAGTCGCTCGCTGAGGTCGTCACTAAGGTTCTGACGATTCCCCTGGTACTTGAGGTGATCATAATCGATGACTGTTCTACGGATGGGACCACAGAGATAGCCCGCGCCCTGGAGAACTCATATCCGAGCGTTCATTTCTTGCGGCTCGAGAAGAACGCCGGAAAAACAGCGGCATTAAAGACTGGTTTCGCTCTCTCGATTGGAGACATCGTTATAGTTCAGGACGCCGATGGTGAATACGATCCTGCCGATATTCCTCAGGTTATTCAACCAATATTGGAAGGGTATGCTGACGTGGTTTATGGCTCTCGCTTCCTGGTACGACGCGCAACTCGCGTTTTGTATTTCTACCACTTTCTGGCGAACAAGGTTTTGACTTTCCTCTCCAACATGCTGACCAATCTCAACATGACGGACATAGAGACAGGCTACAAGGCGTTCAAGGGTGAGATCATACGAAATATGGTGATTACATCGAATGGTTTTGGCTTCGAAGTCGAGGTTACGGCGAAAGCTGCCAAGTTAGGATGCGCTATTTACGAGGTGCCGATCAGCTACTACGGCAGAACATACGAGGAAGGAAAGAAGATTGGTGTCAAAGACGGCATCAAGGCCTTATGGCTTGTTTTCCGCTACAACCTCTTTTGCAGTTTACATGCCTCTTTCCGGCGCATTCCCCAACTGACACCACTCGGCAGTCGTAACGCTGCGAGTGCGTTATGGCTAAAAAAAGAGAGCCAGGGCGAGCCACAACTTACGGGATTACGAGAATAGCCTGCGGGCGAGGGTTGTCGGGCTACAAAGGATTACAACGTGGCGGGAGACCGTTTTCAAAAAATAGAGGGCCTCAATTACCGCCAAGGCGCGATCGAGTATCCTCGCAGACTCGATCAAAGCAATCGGTACCATCTCTACACAAAGCCGTTCTACAATTTGGCGAACAAGATCAGCAGGTGGTCCGGCGACGGGCTCGATGAAGACACTCACCGGCATTTCTGTGATTTCGCCAACATTGCTTACGTGCTGGCATTACCAGCTGGCGCTCGTGTCCTGGATGTGGGTTGTGGTTCCGGATGGCTCTGCGAATACTTTTCACGTCTCGGATATGATTGCACGGGGATTGACGTCAGTCCTGATCTGATAGAAATGGCTAATGAGCGATTAAGTCGCGTGCCATACGGTTCCGATCACCAGACACCACTCAAGTATCGCTTCCTGGTCCACGACATTGAAGCTGGACCGCTCTCAGAAAGGTTCGACGCCATCCTTTGCTACGACTCATTGCATCATTTCGAGAATGAGCATGTGGTCGTCGCGAACGTTGCTGCCATGCTCAACTATGGTGGCCTGTTTTTTGTGCTCGAGGGAGAACGACCTCCGGAGGGCTCCGGCAATGAAGAAGAATTACGAAGCGTTATGAGGCAGTATGAAACCTTGGAGTCCCCTTTTTCCAGCGAATACCTTTGCCAACTGCTCAACAATCACGGCTTCGCTATTGTGGGAGACTATATTGGGATCAATAAATTAGTCGAGCGGACTAGGATAGATGGGGAGCGAATCAGATTTCTCGAAAAATTCGCATTCAACTACTTGCTGGCGAAAAAAGTTTCTCGAGACGGCGCCCGTGTGGGGATGCCCGACAGCTCGAATCCTGGCAATCTTCGGGCCGAGTTTCGACTATTAAGCGAATGGCCATCGTCTATTAACAATGACGAGTGGCTGCAGCTGACTATAGAGTTAGCCAATACCGGAGATACGCTGTGGCTCGTGAGTCAGGCGCCTGTGAAAGGAACCGTTCGTATTGGGCTAAAGTTTTTGAATGAGCATCGGCAAACCGTAGTAGAGGTGCACGGTCAGCCTCCACTGCAGAGAGCACTAGCTCCGGGAGAGAGAGTCACGCTGGAGATTAAACAGAAGACTCCGGCCGAGCCTGGGAATTATGCTCTGAAGGTGGATCTGGTTAACCAGGATATTTGCTGGTTTGAACAATGCGGCACACAGCCACTTCTTTTACCATTGACAGTGACGGAGCGAAAGAACTGAACAAAGAGAGGTTATTGATGACAATCCATCAAAGACACGCGCTTAAACTGTTTCTGCTCATTTTCATCATTGTGGTTGCTGGTTGTAATAAGCCCGTAGCAGAGCGGCCTGCCCAACCCGTCAAGCCCACTCCGGCAGTGAGTCAGGATGGCGCCGCACTACTCCATGCCGCCGGAACAGGCAATGTCGATATGGCAAAACAACTGTTGGACCAGGGTGTGGATGTCAATTTTCGAGGCAGTGCAAACAATACGCCACTAATGGAAGCCGCTTTTGCCGGCCATGTGGGGATGGCAAAATTCCTACTTGATCACGGAGCTGATATCAGCGCTAAGAAGAATGATGGCCAAACACCTCTGACATTCTCAGTGGACCATAAAGAATTGCGCGATCTGTTCAAAGATGTCTCCGACCTGGTAGAGGCAGCTGGTAAAGGCGACAATAACGCTTTAATTGCACTAGTGGACAAAGGTACTCCGGTCAATGCCGTTGACCAGTATGGTCACACGGCGCTGTCTGAGTCATGCTGGAACGGTCACACTGAAACGGTTAAGCTGTTATTGGCAAAAGGCGCCAACCCCACTTTAAAGAAGCCGGACGGAGAGACGCCTCTCACACTTGCCACCGCGAAGAAACACCCCGATATCGTTGCTTTGTTGAATGAAGCCATTGCAAAGGATTCTACAAAGCGCTGAATTGATGACGGTGTAACCCTCCTAAAATAGGAACTCGGTTTGGCTGGACTCCGTATCAGCTGCGAAATGTGGCCGGCAGCCAACTTAGCGACCACATTCCTTCTTGTCGTGAGTAACAAGATTGCCAAAGCGAAGTTGATACTCCGCCGAAGTGAGAAAAGCGCAAGCCATGGATTGACGCACCCCTGGGTCGCTTAGAGATCTGTTCTTCAGCGTATTGATCCAAAACTCGTAACCGGCGGGATCCGGATCACGGCGCAGGTAACCAAAGTACTGTAGTAGCACGAATGCTCTGGTTGACTCAGCTCGCTTGAACGCCACGTTGTCGATCACTCTTTGGATGATTGCCGCACGTCCCGCTACGGTTCCATCATAAAGAGCCAGCAAGGCCGGTCTCTCCGGCTGCAAATTAACTCCCGATCCTTCATTGACAGTTAACAGCAAACGATCAACAAACTGCTCAGCAGTCATTTCCGTCGGAAACTTCTCCAGCAGGTCAGTGCGCTCTACAAAGACCCGGGCCAACGTCTTCCTGCTATCCGCAACGGTCGACGCCTGCAACTGCTCGCGATCAGCAATGAATTCCACGAGCTTAGGAGGCCGCCCCAACGTCGCCCGGTAGAGGCCATAAACAAATGCTCCCAAATCCTGAGACTCTCTCTCCCCTAGAAAAGCAGCGGAAACTGCTAGCCGGCGTTTGCGGAGACACTCTTGTTCTTCACCACACTGTTTGAGTTGTCCAACCCAATACCCAAACCCTTCAGGGTCGGGTTCGCGGCCCAGGAAGTCGCGATAGTGATGAGCAACAAAGTATCCA
Organism: Pyrinomonadaceae bacterium; assembly: GCA_035283325.1. Taxonomy (GTDB): domain Bacteria; phylum Acidobacteriota; class Blastocatellia; order Pyrinomonadales; family Pyrinomonadaceae; genus PSRF01. The sequence continues at coordinate 16,141 of DATEUF010000376.1, read as the reverse complement.
GGATCGTCGTCGGCATTCGCTACCGCCAGTTCCGTTCCCGGATCAATCGTAATCCCGCCTGTAAGGAAAGCGACCTCGCCGGAGTTTAACTCCAGGCGAACCGTGTACTCTCCGGCAGGCGCATTAGGCGCCACCGTCACGTCGAAACTGATCACGGGAGATGAAAAGGAAGGTTGTTGCCGCTTCAGACTCGTCGCATCGACAGTCATGAATGGCGAGGTAACGGTAATACCACTACCAGGCACTGCATCTACTCCGGTGCCGGCTACATAGATCGTAAATCGTTGGCCCGCTTCGAGGGGCACAGGCGTAGTGGATAGGTCACCATTCATTCCAAGCCAGCCGGGCTTCAGAGTTCCCTGAGAAGTAGCTCCTTGGACAAAAACGATGTTCAGTGATGTATTTACGCCAGAACGTACTCGAACTCTATTGGCGACTTCTGAGCCCCGAATGGAGACAGTGAATGCGTCGCCTGCAGATGGCTCGGCAAAACCTGAAATTGGAAGATGCACATCTTCTGCCAGCACCCGGTAATCCCCGGGTGGAATACCTTCTATACGGAAAGTCCCCGATGACGAAGTGATGCTGCTGGCGACAACGCGACCCGAGATGACATTCTCAGCCCAAACCAGTGTGCCCGAGGCGGGAATCGACAGGCCTTCCGGGGAACTGGTGACCATCCTTCCTTCGATTGCAGACAAATTGTCAAAGGGACCATACAGGCTGCGAACTGCTGCTTGATCGTTTTCGCTCAGAGTGCGTTCCGTTGTAGCAGGCAGTTTGTAAACTCCGTTCAAGGCCTGACGTGGCTGCATAGTCGAGCCGATCACGGGAGAATGTTCGAGTCCCAGAAGGTGCCCCACTTCGTGGGCGAGTGTTGATTCCAGATCGTAAGTTCCGGGACTGCCGTCAGTGGAGAACTGCAAAGGCAAGCCTTCTGAAGAGACCGGATGCGGATTAATCACAATGTCCGCTTCCACAATTGAGCCTTTGAGCTCATCATAAAAAACTCGCGTGCGACCGGTCAGTTCCGCACCATTAAAGAGGCTGTTGTTTTCCTGCGTATCAGCGATAGTGATGAGGCTAACGCCGTCGCCATTTGCCGAAGGGCTGATGGACTGCAAAGTCGATCTGGTTTCAACAAACGTCACATTTGCAACGCTGGACCAACGACTGAGAGCGCGATGGAATGCGCCAACCACGTCACTTCCGGCGGCAAAATTGGGGCCGGGAGCCTGGAGTGAATTTGATATTGCGATGGTTATGGAGTTACCGGACCACCTTGCCCTTCCAACCAGTTTCCGGTCAGCCGATTCGTGGTTTCCAGCTCGGACCGGCAAGAGCAGCGCCGTTAGGATGACAATGACAAGAATTGGAGCCAAGGGTCTCATTGTTGAAGCTCTGAGGGGGGCGAACCGCCCGTCACACTGACCGGCCAGGATAGGGACAGGTCCTGCAGTGGCGGATGGTACCACGCTTTTCCTATATTTAAGATGAATGCTTGACTCGAATTAATCGGGCCAAAATATCCAGAAAAGTCTATGGCAATCGGGCTAGCGGCTAGTGCCGGCGCAACCGCATGCAGCGCCCAAATATGGAGGAAAACAGTGGGCATACAGTGTTTTCTGCCGAATACGGAATCGTTGACAAGGGATTTAGCCCACGCTACACTAAACTTCGCGATTAGGCGTCAGCCCCGGGCCTTTCACAAGACTGCACGGAGAATGACCTTATCCTTGTTCTCTGGGAAATGGATGACCAAAGGCAGTCGTGCCAACAGAATCTAGGAGTTTGTGATGCTTAAGCTTACAGTGTGCCTTCTGACGGTTATGCTTGGCGCGTTTAACGTGATGGGCCAGGCGCCAACCCTGAGAATTGTCCAACCTGATGGTCCCAACCTTCCCGCGGAACTGTATTACGGTGATATCAAAGTTAAACCGCTGCGCTTGCGGCCCGGCACTAATCAGGTCATCACGATCGACGATGCTGACTTTTTCGTGAATCAGCAATATGTCGACTTCCTCAGCAGGTTTCCCGACCAGGTGGGATTCGATTATTGGATTAGTCAGATCACTTCCTGTCCTGCCGGAGACCAGCTATGCATTAATGCCCGGCGGATTGCTGTTTCAGATGCCTTCTTCTTTGAGCAGGAGTTTCACGAGACTGGAGGCTTTGTCTATCACCTGTACCGGGCTTCTTTCGGCGCCGATCCACCTTATGCTCAGTTCGGCCCTGATCGACGGCAAATACAGGTGGGGGCTAATCTGGATCCTTCAAAAACCGCCTTTGCGCTTGACTTCGTGCAACGAGCGGGCTTCATTGCAGCTTATCCGGCGAACATGACTGCCGCGCAGTTTGTTGACAAGTTGCTGTCCACAATCCAAAACAATTCGCAGGTCGACTTGTCGTCTCAGCGTTCAAGTTTGATGGCTCTTTACAACGGCACCAATGATGGCCGAGCCGCCATATTGCGAGCCATCGAAACGAACCAGGCATTTGTAGATGCGGAATACAATCGTTTGTTTGTGGTCGGGGAGTATTTTGGTTATCTGCGCCGCGACCCCGACACGGACGGTTTCAACTTCTGGATGTTTCAGATAAGCCGTTATCCGCTGCGCAACACTGAGGTTCAGCACGCCATGGTTTGCTCCTTTATTACCTCGACTGAATATCAACTTCGTTTTGGGTCAAATGTGACCCACACGAATCAAGAGTGTCCGCAGTAAGAAAGCTTTTCTGAGCGAGTAAGCTAGCTTGCTTTCTGGTAAAGGGCCGGCACTTATATGCCGGCCCTTTGACTTTGGAGATTTTGCCGCCGGGAAGTCTGCTTGTTCAAATACATCTGCCAGGTCGGATTCATTATGGAAAACCTCTCAGGTTGGTAGGGAAGAAGGGGGCAAGGCAGGCTTCTGGACAGGAATGGGTCAAGTTTCAGTCTGTCGCCGCCCCCGCTCAACTTTGAATGTCATTCAACGTGGAATCAATCACTCAAGCTGCCTCTCTCCTATCCAGAAGCCTGCCTTGCCCCCTTCCCTATACCTGAGAGATTTCGACTACGATCTGGAGTCAAATCTTTGCATTGCTTCGTGATAAATATCGCGCATGCGCCGTGCGGTTTCGGTCCAGGAAAAACTTTGCGCCCGGTTCTTGCCCGCAGCTGAGAGTCGTTCTCGCAGAGCGCGATCATCCAGCAGTTCAATCACTGCCTCGGATAGTTCTTCACTGCTGTAGGGATCAACTCCCCGAGCCCCGGAACCGACAACCTCCGTGATACTGGAAATCCGACTTGTAATCACTGGGGCGCCGCACGCCATCGCTTCAAGAGGCGGCAGACCAAAGCCCTCATAAACCGAAGGATAGACAAACACAAGACAAGCACTGTAAAGCGCGCACAGGTCTTGATCGCTGAGATAACCAGTAAAGATGATTTGATCGCGAGCCGGCGATTGGCTCACGTAAGTCAGCAAGTCATCCAACATCCAACCCTTGCGCCCTGCAAGAACTAATTGGAGCCCGTTCGCTCTTTTACGCAAAACCTCTTCAAAAGCGCGGACCAGCGTCAGCAGATTTTTCCGCGGCTCCAAAGTACCAACATAGAGCAAAAAATCGGCGTGAATTCCCAGGCGCATTCGCGTTGATAGTGTGTGCTCTGGCTCGAGCCGCTTAAAGAGTCTCCTGGCAGCCTCCGGCACGACCTCGATTTTCTCGGGCAAAATGCCTAGATGCTCTGCAACTTCATCGCGCACGGCTCCTGTGGGCGTAACAATGATAGTGGCGCTGCGCGCCATCAGAGGCAGTCGCCGCTGTCTGCGTCTTACTATCTTTCGCTGTTGGGTCTCAGGGTGCAGAAGGATTGAGAGATCATGAATAGTCACCACCGTCGCACACACCTGGCGCAGTGGTACCTCAAAGTTCGTACCATGAAACAATTGGATTCGATTACTGCGAATAAAGCGTGGCAACCCGATACTCCACCAATGCCTGGTGAAGGGATTTAATGTGAGGTGCTGGAAGCCCAGGTTTGCGGGTTTTTCTCCCAGCAAGTTGTTCGCAGGGGATAGCGGGCGGGGCGAAACCAGCAGGTATTCATCAGAGCCATTATTAAGCGCCAGGTGCCGCGCCAACTCAAGCGTGTAATGGCCAATCCCGGTCAGCGGATCCGACAGAATTAGCCCATCAATGCCAATTCGCATTGAATCAGCTCTCCACCAGTGCAAAGATCTGATCGGCAATCCGTCGCAGCATATTCTCTGAGGTGCTGCCATCGAACCAATTCGCTACTCTCCCGCCCAGGTTGCCCGCAAATGAGAGCGAAGCTGCGCGTGCGCGATATGCCGAAGCCTGCTTTGCAAGCTCGAACACTGTGGCCGCGTAAGCAGCAGGCGTATGGTCCTTTCTCAGCAGCGCCAGTCCTTTCTGGCCCATCGCCTGAAACGCGTTGGGATCAGCCAAAAAAGCCCGCATGTATTTCTTGATATCGGGCGTTTCTCTTTCGCCAGTATGGACCAGAGCGACAGTATCGCGCGGCAACGAAGCGTACCAGCCCACATCTGAGACCAGGCTGGGAAGTGCATGGGCCCAGATACGAAGCTGACTGCCAGAAGCTTCTCCCATGGTAGGAAAGCGTAGATTGATTGCCAGATCAGCCTCTGAAAGGGCCTCGTCAAGTTGAGTCTCATTAACGAAGCCGTGCAGTGTGACATGGCTTTTTATCCCGAGGGCCCGAATTTCCCGGTGCACGTGTCGCTCGCCACTTAGCACACTTCCATAGATATTCAGATGAAACTGGTCTTTTTCATCCAGCTCGGACAACGCTCTCAGGAGCGCGTCTAACCGTCGATTACTTCCAATGTAGCCGAAAAGAATCAAGTTATAAGGAGGCCGGTTGTTTGTTCTCCTGCGTGTTTGTGCTGGGGCCGAGAAAACCAGCGGCGCATAAGCAAGCGGCCAATTTCCGACAAGAGTCAGATTTTTCAGCGCTTCCTCCGTATGGACCAGCACACCAAGTGCATTTTCAACCGCGAGCTCAGTCAGAGGGTACTGCTGGGCCATGTAGTCGATGTTGCGGGCGTTATTGCGATAACAAATGGCTCCATCTTCTCTACCCTGCTCACCGTAATATTTTTGCATTAGGGCCAAATAGGTCTTTTTGTCGCGATACTTGACACGGTAAAGGCCGTCAAAAAAGTGGTGCAAACGAAGATCGTGCAACACCACAACGCCGCCGTGCAGTCTTGAGATCTCCCATAGGGTTCCATGAAATCGCGGGTTATTTCCCATCTGATATACAGTCATGTCCGCGCGATTCAGTTCCAGCCACCGAATCCCCCGGTTACGATAGCTTCGGACCTCGGCATAGTTCTCCAGTTCTCGATCCCAGGTGCGCTGCTCAGTCCAGAGCGTGACTTCCGCCACTGTCGATAAGGCTGGCAGCAAACGCTTCGTATAATGGGCAATGTCCGTCTTAGCTGGGGGCAACGGAGAAAACCAGTTAAGCTTCATAGTGGACTACTCCAACAGGGTTTGTACCACGCCAGGCCAGGTGATGTTCATCTCCTCGTAAAGTGCTCGGCCCGCTTCGCCCCATTGTTTCATTTTCTGGCGTTCATCCCATACTCGATCCAAAGCTACCGCCAAACTCCTGGCTGCGGGCTCCACAATCAATCCTGTCTGCTCGTGTAAAACAAATTCGAGCGGACCACCTGAGTCAGTGCAAGTTATGACGGGCTTCCCGGCCAGCATGGCCTCAAGCGACACGTAGCCGTAATCCTCATCGATAGGTGGATAAACTATTCCGACTGCTCGCGCATAGAGATCGCGTTTCTGATCTTCAGTTACGTGCCCCAGCCACTCAACCCGATCCTGAACTCGAAGCGTGCGCGCCAGACTTTTTAATTCATTCCTGTAAGCCGGTTGATCGGCCGTTCCCGCAAAGCGGACACGCACGGGTCGTTTGGTATGCGCGAGAGCTTCTAATACCAGCGATTGCCGCTTGGGAAGACAAAGACGACTCGGAAAAAACAGATAATCCTCAGCGGTGGCGGAGTAAAACAAATCCGCGTTCGGGGGCGGATGATACAGCGGTGTCGAATCAATACCGGAGAAGCATTTTAAACGCGCAGCAACGTTGGCTGAATTGGCAAAGACGCGTTCAGCCTGAGGAATAACCTGCCTGTCGGCCTGGCGGATTGCATCACGCACTTCCACGCCGTCCGGTTGATAGATCAGATCCCCCAGCTTATGGTCCCAAAGGTCGTACGCGGTTCGAAACTGGTGGAGAATCCACAACACCTTCTTAGGGTGGGGGATCAGATATGCGGGAAATTTCAGACCGATCATTAGGTCTACCGGTGTACCCATGACCTCACTAAGATCGAGCAAGCGGCAGGCGAGCATGTGATCGAGAACACTCTGCGGCGGATACCACTTGAAGGGAATGGCAACAATCTCCGCCTCATGTCCTGCGCGAAGCAGCGCGTCTCTCAGACCTTCCGCGTGAACTTCGGCGCCCCCGCGTATGAAGGGTACATGCGTGGTGGCAATCAGGATGCGCATTCGTTTATGAAGACAATTGACGATGGACTATAGACGATAGACGATGGACGATAGGATGATTCGAGTTTTTCCTTAGCGATTACAGGTACCATGGACTCGTCAATCCAGTTTATAGGATAATTCTTACCAGGACGACGACGACCGGCTAAACCTCAACTCTACTCACAAAAGGAGACCTCACATGTATAAGTTTGAACGCCTCAAAGTTTACCAACTCTCGCTGGACTACATTGACAAAATCTACGTTCTTGCCTCCAGGCTCCCACGTAATGAGGAATACAACCTGGGATCCCAAAGCAGACGCGCGGCCACGTCAATAGCGCTAAACATTGCAGAAGGTTCCACCGGCCAGACTGATCACCAAGCGTTCACTAACAGCCTTTATGTTTTTCGCTCGTCCGTGCATCGTCCATCGTCCATCGTCTATCGTCTGCGCTTTTCCACGCCACCAAGCCGTAATCCATTGGTCCATAAAAGTACTGGTTGAACCGGGCAACCAAGTCAGAATCTCCGGCCACCGGCATTTCGTCCGAGGGATTAAGAGGCAGAATGTCCACTCCTGTAAACCCGCGCGACTCGACCAAAAACTTCAGGACCTCACTGGGAAGAGGGTTTTGGTGGGTGGGATCAAAATAGAAGTTACAGCTTCCCACAAGCACGTTTCGCGGATTCGGAGTTTCAAAGATGATCGGCCTCCCTGGCCGCAGCACGCGCATCGTCTCATTGAGAAATGCAATTAGTACTTCGAGCGGCAGATGCTCCACGATGTGAAAACCAGTCAGTGTGCCAATACTTTCGTCCGGTAACTTTCGAAGATAGTCCAATAGATCGTCTTCGACTACTTCCAGGGCGCGCTCGCGACACTGCCGGATCAGGACAGTGTTGGAATCCACTCCGGTTGCAGGAAGCCCATGCTGTCGCAGTAGTTCGAGCCATTCGCCTCTCCCGCATCCCACGTCCAGGACTGGTGTTGCTTCAGGCGTCTTTTCGCTTTGCACATAGGGAAGATAGACCTTCAGGCGCTCCATAATGCCTTCACGACTCCCGCGAAACTGCTCATCGAAAGAGGCGTAAAAGGCATCGAGCAGGTGTGACTTTTCACCAACCATGGTTCGCAGTTGAGCTTCTTCGAGCGGACCATCCGGCAACCGCGCGCCGACTTCGTTAAGCAAATTTGTGACAAGCCGGGCCTGTAGAGCCAATTCAGCCGCCACCTGTTGAGACTTTTGAAAGGCACGCGCTGTTTCATCAAAAGCAGTTTTGGTGACGAAATCGAGTTGACGACTCAAGGAGTCTGCTCGTTCGAGAAGAAGGTCACCTCGGGCAGATAATGTGGTGTTGGAGGCCGCATGCTCTGCGCTAATCTTCCCCAATTGACTAATACGCTCGCCGAGTTCGCTCCGCGCGAGTACCAGTTCTTCCTGCCACCGAGAAATATTTTCGCCCAGGCGTTGGCCCAAGTCAGATAGCCCCTCCTGCCACTGATATGAAGCTTTGTCCAGATGTTCGCTGACGCTAGCCAGCCGCTTTTGCCATCGAGAAGAGGCTTCGTCCAAACGTTTGCCGACGCTAGTCAGTTCTTCCTGCCATCGAGAAAAGGTTTCGTCCAAACGTTTGCCGACGCTAGTCAGTTCTTCCTGCCATCGAGAAGAGGTTTCGCCCAGACGTTGGCCCAAAGTCCATAGCTCCTGCCGTCGCTCCTGTGTTTCCTCGTTGAACCGGCCTTCCACGTAGTTGGTAAGGTCCCCGACGCGTTCAAGTACGACCTCATGATTGCTCGCTTGGTCGTCGCGCAGCGATTCAATCTGCGCCTGCATGTCGACACCAAGTCGAGTGAATGACTCCCTATAACTTGTCAGCCGACCAGCGACGTCATCCGCTCGGGCCATTACGCTCTGTACCAGGTGATTTATCTGATCAACCATCGTCTGCTGTTGGCCCAGAATATGTGTTTCGAACTGCCGGTGGTGTTTAACCATTACCGGCAGACGCAAGAGCGCGACTAACAGATTGAGGAAATAGCCGATGAGAGGGATGCGATAGGTTGTTCTCAGGGCGGCAGGCGCCAGCAGGCCTCTGACTCGAACCCGCTTAGCCCGTCCTTCTGGCGAATATCTCAGACGAGCCAGAATGTCGATCTTATTAAGCCGGCCAGACTTCAAGGCCTCACTAAAGCCGCTGTATCCGGCTTCATCTGGCACGCGCTTAAGAATTGCTCGATAAGCGTTCTGCAAGAATGCTCGGTCATGAAACTTCAATAAATCGTTAACATGGTACCGATCGTCTGCGGCAGGTTCGAACTCGGGTTGCAGCGTCAGAGGCTGAATAGTTAAGTTTCCGTTAACGCTAACCTGTCTTGTTGAAGATTCATTCTCGGATTCCGCGGTAACCCAATCGTCCAACGCATGGGCTTGGCGAGCGCCATCTCTCATTCTTTCGACAATCTTTTCGACGGTGTATTCGGGATTAATGATCTTCACTGGCTTGAGTATGACTATTGCCTGATGAACAGGGAACATTTAACTCGGGAGTTATCAAGGCTAGAAGCCAGACTCAACACTGTCAAGGAGTCGCGCTATCAGTCGCTGCAGACTCAAAGCCCGCATGTTCGGCGGAACATGCGGGCCCAGGACTTTCTGCACGCTCGGGAGTGGTTGGGACATACTACGGGCTAATGGTGATGTGTGGCGCAGTATCAGCCGACCTGCTCGAAAACGTAGCGCCACCCCGCGTGACCGTCACCACAATTGGCACGTCGCCGCCCCCCGCGAGCGACTCCGGCAAGGTTAAGTTCAGCAGATCAAATCCCGGCATCTCCCTGTTTGGTCCAACGAATAGGATCGACGTCCCACTGATCTCTGTCGTACCTACAATCACCTTGACCTCACCCGTACTGGCACCCCTGACTCCCGTCAGCGTCACTTCCAGAACGGTAGCCACGAGGGTTCCACTCTGATCCAACGACTTAACAGTAAAAGGCTCTGGTGTCCGGCTGAGCGGATTAGTGACATTCACGACCAGCGCACGTCCGCCGGCATCATTGGTAGAGGTGAATATGTCAGGCTGAGCAGAGACAATCAACACAAAGCCACGGAAGACGGTGCCATTGTTATTGACGACAACGGTGGCCACTCCCGTAGAAAGACCAACAGGTGCGACGAAATTGATCTGTTTGGGAGAGTTACCGACGAAGTAAAGTCCCGCAGCAGCGCCATTCACAGAGACGGATACACCATTCAGTTCTGTAGGCAGTGCTGGACTCCGGTTGCTCTCAGGGGCGGAGGCGGCTGTGCGATTCCCTGGTGCCAGATCTGCTGTTGAACGAATTATTGCCAGCTCACCTGCAGCAAGCCCAGCCGCCACAGTTCCGGGAGAAGGAGTGGGAGTCGGGCTAGGACTTGGACTAGGACTGGGAGTCGCGTTGGGTACCGGGAAGTTACTGGCGCCTGTGAAGAATGACAATTGGGCTGCCGATTCATTAAGAACAGCGGGAGTCAGTAGATAATAGACCTCAGAGGAGCGATCTAAATTTCCTCCGCCCAGTTCAGTTCCCTGTAGGCTAAAGGCAATCCTCTTGCGAGTCTCGCTTGTCAGAGCGCGCAGCGCACCAAAAGTGCCCTGTGGGTTCTTTGTTAACCGAGTAAAAGTATTGGTCGTCGCAGCGGGAATCTGGGTCGCAAAAATCTGTGGTTGACGGGAGGGATTTAGGCCAGTGCTGTCTTGATCCTGAGTGGGGAACGAGCCATCGGTCTTGAAGTTCAGCGCCGAGGTAAAAATCAGCGTCGCTGGCCCAAGCGTGCTGTTGTAATCCGTGAACGTCGGAAAATGGATTACATCACCCGGGGAGGCCAGTGCCCGCTGGCCCACCTGCACAAATGTGTCAGTGGATATCGTATAGACAAAGATGGCATAGAAAGCGGTGTTTGTGCCATTTGCCTTTGGATCACTCGCCGTCGACTCAAAGGCAATCATGGTCCCATCCCGGCTAAGGCGCCGGCCAGGACTCAACAGGTTTACCGTGAAGTTGCCCGCATCGTTTTTGGTGCGTGTGGCTTGCCTGACATTGCTGACCGAGGAACCATTGAAGTTGGCCACATAAATCTCGGCGTTACCTTGACCATTGCCATCGTCGTTGCCGCCTGCGAGGTTCGCATTGGAGATGAAACACACCACCGAGCCATCAGCAGATAATGAAGGGTTTTCATTGAATACTGATTGGACCAGGCCTCCCTGCCCGTTGAGAACATCGTGTGTGTCTGTGGCCTGAATGAACGTGGATGTGCCGCGATTGTAGAAGAAGAGCTCGGGATTGGCGTCAGTATTGCCTGGCGCGGGTACCAGGTTGCGAGTTGAGACAAAGGCAATAATCGTACCATCATCATTGATCATGGCACTGCGATTATCGTCGGCCACAAAAGGTGCAATGCTCGACGTTCCCGCAGTCGGAGCACGACTGGCGGGGGTGTCGGTTATTTGTGTAAACGTGCCGGCAGCTAAATCCTGAAAAGGTAGATCGGCCCCACTTGCGAGGTCTATGTCAGCAACGGCTGGTAATTGATAAATCCAGATCTCCTGGTTCGCGTCAGTCGCAAGAGTCCCGTCGGAGTCTACACCATCGAAGTTGGCCGGGTCCGGTGCATTTGAACTAAACACAATCGTGAAAACGCGACCGCCCTCGGTATCTGCCGGAGCAAAACTGATAACGGGCCGATTGTTACTGATTTCAATCTTCACCTGTGCCGGATCGGCCGGAGTTGGCGCCGGCGTAGGTGTGGGACTCGGGCTGGGGCTTGGTGTCGGCGTAGGGGTCGGAGTGGGGCTGGGACTCGGGGCCGGGTTCGGAACGTTTCTGGTATTTGTAATCTGAAAAATGCGTCGTTGAGCGTAATCGATGAGAAAGATCTCACGGTTACCATCGGCATTGTTTCGAGCGGCGTTTCTGTCGGAGGCCAAATCGGCGTTTGACTGGAAAACAACAAACCGGCCATTGCCGCTGATGTCGCCGGCGATAGAGACAAAAGGATTAATTGCGCCGCCAGCGGTGGATGAAGTCAGCTGAAAGACAAATAGATCAGGGGTAACACTTGGGGTCTGGGCCTGAAGAGCAGCAGGTGCGCTCATGAGGCTAATAAACACAACGAGAGCGCAGAACCCAAACCTTGCTTGCTTCACAAAGTCCTCCGAAATCGAGATTCGGGATTAGGAGCCGATTAGATGCCTTTGGGAGACCTTACAGCAGCACGCCCGTGGTGTTTTGTTGATATTCCGCCACACCCGGCGATAAAGAATCGTCATTTTACGCAGAACAATAGCAGAACCGCAAGCGAAGCGACTGTAGGGACTGTAGGGTAGTGCTCCGTCACACTAACGGAACACTACCGACTGTAGGGTCCAAACCGGAACCAGATCTTTTTGCTGCGGTTGCAGCGCACAGTCGGATAGCTGCAATTCACGATTGAAATAACGCGGTGCCCCGGTAAGCCGGAGGCTTACCGCAAGGGGAACGGCCGAGCCGAAGGGTCGATGGGGAGGGCGCACCGCGGTAAGCCGGAGGCGTGCCGCAAGGGGAGCGGCAGAGCCGCCACCGCCAGATGGCAACGATCGTACTACTGGGGACACTCCTGGTTTGTGTGGGTGGTGATATTCGAGAACCTCAGTTGATACTCCAACGAAGTTATCTGTGAACAGGCCATCGCGTGCTGCGTATCGGGATCGCGCAACGGGTGGTTGTTGATCTGGATCAGCCAGAAATTCAGCCCGTTCGCGTCACCATCCCGCCTGAAAAACCCAAAGTACTCATTGGCAACGAAACTCAGATTGTATTCAGCGTCAATAAACGCGCGGTTGTTGATTGGATTCGCTGCATCATCATCAGCCAGGCGGTAGAGAACTGCCCCTTGGCCGGCCTGGCCTCCCTGGCCGCAAAGGCCCAGCAGATTGTTATTCTGAGAACTCAGATCGACGCCTGGATCTGCGTTGCTAATCGTTGTCAGTAGCTGAGTAATGAAACTCTGCGAGCAGCTCGTCCCATAGCGGGATGTGAATTCTGGTCGTTGCACAAAAGCATTTGCTAGCGCCTGCTTACTTTGTGCTAGCTGAACAATGTCAATCAGGCTCCTGTCGGACCTGAACTTTTCGAAGCTGGGAAACTGCTTACGAAAATCTGGGTCCGCTGGGAAAAAAGGTAATGCTGGATTACCAACATCTGGATTGGGGAACGGTTGGCTATCCCCATACGCCGCACGGTAAAGACGGAAGACGTAAGAGCCCGTCTGTTGAAACTCGGGCTCAAAGAAGAACGCATCCGCCACACGAATGCGGCGAGCATCGATGCACGGTTGATCGCCGGGAGGACAAGACGTGATCTCGTCGCTCCAAAACGCCAACCCACTCGGGTCAGGCTCGCGATTGAGGAAATCACGATATTGCTGACTGACAAAGAAATCGGCATTATCCGCAGGATTGACGGCAACTCGCGGTAGGAACGTCACTCTTTGCGCATTGGTAAGATTCGTGGACGGAAGAGTTTCCTTGGTATGGGTCGTAGTCACGTAAGCGTCTGGTTCACCTCCGGCTATTCCGACCACTGGGAACAAACCCGTATTAGTCGGCGAACTCTGGCCCGAACCATAACGAATTTGAATTGTGCCATTGCTTTGCAACTCGATTTCGAAGTTAACCGGAAACTCCGTTGCAGCAGTGCCGTCTCCAAAAGTCACTGCCTGCCAGCGGAAGATCACGCGGCTGGAGTCAGGCGTAACCATGTACACATCATCCCCCGAACGCCTGTCGGTTCTCAGGTCGTCCCACAGGCCTGAGATCATCTTGAACCCAACCATCTCGGCCGAAAAGGCGGCCGGATCTCCGAGCGGCGGCGGAACTGTATCACCCGTGTCTACGAAGTAAAGATTACCGTTGGTCGAGATTGTTACGGAGCTATAGGTTTTACCGAAAAACGGAAAAGCGAATGGGAGCGGCTGATCTTGTTTGTAAGAGTCATCGCCAATGAGATTAAGAGCGGTGCCACCCGTAGTAAGGGCAGTTCTAGGACCGAGTGTAGTAGCGTAAGGGTCAGCTTGGACCAGAGGAACAGAAACGTTCAGAAATGCGGGCCCGCCTTCATTACCCCAATTATCAAATTCGCGAAGGCTCATCGTTCCGGCGGTGTGACGATATGGGATCTTCACGTCGGCCGTTTGAGGTGTTCCGGACGTTGCAGGAAGAATATTTTTCAAGATACGGGTAATTCCAGTGCTTTGGTCCGTAAAAGTAATTTGGTAGAGCGAAGCCCGTCCAGAGGCACCATCGTCACCCGATGCGGTCCAACCCACATTAAGAGAACGGTCGTTCTGGCTATTCACATGGAAGTTTATTACTGTCCCAGGCGCAGTCGTATCTGGTTGTACAAGCGCCTGGAGGCTATTAGCCACATTTAGGCGCCGTCCTGTAATCGTTTTATCCTCAAGACTCGGCAATGAGTCTCCGTTAAATAGCAAAAGGCCTTTCAGTTGCTGCACACTTAGATTTATACCCTGCGCCTGCGCATGAGCCAGTAGCAAGGCCGCGGCTCCGGCAACGTGCGGAGTCGCCATAGACGTACCGCTACATCGAGAGTAGGTATAGCCATTTGCATCAGTCGACTCCAGAGTACAACTGGACTGATCAGGAGGCGTTGTACTCAGAATTGACTGTCCAGGAGCACCTAGATGTACCGACTTCGCGCCAAAATGGGAGAAAGAAGCTAGATCGTCAGTACTATTTGTAGCAGCCACAGCAATAACGTTTGGCGCATCATAGCTCGAAGGATAGTGGGATACTAGATCGTTGTTTGGTTCGGGATCTTCTGGGCCTTTATTACCAGCAGCAGCAACGAAAAGGATTCCAGAATCTTTCAGAGAATCGATCGTGGCCAGGAAAAGCGGATCGTATGGCCCGCCCCCATAACTATTGTTAAGCACGCGCAGGTTTGCACCCTTTGCCCCGCCGGTATTCACCCAAAGATCTCGCATCTGCTTCGCATAGGCACAAGCATCGATCGCGTCCGCGGTATCTCCAAAGCGTCCGTTTATGAATTTCAGGGACATTAAACCTACGTTCCAGTTCACTCCAACTACTCCAATTCCGTTTCCACCGACGGCTCCAATTGTTCCAGCCACATGAGTCGCATGATCTTCTGGGGGGATCATGCCGCTCCTTGTTGCGAAGTTATAGCCATGAACGTCGTCGTTAAAGCCCGAAATAGAACCTGGTGAGGGATTGGTCCAAATATTTGCCAAAAGATCCGGATGGGAGGTATCAATGCCTTCGTCAATCACTCCGACTACGACACCCGTGTTTCCTCGTTGGCTATCCCAAGCTGTCGGTGCACCAATCTTGTTGAGTCCATACAACTGTCCGAATTTCGGATCATTAGGCGTGGTTGTATCTGGATACAACAGGTAATTTGGCTCCGCATAGAGTACATCAGGTTGCTTACGAAGCGCCTCAATTGCATTCGCGGTCTCCTCGGGTGGTACTCGAGCGAGCCGCAGGCCGCTGACCAAGTCGGAGCCGCCAAAGCGTTCCACCTGGATACCTAGGGCGCGTCCCTGCTCTGTAACAACCAACCCCTTGGCAGCCTGCCGCTTCGCCGCGGTCTCGCTCTTATAAAGCACAAGCACTTCCCCTGGAACGAAGGCTGGGCTGGTGCGCTTACTTTTGGCCGTGCTCGCCTGGCTCGGCGGCAAAGTCGCACGCGCGCGCGGCGGCAATAAAACTACCGCCAGGAGCGCTAGAGCTAGAAGAAGTGTAACTGTGAAGGCAAGGCGATTTGTCTGCTGCTTCGCGAGGGGCAGATTGGACATGAAGATAAAACTCCTGGGAATTCAGACTAGAGCATCATTGTGTCCTGCGGAGCCGCCTTTGCTTGGGAGTGAAGGTAAGCGCGACAGAAGCTCCGAGGTGTCAAATCATTCGGTTAGGGTGAGGGCGCCAAAGTATAGAAACCCGCCCCAAGAGCAGTCGCTCTCCATTAACAACTACAGTCTTAAATATATACTAATTCCAGCGAATTAGAGAAATTCTCCAGGCTCAATCTTCCGACGACTTTGCCCTGTCGCAAACTGGAAACCTCCGAGCAGGCTAGAGCGCACGGTGCCAATGGGTTCCAGGCCCAAGATTGCGACGATTCGGCTCCGCCGCAACCCTTGCGGTATGCCTTCGGCTTACCGGCCCACTGCTAGCTTCAAGTGCGGCTCCGCCGTAACCCTTGCGGTATGCCTTCGGCTTACCAGCTCACTGCCAGCTTGAAGTGCGGCTCCGCCGCAACCCTTGCGGTATGCCTTCGGCTTACCGGCTCATTGCCAGCTTGAAGTGCGGCTCCGCCGCAACCCTTGCGGTATGCCTTCGGCTTACCAGCCCACTGCTAGCTTGAAGTGCGGCTCCGCCGCAACCCTTGCGGTATGCCTTCGGCTTACCGCCCCCCACTGTTAGCTTGAAGTGCGGCTCCGCCGTAACCCTTGCGGTATGCCTTCGGCTTACCGGCCCACTGCCAGCTTGAAGTGCGGCTCCGCCGCAACCCTTGCGGTATGCCTTCGGCTTACCAGCC
>DATEUF010000375.1:0-8299 GCA_035283325.1 Pyrinomonadaceae bacterium | reverse complement strand
TGTGAGTTTGGTCTTGCTCTCATTTGTACCTCTCGATCAATCTGCAATCCGCACGCAACAAAAAGGAAAAACAATCTTACCATTAGAGTCATTACCTTCTCCTTCTTCGGTTTCAGTATATCCGCTGCTTCTCAATGAATGCCTTCAGTCGCTCAGTTGGAGTTGGAAGTCTCTTGTTATAGTAATTCAAGCGTACATTGGCAGGCTCCCAAGCAGTCCTCGGTCCCGGCCCGGGAGTAGTGATCTCGCGACGGGTGATTCCCGCCTTACTCTCCACTTCGGTCACAGTGCCTGTCTGGCAATCTACTTTGGTGACAATGACGCTGTGTTGTACGGACTGTTGGTTTAGGCTGCCATCTGTAGAGTAGATTCCCACATCCCCGGGCCGTGGTCTTCTGCCAGCATCATTCACGACATATCCGTCTCCTCTCATCAATGCCCCGACCTGATCGTTGTTAATCCACAATTTGCCGTCTGCGAAAGTGTTTCCGTGGCAATCGGTTGTGTTGTTGAAACCGGCGAAGCTCTGACCGTTGATTGTTGGCAAGCCATCGACGCCACCTTGATACAGGCTGTTCCCGTTCGCGTCCGTGATCGTCGCAGTCAATGGCCCTGAGGATCGATCAGCAACGATCGCGGTGCCATCGTCAGCATAGATGTAGCCGGCATCCACTTGCCCAGTGATGGTTAAAGTTACATTTGTTCTATTTCCGTTCTGATCGGTGGCTACCAGCTGGGCTGTGACATAAGTTCGCGTCACATTCGTCTGAGCTACATCGAATATAATGTTCCCCTTTTCATCTCGCTTAATGCGACCGTCTGGATCAATATAACGGAGCGGATTATTCCTAACATAGTTGTACAGATTCCAGCTCTGGGGATCGGAGGCGTGCGAGTCATTGAGAAAATCATCTGGACTAATGAAGCGTCCTTGCATCGAGCTGAAGTACCGCGCACCAAAATAATCGAGGCCGGTTTCATTATCCCGTTCCTTTTGGGTTAAGAACGGGTAATTCGTGCCCGCGTACCCACCCGCACGAGCGCAATTTTGTCAAAGAACAGCAGCAGTTTAAGAGCAGCAGCTAAAGAGAAAGAGCAGCGATCCAATATATGAGGCCGCTTCCTAGCTCCCGCGCAGCCAACAACAGAAGCTCGCGGCTGTCTTCGAAGCCTTCGTCAACCAACACGCTACAGGGTGATTTTTATGCCGGTTACTCCAACTCTAAGGGGCAGTTGTTTGGGCAGGCACACGATCTCATCCGCCACTCGGATGTGATAGATTCCGGATACCGATGATTTCTTTCTCATCACCCATGTAGCGATATCGGATCTCTAACTGATCGCCAACCTGAGCTTTGTCATAGGCCGTTCTATCAGGCGTGCCTGGCGGATAAAAACGAAAGCCAAACTTCTTGATGCGTGTCTCTTCTGATTGCCATAGCTGGCTACGCTTGGGGTCCGGCACTTGATTGAAGTTGTCAATCTGATAATAGATTCTCCATTGCTCGCTGCCAGGCGGCACCTGAACACTCTCGCCAAAGTTGTTAACATACGA
Source organism: Pyrinomonadaceae bacterium (assembly GCA_035283325.1). Lineage (GTDB taxonomy): Bacteria > Acidobacteriota > Blastocatellia > Pyrinomonadales > Pyrinomonadaceae > PSRF01. The sequence goes on along the minus strand of DATEUF010000375.1, from coordinate 6,744 downwards.
ATGGTTCTTCTCATCGAAACGGACATACTCTTTCGCTTTGACCACCGCGGTTGTTGTCCGTACCTTCTTCGCTTCATTGAGACTGCTAACAGTGTTGTCAGCAGCTCGAAACAGCAGACATACCGAAAGACCAACTATTGCTAGCACGCCGATCCCAATCACAACCCAGCGCGCTGAACCGCTAAAGGCAAGACTGTTAGCTTTACTGGACACGTTTGCCCCCCCGGAAGCTCATCGTAAAGTTATTAGTGGCGTTTCTGTCCAAGACTCGGGCTTGCCCGCGTGGATCGTGACCGTATTCGCGACCTTTTGGGTCTACTTGTGGGCGAGTATCGTAACCTTGAATGGTGACGTTTCGACTTCCAGGGAATCTCGGACTGACAACGCCAGATGGAGAAGCCGTCGTTGTAACGAGGCTATTGGCTTCCCTATTACCAAACTGCGCAAACGCGGATAGCCAGACCGCAGTTGGAGTTTGAGGCATAGCCCCTGATCCAACATTGATGCCACCAAGCGCCAAGAGTTTGATCGCGTTGGACGTGCACGTCGTCTCGCTATGGGTTAGAGCTTGAGACGGACTCACCGAATAGTCGGGAGAGCTCTGCTGCGCTGACTCGATCCCGTCGAGGATTGCCTGCTCCTGCGAAGCGCTGGTTTCGACAGTGATGCTGGCATGTGCATCAATTCTGCCCTGGTCCACTCCATTCAGTTGGGTTGTGCCCAGGTTGTTGTAATCTCCGGTAGCTATGTAATCGTAATACGCCGACTCACCGGTATCGTCGTTTTTCACGTAAATGAGGATGTGGCCATAATCCTCCTTAGAACCCTTTCCCTCCTCCGGGGGCCTGTAATAAATCGTTACGTCTTCTCCATGCGGATCCGTGTACAGCAACGGATTGTTTAGCGCATATGTGTACCGAGCCCAGCGTTGCGGATTGCTAAGGTAGACAGTGAACTGCGATTGCGCCTTTCTAGCGTCGGTCGCAAATTGAGTCTCCATCACAATGTTGTACGGATCGATAGAAGTGAAGCGTCCTTGGGTGCTTGCGTAGTATCTGGCCTCAAAGAAATCGAGGCCGGTTTCGTTATCCCGTTCTTTTTGGGTTAACTTCTGCCGGAGCCGCCCCGTTCAAGGTGGCGGCAATTCAGACTCATACTTAGCGAATGAAACGTTGCCATTTCGAATCATAAAAAACCCATCATCTCCGTTCGCTTGAGAAGTTACAACACGAACGTAATAGCGCTCGCCTTCAACCAGCGCTGGGGCTGCGCCTCGTTCTGGATAGATCTGTTCAAACCCGTCTGGAACAACTCCATAGGTAACGGGACTTACTCGCTCGACCCGCCGTGAGGGTCCAGATTCTCCTGTGGTTTCAATAACCCAATAGAGATACCGGCTCTCGCCTTCTGCCTCTCGCTGTGTTTGTGGCCCACGTACTCTGACCGAAGTCAAAAATCCATTGCCTGTCATCGCAAATTTAGGGGGATTACCGCCTTCAATGGTTAGTTTTGTATCTCGTTCGCAGGAGGCGGCTATGCAAGCCATTAAGAGAAAAATGAGCATTGCATAGTTTGGCCTGCAGTGGTTTTGGCTGACATTCGGACTAACTTTTGAGCGTGTCATTGAGGTATTCCCAAGAACTCTTTAACCGCTTCTTTCATGTGAGCGGCCAACTCTTTCACTTGTGAAAACCGATCGGGGTGAAATTGAACTCTTTGTACAGCATAGCGAGTACCGTAAGTCGTAAAGCCGGAGTGGGTGTACTCAACGATTGCTTGCTGCCCTGCCACTATGATGTGCAGTGTCGGCCCTTTTTCTTTGAAGAACTGGTCGCCGCTATGGAATGGATCGATATTGCGTTGTTTGTAGCCCGCCTGAAGAAGCGCTCGTTCCGTGTCCACAACATTAGCGTAGCTGGTTGGAGCTTCTCCTCGACCCTCGGTCAAACGTTCCACCTTGTCCTGGCCTTTTGCTTCGGCAGTTACGATCTGGTATCCGTGGGACTGTTCCTTGTTCGGGTCTTTACTATTGCTTCCCCACAGCTGGATTGCGCGACCTTGTGTATCGATATAACGAGCATTAGGAGGCGCCCCGTTCTTATCCCCTTCTTTGTAGGTGTAGTTTCTATCCCATACATAGCGTTTGACCAGCTTGCCATTCTTGTCCTTCTCCTCAACGATTCTCCAATCGTGTCCGTCAGGATCGATATATCGAAGTGGGTTGTTCAGGCAGTAGTGATACTTGTTGAGTGACTGCGGACTAAAGATATCGGCATAGGACAAGGCTTGCTTCTCCGGATCACCACTGCCCAGCACGGACAGCTCGCGCGCGCCACCGGTGAATTCATCGGGGCTGGTGAAGCGTCCTTCGGACGATGAGTAGTATCTCGCAAGGAAGTAATCCAGACCCGTCTCAATATCCCGTTCCTTGTGGGTTAAGAACGGGTAATGAGAAGCCGACACGCACCCGCACGAGCAGCAATTTGTCAAAGAACAGCAGCAGTTTAAGAGCAGCAGCTAAAGAGAAAAGAGCGATTCAAAAGCCACTCCAAAAGAGCGTCGAGCAGCGCTCAATGAGAGAGGATTATAACCTGCTTTCTGGTTCCTGTTAGAGGGCGTGGAAGCGTGAGGAGTTGCTGCGCACCTGAAGTTTTCAGACACGTCACCCCTAAAGGATTTCGCGATTTGTCTACGTTGTCGACAAGAACGTCTCGTTTGTCGACAAAGCGACACGGCTTGTGAACTTGAATGATTGCAAAGACTTGGACCAACTGCCGGGGAGTTGCTGTCGCGTTTGTAGACAATTTGTTTACAAACGAGACGGAGCCAAGCCCCATAACGCAGGCAGGGCAAACCAGTTTGTGCCAGTCGTTCTTCCCCTTAGGTGAGCTGAAGAGTGGCGCTTTCCACGGCCTGCTTTAGATCCTCAAGTTCCAGATGTGTGTAGAGACTCGGTGGTGTTCAAGTCGCGATGACCGAGGAGTTGTTGCACGTGACGAACACTGGCGCCGCCACGCAGAAGATGCGTCGCACAGCAGTGACGAAAGGTGTGCACCGAGGCTTTCAGTCCAGCGTGCAGTGCGTAGTCGCGGATGCGGTCGGCGATCATCTGGTACGAGAGACGACGGCCCGTAACTGAGAGCCAGAGAGCGGAAGTTGGTGGAATGAGTTTGGGCTGGCCACGGCGACGGCCTTTGCCCCAAAGCTTGCCGGCGGCCAACTCAGGACGCGCGACGGTGAGGTAACGAGTGAGCCAGTGAGCGGCGGTTTCCGTGAGTGGCACAACACGATCGCGCTGACCTTTGCCGAGACGCACGATGAGACGTTGCGCCGCAGTGTCAACGTCGTAGAGATCGAGACGGTGAGTTTCCGCGTGACGAATGCCGGTAGCGTACAAGACTTTCATCAGGGCGCGATCGCGGATGCCGAGTGCAGTCCCTGTGTCCGATGTTTCGATGAGCCGCGCGATATCTGATTCGTTGAGCACGTGTGGCAATGGTTGCTCTTTGCGTGGGAAGGCCAGGCGTTCAGCAGGGTTGTGCAGCAGGCGGCCGTTGCAGTTTTAGCCAGAGAAAGAATGAGCGATTGATTGAGAGCCACTGGCGTAGGGTTGTTGCTGAGATCGGCCTGCCTTTGGGCGTGCGATGGCGTGTCGCGGCATAGATCAGCATCAACTTTCAGCCGTTTTGAGAAAAAGCTGTCAAGAGGAAAGTTGCCATTGAGAACTTTCGCGCGAGATGATAGGTTATCTTAGCAAGGAAGGCAAGAACAAATGTTCCCACAAACCCATCCGTACAATGAGGGCGTTGTGATCGGACGCCCGCCCACCAAAGAAGCTCCCTTGTTCGGCCAGCGGCTCGCCGCCGTCCGCCGCAGCAAAGGACTGTCGCAACGTGAACTGGCAGAGCGGCTCGGTGTCACTCGGGAGATGGTTGACTACTACGAACGGCGTGCGCCCAATCCCGCGCTCGACTTCATCGAGCGTGCGGCTGCGGCGCTGGAAATTTCAGTCGCCGATCTCCTGGGCAGCCAACCGCACACCATGCGCGCCAAGCCGGGTCCCATCTCCCAGTTGGAGCGTCGCATCGAGCAGGTGAAGCTGTTGCCGCGCAAAAAGCAGCAGCTCATCATCGAGTTTCTGGATGCGATCATCAGCACTGAGAAGGCGTGAACAGCCAGGGCCGGTGAGCCACTAACCTGAGGCAGGCGTCCCGCTCTTTAAAGTGAGGGTGGGAAGATGAAGTTTGATTGTCCTTACGGGTGGAAGTCTGTCACTAACTGCGGCTTCGTCATCCTGGAGTCGGCCACCGTAAACATCTGCGACGGCGTCTGTGACTCCTGCGACCTCTGTGGCATCGAGTCCTGTGAGTTCTACGATACTTCGCCAGAAGCCACCAAACGCTTTCTCCTGGCTCACGCCCGCGAGCACACCGCCGAGCAACTTCTGGCCCCAATCAACTGACAGTGATCTCCCAAAGATCGCCTCCGTGCTCGAACCTCCACCGCCACAGAAATAAAGCTCTAGCACGCTCATTCGGTGTGCTCAAGGATATAGCGCTGGTTCTGTTCTTCGCCTTCAAAGTAGGCCAGCTTTCCAGGAATGCAAGAGACTATAGTCCCAGAGCCGCTGCCGACAGTTTCTTGTAAAGCCTCGCTCAAGGCCATTTCTCGATCATCAATGTCTCCATTTGAAGATGTGACGTAGCAGCGCTCTGGTGCGCCTTTCCGTTTGAGTAGTGCTTCAATTTGATTGACCGTCTGGGCGTTTGCTGGCAGTAACTGGGCGTACCTAGGGTCCAACTCGTCGAAGTGATCCAAAGCCTCAACGAGTTTCTTTCGACCCTTACGCGTCTCTAGCAGAGAAAGATACCTTCTCTGCTTTTGTGGGATAACGAACCGCCTAATAAACTCCGCTTCGTGGTTCATACACTGGATTGGTTCCCCACTTGCGACTCATCGAATACATAGAAGGTCCCGAAGGCCACGGAGTCTATTTTGCGGACGGTCTTCGCCATCGCAATCGTAAGCGTTGGCTGGCAGCGATTATGAGAAGTCAGAGTAACCTTGATACAGACCACAATGAAGACAGCGAAAGACATAAGCTGTCGGGCCAGTTTGTTTGTTCATTGTGTCCAGATAGTCGCGGAAGCTGGCCTCATCCATTCCTCTGTCAGCACGAAGGGAATCAATTAGCTCTTGGCTTCCGTAACTTTTCAGCTCATCCTTTCCAGCTGGACCAAGAAAGGCGGAGGCGTCCCCGCAGTGCACAAGCCATCGCTCTTGTTGCCAACCATTAAAGCCCGGTGTCCTATAGGCAATCTCCTCTTTCACTTCCACTGGTACAGATGCCTTACTTTCGTAATCACCAATTGCATCAATGTCAGTAAACTCTACTCCAAACATCTCATGTGCAAGTCCGCTACTAATACACCACGGGCAGATCTTTTCTTCTAAATCGGCTTCAGCATAGACAGGTCCAACATAAACATATGACCTGACTTGCCCACAGCACGCACAGGTAAGCTCCCGTGCTTCGAAACTCCCGGTAGCTATTGGATCGGGATGGTACTTAAACGACGGAGGAATCTTTGATGTTGTATTCATGCTATCCAATCGTGCCTTTCATTCATTTTCTTTGGCTTTCTCCTTCCAGTGCTTTCTGCGTTGCCGAGCTGCCTGGTTGCGATCTATTTGACTGGGCCCCTTGTTTGGATGGTTTTTGCCAAAGTTTCCTTTTCCTCGGTGTTCCGTCCTCGTCATTTCCCGTACAGGACCATTTGCTTTCTGCCCCTCGTGATGTATCTCCGCAGGCTTTCCATCTCTACCAATAGGTGGTTTACCCTCCTGCATCCTCTCTCGATTTGCTGGCGTGTCATCATACGGTGAGTTGTTTTTATTGAAGATGTTGTTGAGAGTGTTTCCGATTACGAAGCCACCGTGCGCGGTGACTCCGACCCCAACAGCTATAGCCCCCACACCAACCGCTGGCACCGCACATCCCGCACCGGTCGCGCAAGCTGGAGATGTTATTCCCGCCTCCGCTGCTCCGCCCGTGATCATCCCAACGCCGGTAACAACTTCGTAGCCGCCCTGCACGAGAGACGCCGCATCGCCGATGGTCCGGCCCACTTCGTTCTGCTGGGCATCTATGCCAGGAAATCCATTGTTCTCAAGGATGGAGGAAGCAGCGCCAGTCGCCGTTTCTTTGGCAACTCTACCTACTTCTCTTGCGCCTTCCTTTAGACGCTCGGTGATGGTCTTCTTACCTTGACCTTGGTGTCCATCTGGATCGATGAAACTCAGCGGATTGTTGTAAGCATACTGGTACTTGTTAAGTGACTGAGGTTCGGCCAAATCTGCATAGAAGAGTGGATTGTCAGAGGCAGTTTGGGTGAAGTAGTACAACTCGTCTGGTCCGCCCGTGAACTCATCCGGACTGGTGAAACGCCCTTGCGTCGATCAGTAGTACCTGGCAAGGAAGTAATCCAGCCCCGTTTCATTATCCCGTTCCTTGCGGGTGAACTTCTGCCGCACGCCATCGGCCACTTACCCTTCATTCGTGGTGCGCCCTCCCATGCCCGCAAACCATTCTTCACCGAAGGCGAGGTAATCATGCCGCCTGGTGCCAGCCAACGAACCCGTCTTGTCAAAGACCATGCGCGGCGTGCCCAACTGATCCGCTACTAGCCAGTTAATATTAGCACCCGGTGGGCCAGAGCCCGTGCTCCAAGCCTCCACTTCCAC
>DATEUF010000374.1:0-25379 GCA_035283325.1 Pyrinomonadaceae bacterium | reverse complement strand
AGTAATGGCTTACTCGGTAACGCAGCGAACGCACGAGATTGGCATTCGCATGGCTTTAGGCGCAGGCGCCAGCGATGTTTTGAGACTGGTCGTAAAGAACGGAATGACTCTGGCGCTGGTAGGCGTTATCGCGGGTCTGGGTGGCGCCTGGGCCCTAACCCGATTCATGCGCACGTTGCTGGTGGGCGTCAGCACCACTGACGCGTTTACCTTGAGCGTTGTGTCACTGGGGTTACTGCTGATTGCGCTCCTTGCGTGTTACATCCCGGCACGGCGAGCCACGAAGGTGGATCCGCTAGTCGCCCTGCGTTGTGAGTGATCAATCGAAGGAATCACCCAATGGAAACACTGCTGAGAGACATTCACTACGGTATTCAGAGTCTGCTCAAGCGGCCCGGCTTTGTGATCATCGCAGTCGTCACACTCGGACTGGGCATTGGCGTGAATACCGCCATATTTAGCCTGTTAAATACGGTCCTTTTGCGACCGCTTCCGGTGGCGCATCCTGAACAGATTGTTTCGGTGGCTGTGCGGGCCAAAAACGATTCAATTCTCGCTTTTTCCTATCCGAACTATGTCGATTTTCGCGATCGAAATCAGGTGCTCTCAGGTTTGCTGTTGTACCGCATGGCTCCGCTCAGTTTGAGCCGTGAAGGAAATAACCAGATCTCTGGGGCTATGAAGTTTCGGGCAAGGCATTGCGATATGAGTGAGGTCGGCAGAATTGCGGATTGCGGATTGCGGATTGTGCCTTTCCGTTCGCTACTTGGGAAGCAACTCCCACGATTAGGAAATTCGAAATCCGCAATTCGCAATTCGCAATTGGCAATCGGAAATGGTCCTCATGAAAACACTGCTTAAAGACCTGCGTTATGCCGCCACCATGTTGGTGCATCGACCTGTTTTCAGCATGATTGTCGTCGCTGTCCTTGCTTTGGGCATCGGAGCTAACGCCACAGTCTTTAGTCTTGTGAACGGTGTTCTCTTGCGCCGTCTTCCGTATCACGATCACGATCGGCTGGTTATGGTTTGGGGAAACTTTCTCAAACTTCAGATTAACCGTTTGCCCGCCAAGGCCGCCGAATATGAAGACTATCGCTTACAAACTCAGATCTTTGATGAAGTCGCCGCCTTCGAGAACCGGAGCTTCACTCTCACCAGTGAGAATCAGGCCGAACTTATTCCAGGCAAAGGGGTTACGGCAAACCTCTTTACCTTACTTGGGGCTCAGGCTGAGCACGGAAGGACGATCAGAACTGAAGAGAATCAAACCGGACGCGAGAATGTAGTCGTCCTAAGTCACGGATTCTGGCAGCGTCGGTTCGGTGGCAAGTTGACCGCCATCGGCCAACCTCTCAACCTGAATAATCAAAACTTCACAGTCATTGGTGTGATGCCCGAAGATTTTCAATTCCCACACGCGAGGCTTCCGTTCGGCGAGCCAGCCGACGTGTGGATCCCAGTCACGTTCTCGACTGAGCAGGTGGCACAACGCCGTGGGCCTTACTACCTGAATGTTATTGCCCACCTCAAAACGGGTGTTTCGCTCGGGGAGGCACTTGCGGGAATGTCGGCCGTTGGGCAGCGTTTCGAAAGCGATTACCGCGGTTATCGTGGGCCAAATGGCGAAGATGGCGGTTGGCGCATCACGCTCGCGCCTCTCGACGAAGAAGCCATCGGCAGCACCCGTCGTCCGTTGCTTTTGCTTCAAGGCGCAGTGGTCCTTGTTCTGCTCGTTGCTTGTGCAAATGTCGCCAATTTAATGCTGGTGCGAGGAGCCAGCCGGCAAAAAGAGATCGCCATTCGCCTCGCCCTGGGAGCCAGCCATTGGCGAATCCTTCGGCAACTGTTAGTCGAAAGTCTCCTGCTTTCTCTACTGGGGGGCGGGGTTGGCTTGCTCCTCGCGGTCTGGGGAAGGCAAGTGTTGCCATTGTTTCCGGCGGCTCAGGGGCAGGAATTAAGCCTCGACTTCCGGATGCTCCTTTTTACGTTTCTAATTAGTATTTTCACAGCGCTTCTATTTGGCCTCGTTCCGGCCTGGCAAGCTTCTCACTTAAATCCTGGAGATACGTTAAGACAGAATGCCTCTGGAGCAATTCGGCGAGGACCACACCACTACGGGCGCAACGCCCTTCTGGTTAGTGAAATTGCACTGTCTCTGGTTTTGCTTGCTGGAGCAGGACTCTTAATCAAAAGCTTTCTCCGGCTGACGCGAACCTTACCGGCAGTGGCGACTAATTCCTTACTGACGGCCGAAATAAGCCTGTCTGACACTCGTTATCCGGAACCGCAACAGGCCCGTAGATTTTTTCAACAACTGGCGCTGAGAGCTGAAGGCCTGCCTGGCGTACAAGCGGCAAGTTCCACCAACGTGCGCCCCTTGACCGGCGGCACGCGCAGTGACCCCTTCTCTATTGAAGGTCGTTCTCTCGATCCCGACAACCTAACCGTTGCAGGATGGCAAACGGTGGGCGCTCGGTTTTTCCAGACGCTTGGCATTCCACTCATTCAGGGCCGCGATATTACTCCCCAGGACATGGACGAAAGTGGTCCGGTCGTCGCCGTTATCAATGAGACGATGGCCCAACGCTACTGGCGAGGAGAGAATCCGTTAGGGAAACGAATAACTCTTGGTTTGCCTCGTCCAGACAATCCGTGGGTCACAATCATTGGAATAGCGAAGGATCTGCCACAACGCGTCGATTCATCGCCACAACCTCTTTGGTACCTCTCACGCGCGCTGAGCCCACAAAGAAATCAGATCCTGTTCATTCGCACCGCCGGTGAGCCATCTGCCATTGCGGCTTCAGTCCGCCAAATCGTCGCTGAGCTCGATCGGAATCAACCGGTAGCGAATATTAAAACCATGCAGGACGTTGTCGCCGCCACAATGGCACCTCGCAGATTCAATATGCTCCTGCTCAGCCTCTTCGCTGGCATTGCTGTGCTGCTGGCGGCCCTCGGAATTTATGGGGTCGTGGCCTTCTCAGTAGCCCAGCGCTCACGCGAACTGGGCATTCGTATGGCGTTAGGGGCACAACGAAGTCACGTGCTCGGCTTGATCATCAAGGATGCAACAATGCTTACTCTGACCGGCATCACGGTCGGTCTCATCGTTACGGTGGCGCTGACCCGAATGATGAGGACGTTGCTCTTCGGAGTAACGCCCACGGACGCGGCTACACTCTTCTATGTTTCGATCTTGTTGCTGCTCGTGTCTTTGCTTGCTTGTTACATCCCTGCGCGGCGCGCAACAAAGGTCGATCCGTTGGTGGCACTTAGATATGAGTGAGGCTCGATTGGCAATCTCGAACGGGAGAACAAACATGGAAACGTTTTGGCGAGACGTACGTTACGGTTTGCGATTTGGCTTGACTGGGCCTTTGGTCTTACACGTTTGATGACAGCCATGCTCTTTGGTGTCGAGCCCACTGATGCCTCAACGTTTACCGTTCTGGCGCTATTGCTCGCCGCAATCGCTTTTGTTGCCTGCTACCTACCAAGTCGGCGCGCAACGAAAGTGGATCCCGTGATATCGCTCAGATACGAATAAGCAGAACAGATTCTTTTGAGGCGAAGGAATTTGAAGGAGCGACTATGGAGACACTACTTAAAGACATACATTATGGGGTCAGAAGTCTGCTCAAGCGACCCGGCTTTGCGCTCATTGCTATCGCCACCCTCGCCCTGGGCATTGGCGCCAACACAGCTATATTCAGCGTCATCAATTCCGTTCTGCTGCTCCCACTCCGGTATCCGGAACCGCAGCAGTTAGTGACCTTCCGTTCCAATCAGTCGACTCCTGATCTCCAAGACGTTGAGGCGCAGAACCATACGTTCCAGAGCATCGGCGGGCTCGTGGTCCAGCCACTGGACTACACTGCAGGGAACGAGCCGATTCAGCTTCAAATCGGACAGGTCACCGGGGGATTTTTTGAGACGTTGGGAGTGAAGGCAGAGCGTGGGCGTGTGATTACGGCGGAAGACGATAAGGCAGGAAGTCCCTATACGGTTGTGCTTGGCCATTCACTATGGCTCCAACTGTTCGCTGGCGATCAAAAGATCGTCGGCAAGACAATCCCTCTCAGCGGTAATGTTTACACCATTATTGGCGTTATGCCCGCTGGCTTCGCTTCCCCGCGAGATAACAGTGAAGCATGGGTGCCAGTGCATCTGGCCAATCCTATCGCTGCAAGTTTTCGCGGAGTGCATTTCCTGCAGACGTATGGCCGTTTGGCTCCTGGTGTGGCTCTTGAGCAAGCACGCGCAGAGATGCAGCTGATTGACAGGAATCTAGCGGCGCAGTATCCGGCAGACAACAGAAACCGCGCGACCGTCTTGATTCCTTTGCAGGAGCGAATCACTGGCCAATCCAGGCAGGCATTGCTTGTGCTGTTTGCTGCAGTGAGTTTGGTGCTACTAATCGCCTGCGCCAACTTCGCCAACTTGTTGTTGGCACGAGCTGCGGAACGCGAGCGGGAATTCGTGATCCGAGTAGCACTCGGCGCCGGACGTTGGCGGTTGATGCGTCAACTCGTGACCGAAAGCATACTGGTATCTGTTGCGGGTGGAGCAGTGGCCTTGCTACTGGCAATCTGGGGAATAAGCCTGCTGGTGGCGCTTAAGCCTGAGAACATTCCTCGCCTGCAGGAGATCGGGATGGATGCCCGGGTGCTCGCTTTCACCTTTGGGCTTTCAGGATAGAACTGCCTGAGGCTCGCTATAAGGAGCTTGATACGCAAACGCGCTTTCGCACTCAAGTCCTGGCGGCGATTAATGCTATGCCACGGGTGCGGGCAGCAATGATTAGCGAGTTGCCGCTCAGCGGCGATTCGCTCGACCACGACTTTCTGATTGAAGGCCAGCCTGCCATAGCCCCCGGAGATGAACCAAGTCTGCAGACGCGCAGCATCATGGGAGATTATTTTCAGGTCATGCAGATTCCACTCCGTGCCAGGCCGCGATTTTGACGCGCACGACTTTACCGAAAAGGCGCCGTTGGTGGGAATCGCCAATCAGGCTATGGTAAAAGCGTATTTCCCCAACGAAGAACCGCTAGGCAAGCGCGTGCGGTGGGCGCGCAATCCGGAAATCCAATGGATTACCATTGTTGGTGTTGCCGCCGACGTCAAACATTTTGGCCTTGATCTGCCGGAGCAACCCGGATTGTATTCGCCCTACCCGCAGGCAGCTCCCTGGAAGCGGTGGATGACCGTCGTTGCCCGGACAGAAGCAGAGAGTGCGGTGGTGGCTCAGAGAATTAAACAGGAGATCTGGAAGGTCGATCCTCTACTGCCGATTACCAAAGCGCGAACGATGGATGAAGTAGCAGCGGCTTCTTTCTCTGCGCGCCGTTTCAATATGTATCTACTCGGTATCTTTGCCGCTCTTGCGTTGGCGTTGGCCGCGGTCGGTGTCTACGGTGTGATGTCATACATAGTGACACAACGTACACAGGAGATTGGCATTCGCATGGCCCTCGGCGCCAGAGCAAACGACGTTCTGAAACTGATCATGGAGAATGGCATGGCGCTCGCGCTCATTGGTGTCGTCATTGGAGCACTAGGTGCCCTGGCGCTGACCCGGCTGATGACTAACTTGCTTTTTGGCGTGACTCCAACCGATTGGGCGACCTTCGTCTCGGTTTCGGCCGGTCTGATCGTGGTAGTGCTGCTAGCCTGTTATTTTCCCGCTCGTCGTGCCACTAAAGTCGACCCGCTCGTGGCCCTCAGGTACGAGTAACCAAGTACTCTAGATGCAACTTGTGAAGCGCCTTCGTAAGGATTAGAATGCCGCGCACCAAACTTAAAACAGCTAAGCAATGGTTGTTCGTGAAGGGCGAGTAGCGCCAATTACTCGGAGCACTTATCAAAAGGAGGGTTCACAGATGAAACGCGTAGCATGTCTATCCGTTCTTCTGCTGACTTCGACCATCGGTGTTCTGATGGTCGCAACGTCTCGATCCAAGGCTATTACTTACGGCTTTGTCGATTCGAACAACACTTACAGCAATGCGGGAGCGTTCATCGTTAAGTCGCCGACCACCGGCAACATCTTTCCCATCTGTTCGGGGACGATGATTACCTCCAACGTCTTTCTCACCGCCAGTCACTGCACGGTTTTTTATGACCGGGAACTAGCACCCCAGGGCTTTACCGCTTATGTTAGCCTCGACTCGTCGATACCTTTTGGCCCTCTGACCAGTAGTAAAACGAAACTGCTTCCAGTTTCGTACGTGGTTACAAATCCAAACTTCAATCAGAGCCAGAGTGATTCCGGCGACATCGCGGTGTTGATATTGCGATCGGGCGTGCACGGCGTTACGCCTGCGACGCTGCCGAGTTGTGGTGTGCTCGACCAACTTGGGGCTCAGAATGAGTTAAAGAATGCGGTGTTTACTGCCGTCGGATACGGAGTGCAGAATCGCGTAGTCGGTGGCGGGGTACCTTATTTTCAGGATCTGAATCCGATACCGCGCATGTATGCATTTTCGAGTTTCAATTCGCTGAATGGCGGCTACATTCGCTTGTCGCAAAATCCCTCGACAGGAAATGGGGGAACATGCTTCGGCGACTCGGGCGGTCCGAACTTCTTCGATGTGAATGGCCAACAGATTCTCATGGCGATCACGATAACCGGAGATTCAGTGTGTCGATCAACCAACGTCGATTACCGCGTCGACACTGCATCAGCCCAAGCTTTCTTCACTTACGTTAACGCCGCGTACGGAGTCGCGATTCCTATCATTTGCTAGCAAGCAGTGCTTCGGTAATGCCTCGAATTCTAGTTGCCGATGATCAAGCCGATGTGCTGGCGGCATTACGTCTGCTTCTCAAAGGCGAAGGACTCGCGATAGAAACCACCTCATCTCCCACCGGCGTACTTAAGGCCATTGATACTCAGGAACTCGATGTTGTCCTAATTGATCTCAATTATGCTCGCGATACAACTTCCGGAAAGGAAGGCCTTGATCTTTTGACAAGCATAAAGGCGAAGGATCCAACTCTGCCCGTCGTGGTGATGACCGCCTGGGGCAGCGTTGACCTGGCAGTCGAAGCCATGCGGCGTGGCGCCCGTGACTTTATCCAAAAGCCCTGGGATAACGCCCGCTTGTTGAGTGTGTTGCGAACCCAAATCGAGTTGAGTGCCGCTCTGCGTCGCGGAAGACAGTTGGAAGCTGAAAACCTGGCGCTACGCGTTAGTGCTGAGGGAGGCGTCAAACCGGTACATGTAATCGCGGAATCGGCTGCCATGAAGGCCGTAATGAATCTTGTTGCGCGCATCGGCCCGGCAGATGCCAACGTTTTGATTACGGGCGAGAACGGCACCGGGAAGGAAGTAGTTGCACGCATTCTTCATTCAATGTCCACGCGCTCGACAAAACCTATGATCTCAGTCAACGCCGGGGCGCTTGCCGAAGGGGTCTTCGAAAGTGAGCTTTTTGGTCATGTGCGCGGGGCCTTCACCGATGCCCGGACAGATCGCGTCGGTCGCTTCGAACTGGCGGACGGTGGCACGTTGTTCCTCGATGAAATCGCAAATGTGCCCCTCAATTTACAGGCGAAACTGCTGCGCGTTCTGGAGACGGGCGAATTCGAGCGTGTTGGCTCATCGAAGACGCATAAGGTGAACGCGCGCGTGCTTTCCGCTACAAATGCTGATTTGACCGCCGAGGTTGCCCAGGGCGGATTTCGGCAAGATTTGCTGTTTCGTCTGAACACGGTTGAGATTCCAATACCACCGCTACGTGAACGGCGCGAGGATATCCTGCCACTGGCGGAACATTTTCTGGAGCAACACTGCGCTCGCTATCGCCGCACGCTCGATGGGTTCAGTTCCAGCGCACGCGACGCCTTGATGCAGCACTCCTGGCCCGGCAATGTCCGCGAGCTCGATCATATAGTCGAACGCGCCGTGTTGATGGCCGGGGGCGGAGTCGTTACGGCTTTCGATCTGGGGTTGCAACCCGGTCGTGAACCGGGTGTTGCATCCAGAATCGATGAAATGAGTTTGGAAGAGGTCGAGCGGTTGCTTATCAAGAAAGCGCTCGCGCGCTTTGGAGGCAACGCCAACCGCGCCGCTGAAGCACTCGGTTTAAGTCGCAGTGCTTTATACCGCCGCCTGCAGAAGTATGGGTTATCATAGCGGTGTGATTGCAGATGAAAATCGCAACAATTCCTCAACTTTCTCCACGCTTGATCCGGCCTTAAAGCGTGGTGGGCGACTGGGCTTTGAGCGCAGAATCACTCTCCTGGCCCTGTGGGCAGGTCTGCCTGCCGTAACTCTCTCAATACTTCTGCTATGGCTTGGTGGTTACTCAGGACGCGTCCAATGGACCATTGATTTGCTGTTGGTGGTGGTTTGGCTGAGCGTCGTATTCAACCTCAAAAAGCGCGTGGTGCGGCCCTTGCAAACGCTTTCAAACATTCTGGGTGCTCTGCGAGAGGGTGACTACTCAATTAGAGCCAGACGCGCAACTGGCGACGATGCGCTGGGTGAAGTTCTGCTGGAAGCGAACGAGTTGGGGCAAACTCTTCGCGAGCAGCGGCTGGGTGCACTGGAGGCTACCGCGCTGCTGCGCACGGTCATGGCGGAGATTGAAGTTGCAGTTTTCGCATTTGACGACCACCACCGTTTACGCCTGGTGAATCGAGCGGGCGAGAAATTACTGGCGCAGCCGGTGGCACGGTTGTTGGGACGCACCGGCAAGGATTTGGGACTGGCTCCGTGCCTGGAGCAGCAAATTGACGAGGAAAGCCAGACTATGCAACTGGTTTTTCCTGGAGGTGTGGGTCGTTGGAGAGTGCGTCGCAGCACGTTTCGCGAGCATGGCCGGCCACATCAGTTGCTGGTGCTGACGGATCTGAGTCAAACCTTGAGGGAAGAGGAAAGAATTGCATGGCAGCGATTGCTGCGCGTGCTGGGGCACGAATTGAACAACTCATTGGCGCCAATCAAATCAGTTGCCGGGAGCCTGGGCGATATGGTCAAACGACAACAGGCGGCAGATTGGCGCGACGACATGCAGCGAGGCCTGGAAGTCATCTCCGCACGTGCCGATTCGCTGGCACGCTTCATTGAGTCGTACTCAAAACTCGCTCGTCTGCCACAACCACGTTTTGAGCCGATCAGCATCAACAATCTGGTGCGACGAGTAGCGGCGCTGGAGACCAGATTGCCGATTGAGATTCTCGACGGTCCGGAAGTTTCGATTCAGGGTGACAGCGCGCAACTGGAGCAACTAATGATTAACCTGCTGCGTAACGCAGTGGATGCGGCGTTGGAAACCGGCGGTTGTGTTGAAGTTGGGTGGATGCAACACACTGGACAGGTGGAGGTCTGGATCAGCGACGAAGGACCGGGACTGGCGAGTACGGCAAACCTTTTCGTGCCGTTTTTCACCACGAAAGCTGAAGGATCCGGCATTGGCCTCGTCTTGTCGCGCCAGATCGCCGAAGCTCATGGAGGAACGCTCGCGCTGAAGAACCGCCTCGCTCGGACAGGTTGCGAAGCGCGCCTGAGATTGCCGCTCATCGAAACTGGAAAGAAAGGGGCCGGACCACAGTTGAGAGCCAAAGGGGTTAGTTAGATGTGGCCCGGCTCTTGACTGTGCAGCGATTCTTCTTATTCAAACGTCATCGGGCGGGCGTCTCCTGATGAGTGGCCACATACCATTTCCCACCACGGCGCATCCAGACCGAGCTGGCCCAAACTGCCGCCGGACCCGCGGTTCCGTTGCAGGTGACGTCCTGTGTTGCTTTGTAAGTTAGTATCGCAGCATCACTGTCAAGCCACGTTAGCTTGAAGTCGCTCAATGAATATGACCTCACCTCGCAATTGCCAGAGCTAATATCGTTTACGATGGCTTCCTTGTCAGTAACACCCATATCGCTAACCATAATGCTGCCAGGGGAGAGAGCTACCTTGAACGGCTTGTCATCCTTATTCTTCCAGGCTTCCCAAAGCCTTTTTTCGGACGCGATGATGTTCCGTTGAATTTGCGCCTTACTCATGGCTGGTTTCGGTTTTGCTACAGGGGAAGGTGCAGGCGTCGCCTCCTGCGCCAGGCAAACAGACGCAATCAGTGCAATCAAAGCTATAGTAAGAGGAACTTGCTTCTTCATTGGTATTGTGCTCCTTCAACAAGAAGTGCGTGGAAATTTTAGCGGATCGTTCGGGCGCCCTTTTACTATCGGAAGGCCTTGCGAGTCAAGCGGTTGACGATAGACGGAGTCCGGCAGCGACGGCTCGGGCCCCTTTGTCGATGGCTAGAACTCGATAATTGGGGAATAAGGAATGATTGCTTCGGGCCGCACCTTCTTATGTGGGGGCTATTGGTTGGGCCTAGTTGGAGAGGCAGCCAACTTTTGGCGCAATGAAGTGAGGCGCGCATCTGACCACTCCGGTTTATGGTTCTGTTTCTCCATTACTGCAACATACTCTTCCATGCTGGCTAGCGCGCCTGGTATGTCTCCCCGCTTCTCCCGAATTCGACTTAAATCGAGAAGAAACTGCGCGTTATTGTGTCCATATAATTGAGCGGCGCGATTGTAGTTCTCCTCCGCCAGCTTGAGTTCACCCTTCAGCTCATAGAGGCGGCCCAGGTGATAGTAACTGATGGGATACTGCGGGCCATCCTTAACCGCGACCTTCAGCAGGTTGGCCAGCGCATCCTCGCGTCGCTCCAGGGCAATGAGTGCATAGCTCAATTCGAGATTGGCAGGAGCAAAGTAACCACCCATGCGCGAGATTACACGCTCATAATTCTCGACGGCTTCCAAGTTGCGATTTCGCTCACGCGCATTTCTGGCCCGTTGCAGGTAGTTGAAGGTTTCTGTATCGACCGTCAGCACCGGTGATGAGATGGAACTGTGGGAAACCTTGGTGGAAGTCTTTGCAGCTCGAGTCTCTCTGGCAACTGGTTTAGACGAGCGCGCAACGGGCGCAGTCAAACTGGTCGCCTTCGCTGCACTTGTCGATCCCGACGAACCTACCGCAGCTACTTTTATGGGAGCCTCGCTGCCCGCCAAGGATAGTGCTTGGGCGGCAGCAGAGTGTTCGGGATCAACAACCAGGGCGCGGCGCCACTCGCGCACCGCCATATCTGCTTCGCCACGTGCTGCGTAAAGTCGGCCAAGATTATAGCTCGCTTCGGCATAACGAAAATTCTCAAGCCGGAGAGCCGACAAGAGTGCTTCCGCCGACTCGTCCCAGCGACCCACTCGCAGCAATACGACTCCCATATTATTCAGCGCTCGGGAATAACGCCCTTTGCGCTGTTCGATAGCCTTGCGATAGGCGGCAATGGCGCCTTCGCTGTCTCCCAATCGCGCAAGAGCATTGCCAACGTTATAGAATGCCTGCGGCTCGAAGCGATCTTCGGACCTCATGGACTGAAGCTGGCTAACGGCTTCTTGTTTCATGCCGCTCGAGAGCAACTGGTCCACAAGCTTAAACTGTAACTGGGTGCGTTCCTGGGGCGTAGGTGCCTGATCGATCTGCTCACGCAGCTTCAGGATCAGAGCATCTCCTTGTTCCCTCGACGAATTCGCGATTGTTGCGGATTCTTCAGTCGCTACCCGGCGAGATCGCGGTTTACTGGGTTCGGATGTTTTGCCCGGTTGCGAAGCGTCGGGATTCTGCGCCAGCACCGCGCCCGCTAAAGCCAGCAGCACACTCACCATAAATGATAAGGAAACATTGGCCTTACGGCTTACTCTTTCAGCAACAAAGCTCACAATTACACCTCTGGTTGTTTCGTTTGAGTCAGCGGGCAGCCTGCGGGGATTCAATACGCGTGAAAGCGATGATGGTGCCGCCAAAGCCGACGGCCCAGCCGTGGCTGCGACCGACCAAGAACACGCGCTCAAGAGGATGGGTGGTGCCTGTTCGTTCAGCGTTCCAATGCAAGCCACCATCGACCGTATGAATGACCGTTCCTTCAGCTCCGACGGCCCACCCTTCAACCGCGTCGAGGAATCTCACATCGAACAGATCAGTGGCCACGCCTGACTTTTGCGCCGTCCAGGTTCGCCCACCGTTTATGGTGCGATAGATAACACCCCCGGTCCCAACGGCCCAACCCAGACGGTTGTCGACGAATGAAGCCGACGTGAAGCGAGCATTGTTTGCCTCTGCTAGCCTCGAGACGTGCCATGTGTCACCTCCGTCTGCTGTTTGCAGTATGGTTGCGCCGGCGCCGACTAGCCAGCCACGATCCTCGTCGACAAACGTTCCTCCGAGCAATACATGACGCGTCGGCACTGGAAGTCGGGTCCAATTCGCGCCGCGATCTCGACTAGTGTAGATGGCGCCACCCTCGCCAAATGCCCAGGCCCGTCCACCACGACTAAAAAGGGCGCGCGCAAGCCGGTCATCAACATCAGCGCCGCGTAGCTCTACGCGTGTCCAATGATTGCCTCCGTCAGTAGTCGTCATCAGGTAGGAGCGCGGATCGTCAACGCTTTTCAACTCATAGATATTTCTTTCACAAACCAGCCACCCACGCTGATCGTCCAAAAAATAGATGTCGCGAATCACATCTTCACTGGGCGGTGGTGTTGCCTCCCATGTTTTGCCGCCGTTCGTCGTTGTGAGTAACGTGCCGCGGCTACCGCCGGCCCACCCTCGTGTTTGATTAAGAAAGAAGACGGCATGTATCCAGGCGAGGGTGCCGGAACGCTGTCGAGTCCAGACGCTAGTTTGCGCGCTAAGCTGAACAGTGCAGCAAAGAAGAGAAATCAGAATCAGGAGGCGGGCCGCAGGAGCAGGCGGCAGGTGCAGGCGGCAGACGGCAGGGGCAGGCGGCAGGCGCAGGCGGCAGCGGGCGGGAACAGGTGGCTGTGGAAGACGCAAAGGCGAAGTGCTCATGGGCGATGGCTTTCTCCTGTATGACACGCGGTTAAATTATTCCAGCGAAGAAGGTTTATCGTGAGGTTTCAATCACGTTTCGTGGCTCTTTTTAAGAGATGATAAAGATTTTGTGGGGAGGGCCTCAGGTTTGATTTAGCCTAGCTTTCTTGATCTTCGGCTAATTTCTAAGGCCTGGTTAAGACGAAAAGCGTCCCGGTTCGGACGGTGCTCCTGCCTCCTGCCCTCCTGCTGTCTGCCTCCTGCGCCCCTGCCTCCTGGCGTCTGCCTCAGTACGGGAAGCCGCCCGTGAAGATCCGGGCGAAGCTGAGAATGGGGACAAAGCTCATGATCTTCTGGAACGTCTTCAGTTTGTTCCCCGGCACCACTACCTGATCGCCCGGTACCAGATAAGTTGAATCAGCAAGTTGGCCCTTGTAAATTTTCGACACATTGACCGCAATGGAAGCAAGATTACCATTTGGCTGCCTGCGCAAAACCACGACCCGGCTCTTATCGCCTGTCGGTAGGACGCCACCGGCTTCATTCAATGCTTCGGTTACTGTCATTCGATGGGTCATCATCCGAATACCGGGTTGACCCACGTCCCCGATTACCGCGTAACGATAGGATGAGGCTTTATCGAGTGAGACCGAAACCTGGGGCTCAATAATGTACTCGTCGTAACGTTTCTTGATTAATTCAGCAACCTGCTCGACCGTCTTCCCGTTTACGAAAATTCCATCAGGAATCAACGTCAGCGCGATGCGGCCGCTAGGCGGAATGACGATTCCCGAGCGCGAGTAGCGCTCCTGGCCAAAGACCGTTACCGAGATCACGTCTTCCGGCCCGAGGCGATAGGTACTGAAAAAATTATTGTAGAAAGGAACCACCGCGGCCTCTTCCGAAATCTGTTCCTGGCGGTTAGCCTGAGTTTCAGCCGGAACATCGGCAGGAGTACGGCTATTATCGTCCGGCTCGAGCCGTTCACCTGGCGTTGTCGTAGACACAGGCTTTTGGCTCACCTGGTTCGCACTTTTTTCCTCCGCAGGAGTGGTCACAACCCTTTGCCGTGTCTTGTTGCTTACAGTCTCCTGCGTCTGCGCAAAACTAGCTGCTGCTGAGGACCCAGCAAAGACGATGGCGAATACCGCTATTAAACCTCTATTCCCTGCTCTCATTTCAAAACCTCCGAAGTCTACCGGCTTAATGGGCGCCGCGACCGAAGAGAATGATCTTGAACGTCTCAAACATGATAATGGCATCAAGGATCAAACTCTGGTTCTTGATATAGAAAAGATCGTACTGAAGCTTTTGGCGCGCATCTTCGATTGAAGCTCCGTACGGATACTTGATTTGCGCCCATCCTGTTAGGCCTGGCGCAATCAAATGCCGCTGTTCGTAGTAGGGGATCTCCTGAGCGAGCTGAGAAACGAAATGCGGGCGTTCAGGTCGCGGACCAACGAAATTCATTTCTCCTCGCAAGATATTCCAAAATTGGGGAATCTCATCAAATCTGACCTTGCGAATGAAGTAACCAACCCGCGTCGCGCGTTCGTCATCTTTGGTGGCCCAAACCGGGCCATCCGATTCGGCATCCTCGCGCATTGAACGAAACTTCATTAACACAAATGGCTTGCCGTTTTTGCCG
This sequence comes from Pyrinomonadaceae bacterium, assembly GCA_035283325.1. Taxonomy (GTDB): domain Bacteria; phylum Acidobacteriota; class Blastocatellia; order Pyrinomonadales; family Pyrinomonadaceae; genus PSRF01. The sequence continues at coordinate 10,879 of DATEUF010000374.1, read as the reverse complement.
AGTCGTTCCTGCTTGTACAAGACAGGCCCAGGCGAATCGATCTTTATCAGCACGGCTGTCAGCATCGCGATGGGTAGCGACACAATCGCACCCAATAACGCTACCAGCCGGTGCACTACGCTGCGCGTGATCGAAGCAATTCTTACCTGCCTGCCACGTCCGGAAAAGATTAGCCAAGAAGGCCTGATCATGTTTAGGGAAACGCGGCCGGTCACCCGTTCGTAAAACGACGCTCCCTCTTCGATCGCCACCTGACCGCCCAAACTCAGGCGCAACAACTCTTCCGTTGGCAACTGGCCGCGCCTTTCACCCATCGCCACCACAATACGGTCAATATCTTCGCGTCGAACGACGTCGTCGAGTTCCGACGTAATACCGATCACACGCGGATTAATCAAGCTTCGGCCCAGCAGTTCCGAATTCGTACCGACAAAGCCCACAATTCGGTACCCCGCGTCCGGCCGGTTGAGCACTTCCCGCGCGACCTCCACAGCCAGATTTCCCGATCCAACAATGAGGATTCGTTCCCCGATGTTGGGATGACCCAGAAACCAGTGAATTGAGACTCGCCAGGCCACCATGAGGGACAGTGCCAGAGGCAGCGCAATCAGCGAGATGCCCCGACCCAGCATCAGTTGCGGAAACGCATAGAAGGAGAGAGCCAACCCAATCCAGGCCAGGCCCAGTGCCTGCACGAGCCGCAATACCAGCTCACGCCGGTCATGCATGACGATGAAGTCGTAGAGATCGAAAAGGTAGAAGGCGGCCAGACAGAAGAGCGTAGCGATGCTCGCCTTGAAGAATCCCTGCCGAAAGACTAACTCGTTGTATCCTTCCAGCAACCCCAGGCGCAAATACACGGCAGCCGTCATCGCACCAAATATGACTGCGGCTTCGGCGAGTATCAGCAGAACGGTTCGTGTATTCTGGCGAGATGCTCTCAACTAACGATCGCTACCTCCTCTTTTGTCCCTTCTTCTAGTCCGTTTTGGCTGGGTTTAGATAGCTGACGATCGCGCCGGTAGTACCGATCGGAATAGTAGTAGGCAGTCGACTGCGGCTCATCCTCCGCCCGATTCAGCACCACTCCGAGTACTCGTTCGCGAGGCAACTGATCCAGGAGGCGATCCACCAGTGCATAGCGTGTCTTGCCGGCGCGGACTACGAGCAACGCGGCATCGGCTCGGGAAATGAGCAAGCTGGCATCGGTAAAAATACCCAGGGGAGGGGCGTCGATTAGGATGTAATCAAACATGCGCCGCGCTTCTGCAATAACTCCGGCAAAAGTCGGTCCTGAGAGCAGTTCTGCGACATCATCGCGAGCCTTGCCGCCGGGCAGCAGGTATAATCCTGCAGGGTCGAGACGAACTATTGCCTGTTTGAGTCCGATTTCACCGCCTAAAACTTCCGACAGACCCAGCGGAGCGTCAATTGATAGATAATCGGTGGCACAAGGCTGCCGCAGATCGCTGTCGATAACCAGCGCCCTTACTCCTTCTGTTTGCGCTAAGAGCCAGGCAAGATTGAGGGTGGTCAGAGTTTTACCTTCACCGATACCTGCGCTTGTGACTACCAGAACAGATATCCGCTCGCGTTCGCCAGCGTGCAAAATACGCGTACGGAGCGAGCGAAACTGTTCGCAATATCCAGAGCGAGGTTGAGTAATAGCCACCAGATGAGGCTCGACGCGCGCGGCGGAAATGTCGTAGGTGACAAATCCCGCAGCGCGCGCCGACCCGGCAGCGCCCAAAGTTGCCCCAGCAGCACGCGAAGCCATTCCGCCGGGGAGTGCCGACCCGCCGGTTGCATTCGCAGTGTGCGCAGTGGACGCTGAACTATAGACCGCTTTGTCCGCAGTGGTCATTATCGAGGAACCTTTAAATAGCTGTTCCTCGAGCTGTCGTGCAGAAGGAGACTCGACTTTGAGACTGCCTTCCTCGCGGCGCCGAAAATCCTCTCCTAGACGTGGCTTGGCAGTTCCAGTCTTCTGGCTGCTTGAGCGCCGTAATGCATCAAAAACTCTGCCCATCTGTTCTCCTTCTAGAATCAAAACTCGCGAGCTTCAGCGGTTCATTGCATGCTCGCGCGCTCAGCTGCTCCTTTCAAAGGTGGCCGGAGAAACCGTATCTGGCTCGGCCTCTGCCGAACCAGTACCGGCGGCCCACAACTCGGCGCGACCAGCTGCCGTGAAGATGCGGGCCGGCGCTTCCCTTTCTTCGCCAGGCTGCATACCACCACCAATGTTTGGCAGCATGTCGAACGACTCCGCAATCTCTTCAATGATCGAACGGCTGATTGTTCGTTCCCCCGCAGCATAGCCAGCGAGCAGAGCGTTATCACACAAGTTATTAATGTTGCGCGGAATGCCTTCTGAGCACCGGAAGATGTACTCGATCGCGCCTGGAGAAAAAATATCGATATGCTGGGCCCCGCCTACAAGAAGCCGCGAAGTAATGTAGCGATCAGTTTCCTCTACGTTTGGTAGGGGTCGAATAACACACCTTAATGCAACCCGCTGCTTTAATTGACGCAGATCCGGGTTATTCAATACATCTCTCAATTCCGGTTGGCCAGTCAGAACGATCTGAAGTTGTTTTGCAGTGTCCGATTCGAAATTGGAGAGCAGCCGGATCTCCTCGAGTACATGTGGCGAAAGACCCTGTGCCTCATCAATGATCAATACTGTGCGCAGGCCGCGCGAGTGGCGCGCCTCGAGCGCCTTCCCCAGGGCGAGTAACAGGTCAGATTTCGTTTGCCATTTCTGCACGTCCAGCAAAGCAGCAACATGCTGGTAAAACTCGGCTACCGATAAACGAGGATTGAATATGTAGGCAACCAACACCGTACGATCCAGGCGCTGCATCATCCACCGAAGGATCGTGGTCTTACCAGTTCCCACTTCTCCTGTAACCACAACCAGTCCCTTGCCGCTTTCGATTCCGTAGTGAAGGTTAGCCATCACTTCGGTATGCGAAGGCGTAAAGTAGATGAAGCGCGGATCGGGTGTCAGCGCGAATGGCAACTCTCTCAAACCGTAGAATTCTGCGTACACTCTTCTCTAACCTCCAGTACCCGGCAACCGCCGGGTTACATCAACGAAAGCGCTCTAGGCAACAAAGCGCTCGAATACTTGTGAGGCCTTTAAAATAAGGGCCAGTGCCGGAATTGCCGCAATGGTCGCAACGACCCCCGCCGCTAACAGGAGTTTGCGCCTTCGCGGGCGGCTGATCGCTTCCTTTGGCGTCAACAATTCTGGGATAGCAATCAAAACCGGAAGATTAGTGTAATGCGCCGCATCCTCGGAGGTTTGGATTGTCAGCAGGCGCGGCACTTCAAACGCACCTGCAAGCAGAAGACCGATAACGAGGCCCAGGCCCAAGCCGCCAGCCAGAAGGGTGAAGCGCTTAGGCGCCACGGGGCGCCCTGGCAGGTTCGCCGGGTCGATCACCTCGATGCCCTCTGCCTGCTGTTGGGAGGCGGCCTCGGCTCCAAGGGCAATTCTTTGTTGTTGCGAAAGAAGCTGATCGTAAGCACTCTTCTTCGTCTGGTATTCGCGATCGAGCGCGCCCAATGCCACCTCAGTACCAGGAACCGTGTTTATTCGTTGTACGACCTCGGTTATCTGTGTTTCGATTTGGCCGAGCAGGGTCTGCTGCCGTTTTATTTCACCGTCCACCAATCGCAATTCGGTTTCCAGATTCGCCACGGTAATGTCCGGGCGACTGCGTAGTTTTGCTTCCTTCTCCTTGATCTTCTCCTTCCACTCGTTAATCATCTGGTCCATTGCTTCCTTCACCGAATCTAATTCGGCCTGCTTGGCAATTACATCCGGATGCTTGGGCCGCAACTCCTGAAGCATTCGTGTCAGCTGAGCTTCTACATCAGCCTTGCGGGCAACGAGAGTGGACCAGGCCATCGTGGTTTTGGGATCGGTCAAAGTTTCGGCGGCTTCTTCCCTGGCCTGTTCAGTGGTTCTCTTCATCAGCGCCACCTGGCCTGCAATCGCCGAGCGCCGATCCTGAAGTCTCCCGACTTCCGAGATGTAAGCCTTCTGCTGTTCTCTGAGACCATTCAGTTGGCCAACGAGGGAGACTGCTTCCGAAGGCAGGCTACCGACGTTCTTCTGCATGAATTCCAGCCGCTGCTTGTCGATGGCGTCCAGCTCATCTTTAGTCTGTTTTACCTGCTGATCTATGAATTGCCTCGCTGAGGCACTGGAATTGATCGTATTTTTGGTTTGTTCATCAATGTACTTACCTGCGAGTTCCGCTGTAACGGCCTGAGTAGTACGAGGCGTGTGGCCGCGGTAGGTAATATTAAATCCATTCGTGATGTCGTTGCGGCTGGTATTGACTTCGACACTAATGTTGCGGCGCATCCTGTCAATCACCAGCTCCATTGGTTCACCGCGCATTCTGTCGACCTTATAGAGATCATACTTCTCAACAAGTGGCTCCAGAGAGCTGCGGCTGGTAACCACCTGCGTGATGCTTGCCAACTGCCTCGTCAAACCATCCTCTGAAAGCGTGGGCACAACCGCGCTCGGAAGTGTTGATGGCTTAACGACGATCAGGGTCGAGGAGGCATACACGTCCGGCAGCCGAAAGACGACCAGTCCGATCGCGGCGGCAACAGCGATTGCAGGAAGCAGAATCATCCATTTGCGCTTCCACGCAATCCTTGCAAATTCACCTGGAGTTCTTTGGCGAAATTCAGTACTCATATGACCGCTCCTGGTACCCCCATTTATCAACTGAGAAGGACCGGTTGGGGCTTAAAGCGTTCCCAGCTCGCTCCTGGCTTGCTCCGACTCTGCAAAGGGGGCTTTCTCCGCCAATTGCAGCGCCTGCTGTAACTCTCGTTTAGCACCTTCCTTATCGCCTTTTGCCTTTAACGCCATACCAAGATGATAATAGTAATTTCCGGCGGGGCTAACATTGGCGATTTTGGCCGCTTGCTCGTCCACTGCGACCGCCTTCTGTAACTGGTCAACGGCCGCCGCATAAAGGCCTTTCTTGAAATAGACCCAACCAAGCGTGTCGATGAAACCTGCAATGTTCGGGTTTTTCTGCACCACTCCCTGTGCCAGCCGCACCGCTTCGTCCAGATTCCCCTTACCCTGAACTGCGTAAAGCCAGGCGAGATTGTTGGCTGCAATAATTGAGTTCTGATCAATCGCCAGAGCTTTGCGATAATTCTCCGCTGCGGCGTCATAGTTCTTGCGAGAATCCTCAAGCATGCCAATCAAGGTGTAAGCTGCTGGATTCTCGGGTCTCAGATCCAGAATTTTTTTGTACTCGGCAATCGCTCTCTCTTCCTGCCTGGTGTTTATGAACAGGGCCCCAAGGGCGGAGTAGGCCGCAATATAGTTGGGATCAAGTTCCAGCGTTTTACGCAATTCGGCTTCCGCTCCCTGCACATTATGTTCGTACCCGTAGACCTGCGCCTTTAGGAAATGAAGTGAAGCATTGTTTGGATACGAATTAAGAACTTGATCGATCCTGGCATGCGCCTTGTCGAGCTGCTTTTGACGCCCATGTACGCCGATCAAGCCGCTCAACGCATTGAAGTTTGTGGCATCAATCGCCAGCGCGTTCTCATAGAAAGATAGGGCGTCGTCAGACTTGTTCTCGGAACTGGCTAGTGAGGCGAGACTGATATAAACCTCGGGACTGCCAGGCGCAACCTGGCGGGCCGCGTTCAGATCCTCTCGAGCGCCTTGTAGATTGCCGAGGCTATGTTGCGCTGTGGCCCGCGCCATGTATGTCTTCATGCGAAGCTCGTCGAGCATTTGAGGAGAGTTGTCGCGATCCGGTCCGGTTTTGCTCAAACGATCCAGTAACTCTGAAGCTAGTCTTTGACCAGTGCGAGCATCGCCAGTGGCCAGACTTATCTGCACCTGCATTAGTTTGGCAGGTAGATAGTCGGGGTAATTTCTTTCAAGATCAGCTGCGAAGGCACGCGCCTGGTCCACCAGACCCAGACTGAAATTCGTCTGTGCCATGAAATATAGGCCTGCTCGCGAATTCGGCTCCTGCCGCAACACCTCTTTTAGATCCTCAATCGCAACCTTCAAATCGCCGGTTTGCGCCCGAACGCGCGCTCGCAGCAGCAAGGCTTGCCGATCTGTCTTGTCTTTCTTTAGCACTTCATCAATCTGCGCCAGCGCGCCTTGAGTGTTGCCGCGCATCAGCATGATTTCGCCTAGCCGGTAGCGCCCATGAACATAGTCGGGAGACTTCGCCACAATGTCCTGGTAGATCCTGATTGCGTCATCAAGTCGATTGACTGATGAATAGAAGTCGGCTAAAACCGCCTGACCTTCAGGCTTATCGCCATCCAGAGCAGCGAGCGCTTTGTAGGCCTCCTCAGCCTTATCAATTTGCTTGTTTACCAGGTAGAAACTGGCCAGCACGAAGCGGGATGAACGGTTGGATGGTTCGACCTCAACTGCCTTCCTCAGCTCAACTTCAGCTTCCGCGCCGCGATTCATTTGCACGAGGTACTTACCATACTCAGTATGCGCCACCGCTGAATTGTTGTTGATAGAGATAGCCCGGCGGAAGGTTTCCTCAGCCTTGGCCTGGTCCTTGGTTACAGCATAGTACTTGGCTAGACTGAGATAAGACTCGACGCGTTTGGGATCCAGTTCGATGGCGTGCTTGAGTTCGGCAAAGGCCTTCTCATGCTGATTCTGGGCAAAGAGTACGCTGCCGAGCAGAATGTGTCCTTCTATGTGGTTCGGGTCCTTCTGCAGTATCTCTTTAGCCAGTCGCTCTGCCTCAGAGATTAGCTGCGCGTCTCTCGCACTCCCGAGGACATAGTAATTACCCAGCTTAACCCGAGCTTCGAGATTGTTTGGGTCGAGTTCCGTGGTCTTTCGCAGTTCGTCAAAGGCTTCCTGATACCTTTGCAACCCCTCATATGCGCGGGCGAGCCCCCAGTGGGCTGCCGCCAGCCTGTCATCTATTTGCAGGGCGTTGCGATACTCTAGCGATGCTTCCTGGAATTTTGAGTCTTTGAGATAGGCGTCACCTTTACTCAAGTGAGCGGCTTTAGCCTTTTCAGGATTCGTGCAGCCCGACAGGGAAAGGAAAGCCGCTAAGAGCGGAGACAAAAGGATTGCGTAATAGAAACGACTACGGCACTCCAATTTCATTCTTGTTCGACTCCCGCACGAACCGGATGCTCGGGCTTTTTTGGCCCCGAAACCTCCAAAATTCGGCCGTCAATTCCCACCTGTTTTGACCATCTGCGGCGGGCAATGCCTGATGATGGCCCACGAGGGTGAGACATTCTTAACATAGCTTCAATCCCGCACCTTTTCCGCAAAGAAAGCCCAAAATCGGCGCAGGTACCCAAAATCCAGAGTCTCTAGTCAGGAACAAACTCCGGCAAGACTGTGGCAGCCGTCGCCGACAGGTCCACGGCCGTCCGCAGTGCGTCGGCTTCCGATTTGCGGACTGGGACCGTGACTCGGATCATTGCCCCATCAGACCTTCGCAATCTGACGCTGTCCAACACAGTATAGATTTTCCCCCAGTATTCGCTCGCTACAGCCCTGCCACGCCCCTGGTACCAGTAGATCAGCAACTCCTTGTGATCACCGTTTTCAATCAAGTAGCGATTTGCGAGAAAGGAGTTCCTACCCTCGGGACTAATCATAACTTTGCCCGGGTTAGTCATGACCCAACCTGCGCCCGGCAGGCAGTTCAAGGGGCTGTGATAGGTCGCTCCATCACGCTGGCTCGCGTAATAGCCGATATAGAAATTGGCCACGGCCCCCCCCGGTGTCCGGTAGTTCCGCATTAGATAATCGCTGGCGCGCAATAAATTCAACGTTTCATTGTCAAACCGCTGATCACCCCCTATTTGTTCCCAGGAGCCAATCTGCCGGGGAAAGGCGTCCAGATTCTTACGTGCAACTGTCGTCTCGCCGAGTGAATGCCAGGCGTTGACAACAATGCCACCCATAAGGAGTAGGATCAGCAGAATTACGAAACGGGTAGAAGCCTTCATTAGTCTGCTCCTTCCGCCGGCACAACCTGCGAGCGTGCCGATCCCGATTCAAGGTCAGAAGAGCGCGGCTCTCGCGATGTAGTTGTCGCCTTTGGTTGTCCTCGGCTGGGATTAAAGCGATCCAAAACCCAACCTACTCCGAGCAACAGTACAAAAGCCGCGATGTAGATCACCCAACCAGAAAAAGAGTGGAAGAATCCATCAGCTACTTCTGTTCCGTACCAGCGTGCAAGCACGCCGGTACCACTCACACGCAAGGCATTTGTAAAAATTGCAATCGGCACAGCCGACATCACGATCAGGAATGTTCTCCAGAATCGATAGCTGGTGATTTTGCTCCAAATGCCTCCGCCTCCATTGCCGCCAGCAGGAGGAGACGGATAAGTAAAATAGGCAAACACTACCGCCAGCGTCGCCAAAGTCATCAGGGAACGAATGCCACTGCACGCTTCAACCACTTCTAGTTTCCGGGTTTCTCGGCTGTCAAGAGGCATCAACTCAATCACATTTCCCTGTCGCAGTACCGGAATGTCAAGCAGGCTCATTGCCCAGACTGCGCACCGGGAAGCAAAAAGTTGCAGGGGAAAAGCGATCTTATTGAAGACAATGGCCGGAATCGGAATCGCCAGTAACAGCAGTCCGAGGGGCACCAGGATTAACTTCAGGAATCGAACCCCCAGGGAATAGACAACAACTCCCGCCAGCATCAATACCAATGACAATCTCTGGACAAAGAGTTCCGCGCCGGCGACACCGGCCCAGAGGCCCAACAAAGCAACAACTACAGCTGCTAATCCCCAAGCGAAGGACGGGCGCACCGGCTCACGACTGAACCTTTCCCGCTGGCTCCAGAGTATGTAACCGATAACGAAAGGTATGAGCAGGCCGTGTGAGTAGTTTTCGTCTGTCCACAAATCGTGGCCGAGCTTCATGAGCACGGCAGCGTAAAGGAAGACGAGAGCAGAGGATATGGCTAGAACTCGCCAGATTGGCCTGGTGGCGGCGACACTCATTGATTATTTCCCCTGGAAATGATCGTCGTAAGAAAAGGGCAAGTTCCCTCACGAAGACCTGCCGGAATAACGAATAGATGTTCTACCGGCCAAAAACGCGCAATTAGCTTATAACAAAGAGGCCCGGCGCACAATGCTAGTGGGGCGGGCGGGGCGGGCGAGGGGGGAAAAGCGGAGGGCAAAGGGCAAGGAGCGAAGAGAGAGGGAGCGAAGAGAGCAGAGGGCAAAGAGCCAGGGCAAACGCGGGGATCTACTTCCTAACAGGTTGCTCTAATACGCGCTCTCTGCCCTTTGCTCCTTGCCCCTTTGCCCTTTGCCGCGCTACTGCGGACACTCGCTATTAGATCGGGTTATAACGGTTCCAAAACGCAACTGGTATTCAGCCGACGTGATAAACGAACAGGCCATTGCTTGTTGGACACTCGTGTTTCTTAGCGGATGGCTATTAACCTGGCTCAACCAAAATTGAAAACCTGCTTCATCGGGATCGCGACCCAGGTAGCCAAAGTACTCCATCAACACAAACGAATTGTTGTACTCTGCGTCAACGAAGGCCTGGTTATCCGCGACTGCTCGTAGGATCGCTACTCGCCCAAAATCAGTTCCATTATAGAAGCCGATCAAGGTGTTTCGTTGTGCCCAAAGGTCGACGCCAGAGTGTACAAGGAGAGACGTTAGCAGGTTATCGATGAACTGTTGTGCAGTCTGAGTCCGTGGATACTTCAGCAGGAATGTTGAACGTTGCACGAAGTTGAGGACCAGATCAGTTTTGCTCTGATCGAGACCCGGACCGACAATCACCATATCTCTGTCAGCATTGAATTCAGCAAAACTCGGCCTGGCCCCAAACGCCGCTTTGTAGGCGCGATAGACAAAGGAACCTGTTTGCTGGAATTCAGGTTCGAAGAAGAAGGCATCCGCCGTGCTAACCCTGCGGTCATGTATACACCTGACATCAGCTCCACACTGGGCAACTTGCGAAGTCCAGTAGTCGAAACCTTGGGAGTCCGGATCCCGATTGAGGAAATCGTAATACTGCCTACCCACAAAAGTCTGTACATCGTCGATCGGATTGCTGATCGGCTGAACCAATAGGTCTTCAGTGGGGACCCAACCATCGGGGTTGATCGCAAAATTGATATGACAAAACACCTTGGAGCTGGCTGTATCTTGTAAACAACTCTCAATGACTCCGCCCATGACATTGGAATTCTGGCTACCTACAGCACCATAGGAGATTGATGGCCCACCTCGCACGACGACGCCGTTCACGTCAACATTAACTGTTCTACCCAAGGGAATCCCAACAACGGGCGTCGGTGTCGGCGTAGGTGTGGCAGAAGGCGTGGGCGTAGCCGTGGGTTCCGGTGTGGGGGTAGCAGTCGGTCCCGGCGTGGGGTTCGGGGTTGGTGTCGGAGTTGGGGTGGGCGTGGCTGTGGGCGTAGGGGTTGGCGTCGGTGTAGAGGTCGGCGTAGGAGTGGCAGATGGACCTGAGCTATTCCAAGCACCTGAAATGGAACCGGCGGTGGCAGCACGCAACGCGGCCATATCGACTCCTACGTCGCCTCCGTCAGTCGCTGCGCCCTTGCCTGGCTGACCGGCGGCTAAAGTAAAGTCGCCAATAGCGTAGTCAGCAAACAATAGTCTCCAATCACCAAAATACGCGAGAGCGTTTGAGGGATATCTTGCCAGCGAGGGCTTGTTAGCGATTAAGTTACGATTCCAACTCGTGTTATCTCCGGGCGGGAGATACTTCTTAATGTTGGCCTCGCAGTCTGTGGAGGAATCATTACTACGGAACCCTCCTCCGCCATGAGGATGAATGTTGTTCAGCCACATCGACTCTA
>DATEUF010000373.1:0-3950 GCA_035283325.1 Pyrinomonadaceae bacterium | reverse complement strand
TAGAGTCGATGTGGCTGAACAACATTCATCCTCATGGCGGAGGAGGGTTCCGTAGTAATGATTCCTCCACAGACTGCGAGGCCAACATTAAGAAGTATCTCCCGCCCGGAGATAACACGAGTTGGAATCGTAACTTAATCGTAAACAAGCGCAATGCCAGCTATCCCCGCGGTGGCATATATGTAAATGGATCATGGCCCAAGCAATTCGTGAACTATGGCGCGTCCGACTTTAGTCTGGCAGCCGGAAGCTCTGGAAGGGGAGCGGCAACTGACGGATCCGACGTCGGCGTAGACATGGTAACCTTAAGAGGGGCAACCCATGGTGCGTTGTCTGGATCCTGGCCAAAGTCGTCAACAAGACCGCGGAGAGTTTCGAACTAGAGGTTTGTTCTGGTTCAGGCAATTCATTTGAGTTTTATTGAGTCCAGGGCTCAGATTCGGATCCAAGGTGACCTGGGTTTGTCGTTAGAGAAAGACCCACCGACGAGGGGCAATCTCTCACACTACCTGAACCCAAACTATGTCCGAGGTTTCGGTTAGGTGATCGAAGAAGACAGCCAGCCAGAAACGGGAGTCGTACCGAGAATAGTCCTTGAACCGCGGCCGTTGCGAGTGCTCATTGTTGCCCCGTCACTTGAAATCCTGGGGGGACAAGCAGTCCAGGCTGACCGATTGCTCAAGCAACTGAGCAAAATTTCTTCGCTGGAAGTTTCGTTGTTGCCGGTCAATCCTCATTTACCTGGACCTTTGCGGCTACTGCAGAAGGTCAAGTATCTTCGAACATTTGTCACTTCGTTGCTTTATCTGATAACCCTTTTCAGGTGGGTTCCTCGGTACGACGTGATCCACATCTTTTCTGCCTCCTATTTTTCTTTTTTGCTAGCGCCTGCCCCGGCAATTCTGGTTGCCCGGTTCTACGGCAGAAAGACTCTTCTCAACTATCGTAGCGGTGAGGCGGAGGACCATTTACGACGAGCGCGCAAGATCGTTCTACCGATAATTCGCTTGGTTGATAAGATCGTGGTGCCTTCAGAGTATCTTGTAGAAGTCTTTCGCAGGTACGGATTCTCTTCATATCCCATTCCTAATTTTGTTGACCCCGGCATTTTTCGATTTAGATCCCGGACGAATCCCCAGCCGCGGTTTCTTTCCAACCGCAGTTTTGAGCCGTCCTATAATGTGGAATGCACTCTTCGTAGCTTTGCCATGATCCAAAGACGTTTTCCTGAAGCCTCTCTAACGCTTGTGGGCGACGGAAGCCAGCGCGCCGAGCTAGAAGCCCTCGCCAATGAATTGGGCTTGCGTCGGGTATTCTTCGCAGGCCGGGTTCAGCCTTCAAAGATGTCAGAGTTTTACGAAAAGGCAGACATCTATTTGAACAGCCCGGATATAGACAATATGCCCACTTCACTCATCGAGGCGTTCGCTTCAGGGATTCCGATAGTGACAACGGATGCCGGAGGCATACCCTTAATTGTCAAAGACGGAGAAACGGGATTGGTAAGTCCCCGGGGTGATTGTGAAGCGATGGCTCGGTCAGCCATTCGCCTAATTGAAGATCCCGACCTGGCCTTCAGCATCGCACAAAAAGCGTGGCAGCAGTGTCAGAAGTACACCTGGCAGACGGTGGAGGCAAAGTGGCTCGGGGTTTATTATGAGCTTGCAGGGCGGACTTCCAGCGAGCCCGATTGCGATTCAGCAGTTGGACGTCATAATGGTAGAGAGTCATTGCGGTCCTAGTGACGATAAAGAACCATGGGCCTCATAGGTGGACAGCTGGGATATTTCGTGCTCCGCTTGATCAGCAGTGACGGTCGAGGGTCTTCCTGCGATGGATCTGTCTACCAGAATCGCAGCAAAATCGAGGTGCTTTTCGGGTCGGAGATATGGGCTGCCCTTGCTGGAAAGGTGGTGCTCGATTATGGGTGCGGGGTCGGCGACGAGGCCATAGAGATCGCCCAGAAGGGAGCAGCACGCGTCATTGGACTTGATATTCGGAAAGATGTCTTAACCAAAGGCAAGCAAGCAGCAGCGGCATCGGGCGTAGGAAATCGCTGCTATTTCACTGCTCACTTCTCCGACAGAGTTGATGTAATTCTATCTCTCGACGCATTCGAGCATTTTGAAGATCCTGCCCAGGTCTTGCGAGAGATGAGGAAACTCCTGAAGGATGACGGATGCGTGATCATTGAGTTCGGTCCCTCTTGGTATCACCCGTTAGGCGGACACTTATTTTCAGTGTTTCCCTGGGCACACCTGCTGTTTACAGAGAAGGCGCTAATCAGATGGCGCTCAGATTTCAAGACGGATGGGGCAACCCGCTTCTGCGAAGTCGAAGGAGGCCTCAATCAAATGACGATACGGCGGTTTAAAGAAATCGTTGCCCAGAGCGATTTTCGTTTTGCCAGTTTTGAGGCCGTACCGATTCGACGGTTGCGACTTGTTGCCAACAGATTCACACGGGAGTTCACCACCGCCATTGTGCGTTGCCGTTTGGTTCCGGCAGATGCCTAGGGAACGGCCGCGGCCACCTGGCGAGATGCCTTCGTCAGAGTTGTCATCAGCAAGGAAGAGACCCCTGTCGAGATCGGCCGACGTGTACCCCCCAAGATCCTCGGTGAAAGTCCCAAAACCAGACATTCCTTCCAAAGTCTTGGGCGGCAAGGACTTCCAGAATTACTAATAAATCAAAAATGCTCTTGACAATGTTGTGTCGAAACTGTTTAATCGGTTTGAGACTGCGATTCCCAAAGCGCAGCGAGTTCTTTACTAAAGACGATTGCACACGATAAGGGCAAATCTGTCGAAAGGCAGAGACGCAAAGCCGTGAGTCTTCCCTAATGTGCTCCTGAAATAAGCACGGATGAGAAAGATTGTCTGGTTGCCGAAGGCATCGGAGAGAGTTTAGGCTCTTTAAACGTGCCCGACGCTGCTCCGCAAACGAAGTTGCGGAAAGGTCGTTCGGACTCTGTTTGAAGTGACAACTGGAACCAAGACGAGGCAACCCATCTTCGCGATCGTTAGTTCCAGCTCCCGCAAAACTCAACCCCTTCCTTTGCAGTAAATCCCACGAGCTTTTTCTGCCTGCCGGATCGTGCCGGACAGCGGCATAATGCCCGCTCGTCTGACCTTTCGTTTCATGCTAGTTCGTCACTTGCCCGACTGACACTCTCACCATTGAAGAAGACGAGTTAGACAGCGTCACCGAGAGACGCCCCAAGAAGTGATGCGGATGTGCAAAGTCCATGAGCCTCAAGCCTAGGTGTGAGGCCATCCGGTTACCGAAGTGAGGTTTCTACAGATGTCTATAGCTCGCATATGGTGTGATTTCGATTCTTATCCGGGAAGATTCCATTTACCATTACGCGTCGCAATTTGTCTGGCAGTTTCAATCCTCCTTTTAACAACAGCAAATTTTACATCGGAGGCGGCTCTCACTCTCGACCTCTCCGCGCCTTCCAGTGCCTTCGTCAATGAAGTCGTATTGATCGATGCACGTCAATCTGTAAACGTCTCAAAGTTGCCGCAAGCCGATGGGACGCCTTCAGTCAACATCGATTTCGGTGACGGTTTTTCGGCAAATCTGCTGGCCACGGGCCATGCCTATCGGGCGCCAGGTACGTACACAATAACGTTGACCACAAAGAACAACTCTGGCGACGTTGCTACAACGCAAAGAACCATCGTTGTAACGCCACTTCCCCTTGCGACGGGCAGCAATTTGCAGGTTCTTGTAAACACCGGTGTGCCATTACAGAATGGCATCGCCTTGCAGACTGCGATCAATGCTGCGGCCTTGGGTAACTGTGCCGAGCAAGAGATAGTATTACCGGCTGGGGCAGTGTTTGCGGGTCCGATAGTGTTGCCGGCGCCGGTGGGGGATAAATACATAACCATCCGCAGTGGAAGTTTGCCTTCGTTGCCTGCAAGTGGTAACCGGGTGGGCCC
>DATEUF010000372.1:0-7225 GCA_035283325.1 Pyrinomonadaceae bacterium | reverse complement strand
GGGAATAGGCCGGGCGCTGGTGGAGCATCTGATCAGCGGGGAGGGCAATTGTGTATCGGTTCTCGGGCGAAACCCCAGCCTGGATGTTAAGTCACCCAAGCTGGTCCAATATGCGGTTGATGTATCGAATCGAGAGATGCTGCTGTCGTGCCTGGATCAGGCGGTGGCACGCTGCGGAAAACTCGCGTGCGTGGTTTTCTTGCAACGGCATCGGGCCGGAAAAGATGAATTCGACATGGAGCTCGCAGTGGCGCTCAGTGCCACAAAAAATGCCATAGACCATCTCGTGGATCGGCGAGGCTTCTCCGATGACGGTCAATCGAACAGCATCGTGTTGGTGAGTTCGATAGCGGATCGATATGTCGCTCCGGAGCAGTCTCTGGGCTATCACCTCGCAAAGGCGGGTTTTTCGCAGTTAGCACGCTATTACGCGCTGGAACTTGGTCCGTTGGGAATACGCGTGAATTCCGTCTCCCCGTGCGTGGTTGCCAAGGACGAAGCCAGGGAGTTCTACGACAAGAACGAATGGCTCGTCGACAGATACAAAAAGTTCATCCCGCTTGGCAGGATGGGAAAGCCGGAGGACATTGTCAACGCGATCATGTTTCTTGCTGGCGAACAGGCATCGTACATCACCGGGCAGAACATCGTGGTTGACGGCGGCTTGACGCTTCGTAGCCACGAATCGCTGATCAGGGATCTTCCTCGAGAGGAATGAGTGTGGCAAGTTTGTACGAATACTATGCAACTCAAAGTGTGCGCCCTACCTACGCGGACTTCGGCGACGACGCCGAATTGTCAAAATATGCGGAGTTGCGGAAGAACGTTTTTTATCGCCTGATGCTTCCCCCGGCTGTCTTTGGCGGAAAGCGGCTATTGGAGTTTGGTCCGGATACGGGGGAAAATTCTCTGGTCTTCGCCCAATGGGGTGCGCGCCTCACCCTCGTCGAACCCAATGCCGAAGCGCACTCCTATATCCGCAGATATTTTTCGAAATTCGGACTGGATGCTCGCTTGGACGACGTTGTCGCCGCATCCTTTCTGGATTTCACGGCGCCGCACAAGTTCGACGTAATCGATGCGGAAGGCTTCATTTACACGATACAACCGAATAGCGCGTGGATCAAAAAGACTGGTGAATGTCTGGAACGCGACGGGTTCCTGATCATAAGCTACATGGAGCTTTACGGTGGTTTCATGGAGTTGCTGCTCAAGGCGATATACCACCAGGCAATGCGCGACCAGGCGAACGGTGCAGGGATAGAAACCGCGAAACGGTTGTTCCTGCCGAAATGGAATTGTATTCAGCACACCAGAAAAATCGATTCATGGTTCATGGATGTGATCGAGAACCCGTTTGTTAGGAGGAAGTATTTCATTGACCCTGTCGAGCTCCTGAAAGACATGCACGCGGGTGGATTTCGGCTCTACTCCGCTTGGCCGAACTACAAGGATGTCCTTGCTATGCATTGGATTAAGGCGGCCTATTATGAGGAGGACGACGTGCGTTCGTCGATTTCGTTTGTCGAGCAGAGCCGGTTGAGTCACTTCTTGGGCAATAAATGTTTTTTGCCTATGCAATCACGAGATCTGACAGACAACATTAGAATGCTCGTAGAGATTACTGACGGCCTTATTGATGATGGTTCTAAAACAGCCTGCGCTAAAGCAGGGGAATATGTGGAAAAGATACTTAACGGCATGAACTCGATCATGCCAGTCGCTTCGAGGTACGATTTGGCGAGTGCCAATAGTATATTGTCAATGATCAGAAAAATATTCGAACTTATGGGTAAGGATAGCGCTGGCGACTTGATCAATTTTTGCCGCACTGATGGGGTCTTTATCTCAACTTGGGGCATGCCCAGCCATCACGCGGTTTTTCAGCATACCGGCAGCTTAAGTTGAGTCAACAATCAGCGAAACTAGATAGGGTAACAAGCTGGCTCGTAATCTAGGGTTCCCCCAGAGCAGCATTAATCCGCTACATCTCTTGAAGACTCTCTTGCGAAGTGTAGGTTGATTTTCCCTCTGTTTGCCTTTGTGCAGGCCCACCGGCAGCGCCAAGCGGAATGTGTCATAACCGTGATGACCTTTAAGACGCCCCCTCCACCTGCAGGATCGTTGAATCTGGCCAATGGCGCGGTGTATATCCTCTCCGCCGATCTGCTGGAGAGGATGCGCAAGGACTTGCATAGCGTGCAGGACTTTATTTGTGAACGAGTGGCAGGTTTCAGGGAGGCGCTGGATGAGTACGTTTAGTAATTGTCCGACCTGGGCAGATATACGTAGAGGAGAGAACGATGATTAGGGGCAGCGTCAGAAGTATCATCGACATGGCAAAAAATGCCCTTTTGCCACGTGGCAAGGCATTTCGGCGGGTTCGGTTCGGACCGGCGGCAGGGTGTGTCATGATGCTTGATCTTCAGTATGAACTGCGGACTTTTCTGGGCGTGTACGAACGCGAATTGCTCCCGCATTACCACGCTTTGTTACGCCCTGGGTTGAAGAGTTTTGACGTTGGAGGGAAAAATGGGTATACGGCGCTCCTGATTGCATCGATCACCCGTAAGGACGTTGCATCGTTTGACTGTGAGCGCACAGCTGTTATCGAGATGCGGAAAGTGTTCGAGCGGAATGACCTGCCTATCGTTGCGGTTGAGGCGTTCGTTGGCCGGGATACCGGTGAGGGAAGAATTACCTTGGACGATGCTGCGGAACAGTTCTTCGTCCCGGATTTCATCAAGATGGACGTGGAGGGCGCTGAGGTTGACGTCTTGTTGGGGGCGCAGCGGCTCTTGGCGACACGCAAGCCGGATATGATCGTCGAGGTGCATGGACAAAAAGTGGAAGCGGAATGCATCAAGATATTCGTTTCCCATGGATACAAACCGACGATTGTCGATCCGTCCCGTTTTCTTCCCGAAAACAGGCCGCTTGCCTTCAATAGATGGCTGGTTTGTCGACGATCCGAGAATTTGCTTGTGTCTAGGCCTAGCTCCGCGCATGAGTAGGGTCAATCGTTCAGTGTTTCCAAGCGGCTCAAAACGAGATGTTGGTTGATCACTTCAGATTGTTTGGCGTCGAGATTGTCTGGAGCGAAATACTTGGCTCGCGCGATCACAAGCGCAGGACGAAAAAGTTTGTGCGCGATTGGCCTTTGTGTGTGTGGGGAACATTCCCTGCGCCGGTTGTCCGCAGCCCGCAAATACCACGAGGCGCAAGCCGGTTTGCCAGAGCAGCATCACCTCTCGTGCCGCGATTGCGGCTTAATCGTGTTGCGGCCGGTGCTTTCTTGGGAATTCCTGGAGAAACGCTACGCCAACGCGCGACTGATCGAGAGCGGGAATTTTGAGCAGGCATTGGACGCGGCAAAAGACGAAATAGCCTCGATCAGGGCCGGCCAAAGAATAAAAAGGGCTACTTTTGGCGTTTAGCGTCTGCAATCTACGACATAGCGACCCATGAGCGCGACAACCTTCATTGAACGCCAGATGATTGAGATGCGGCAGGTACGGCATCCTTACGGCGTGTGACGACGTTTGGATGAAACGACCCAAACACCTGGAGGTCCGGCGCAGACTATTGCCCCATCGCGACACTTATTCCGGCAGCAACAGAATATTCGTACGACGATTACCATTTCAACGAGCGCGGTGCGCGTCAGATATCGACGTTGCTTGGTGAGTTTCTTGGCAGCTTGCATTCGGTGCAGCAATTGTTTTGGGAGCCCCAACTTGGGTCACGCGAGAGCGCTGAACGGGGTAGGTACATTATGGCAATACAAACTTTTGCAAAGAGTATTATTCGGAGGTTGCTTATTCAGCCCGATTCGACCCTGCCCATCTTGCGTGGCCCCAACCGGGGATTGCGAATGGTTGGAGCATCTCTTTCCAACGCATTCTCGACCGCAGAACCCCATTTGCAGAGAATAATCTCCGCAAGACTGAGACAAGGGATGGTGGTATTCGATGTCGGTGCGAATGTTGGCTTCTTTACGCTTATGCTCTCGCGGGCGGTTGGCCAGCATGGGCATGTATTTGCCTTTGAGCCAATTCCGACTACATATGCAACTCTCCGTAGGAATCTGGAACTGAACTCCGTCGAAAACGTCTCTGCGCTTAATATTGGGCTTTCAAATGAGGAGCGGGAGGTGATTTTTCGCGAACCCAGGGGTACCCCTTCGATGGCGAGTTATGTTTGGCATTCAGAATCAACGGATGTAATCGAGCACCGAGTTTTCGCGATGTGCGTCGATTACCACAAGGAACTAACGGCCAGAAGCATTGATTTTATTAAGATCGACGTGGAAGGGGCAGAAGGTGATGTGCTAATGGGTATGCGTCAATTAATTACGCGAGATCGTCCCGTGATATTTACAGAATGTTCTGATATCGGCCGTAGTGCTGCTTGGGAGTTGCTTACATCGTTACGTTATCAGTGTTACTTCGCAAGATACGTCAAAACTCTCGCTCGTTGCTTCGCGGATTATCGTCATGACGATTTTCTGTGGCTGCCCGAGTGACCTCTCGTGCCGCGGTTGCGGCTTAATCGTGCTGCGGCCGGTGCTTTCTTGGGAATTCCTGGAGAAACGCTACGCCAACGCGCGACTGATCGAGGGCGGGAATTTTGAGCAGGCATTGGACGCGGCAAAAAACGAAATAGCCTCGATCAGGGCCGGCCAAAGAATAAAAAGGGCCACTTTTGGCGTTTAGCGTCGGCAATCTACGATATAGCGACCCATGAGCGCGACAACCTTCATTGAACGCCAGATGATTGAGATGCGGCAGGGTGGGCGATCAGTGGCTGCCAGAAAGCTCAAGCGAGCGGTACGGATTACCCTCAGGTTACCGCTCTACGCGCTTGCGGTAACGGATGTAATAGTGATTCGCATGATTCGACCATGGTTTTTGGTGCGATTTGGTAGCTTGATCAGCACCCGTATAGGGCACTTTGCCGGTAACACCGAAATGTACTTGTGCGCGCGGGATGCAGGCATCAATGTGCCCGACCAACGCCATGTAGATTTGTTCTACTTGAACGAGCCAATCTGCAACGATCAACTGGCAACTATGTGGAGGCGGGTGCTGCGCATCTGGCCGGCGTGGATTCTCGCCCCGATTAACACAGTCAATCGGTTCATCCCTGGGGGAACAGATCATGAGATCGGTAATAACACCCAATATGATCGGGATGTGCATAACCTGTTGGATCGACTTCCGCCGCATCTGGAATTTACCGCTGAAGAGGAAGCCAAAGGTAAAGCTGGTTTGCGCGCGATGGGGATCCCGCCGGGTTCCCCGTTTGTCTGCTTGCTTGTGCGAGATAGTGCTTATCTGGATGCCCACCAACCTTACGCTTGGAGCTACCACAACTACCGCGACAGCGATGTCCAGAACTATGCTCTTGCCGCTGAGGAATTGGCCAATCGTGGTTACTTTGTGATTCGAATGGGAGCGAAGGTCCGAAAGGCCATCAAGACCGCTCACCCAAAGGTCATTGACTACGCTGCCAACGGCATGCGCAGTGACTTCATGGATATTTATTTAGGAGCAAAGTGCGAGTTTTGCATTTCTACGGGGGCGGGATGGGATGCTATACCCGAGATATGCAGGCGGCCTATCGTTTATGTGAACTTTGTACCGTTCGGGTATTTGCATACCTCCAGAAACGAGTTTATCTCCTTACCAAAACATCATGTCCTGAAAAAAGAAGGCAGAAAACTTACCCTTCGCGAAATTTTCACCCACGGCGTCGGCTTCTGCTTGCACACCTCCGACTTCGAATCCAAAGGCATCCAACTCATCGAGAACACCCCTGAAGAAATTCGCGATGTTGTGATCGAAATGGCCGAGCGTCTCACCGGTACCTGGCAAGCCCATGAAGACGACGAGGAGTTGCAGCGTCGTTTCTGGGAGATCTTCCCAACGGATGCGGTAGACGCTCAGGGGCGCCCTCTTCATGGCGAAATTCGTGCGCGCCTCGGGGCGGCTTTCCTGCGCAATAACCGAGATTGGCTGCAGTGAAGAATAACTCCAGCATCGTGGCAATTTTTGCCGAGTTCCTGACCCGCTATCCCAAGCACTTTAGCTTGCTTTTGCTGCTGCTGGTCATCGAGGGCGCTGCGGCGGCGGTGTCCATCCTGGCGATTGTGCCGATGGCAGATTTTCTTCTCGATCCGTCATTGGCGAGGCCGAGTCGCGTCACACAGGTCGTAAGCAGTGCCTTCGCGACTTTCGGCTGGTCTCTTACTTTCTGGACGCTCGGTACTCTGTTTGTGGCATTTAATGTGTTGAAGGGTACGCTGGAAGTTGCGATTCGCTATGCCATCTTGCGTATCAAGTACGCCGTGGTGCGCGGACTGTTTGGCGATGCGCTGCGCACTTTCTTTAAAGCCCGATGGGAGTTCTTCAGCGGCGCCGACCACGGTCAGCTTCTTAATACACTGAATAAAGAACTCAATACCATCGGCGATACGCTTGGTCATTTGGCGACGCTGCTCGCTCAAATTGTCCAACTCTGTATCTATCTGGCTGTTCCACTCTGGTTGAACGCAACCATGACCCTCACCGCGCTTGGGCTTGCGCTGCTTTTGGGTTTGCCCTTCATGCTATTGCATCGCGTCAGTTATCGTCTAGGCAAGCGCAATACTGAAACGGCGAATGTAGTGATGGGCGTCTTGAGCGAAGTGTTACAAGCGGCGCGCCTGATTCTGGGCTTTGGACGGCAAGACCAGGCCAGGGAGCGCTACCTCAGCGCGTTCGATCAGCACGTGCAGGTCACCTTGCGTTTGCAGACACTGGGAACCGCGGTGCCGAAGTTCTTCCAACCCTTGGCCATGCTGGCTGCGGTCGCTGCGATGGGGTTTGCGCTGCAGCAGCAGGCAAGCATTTCTGAGCTGGCGGCGGTGATGTGGAGCCTGCTGGCCTCGTTACCGATTCTGGCGGCGCTACTTCAGGGCAACATCAGTATCAGCAACTTTCTGCCCAGTTATGAGCAACTCGTTTCACTTCGAAAAAGGGCCGCTGAGTTCGAAGAAGTTGAGGGGCCGCGTGTTTTCAGTCGGCTTGGGCATGGTATCGAATTCAAAGATGTTACCTTCACCTACCCGGGCCGCGTCCAGACGCTGACCAAGCTCAATCTAAGCATTCGCAAAGGCCAAATGACCGCCCTTGTGGGGGAGTCTGGTTCTGGCAAGTCAACAGTGACCGACTTTGTGCTGGGT
>DATEUF010000371.1:0-9995 GCA_035283325.1 Pyrinomonadaceae bacterium | reverse complement strand
GTTAACATTCAGGGTGGCTGAACTCAACTCCACGCTCTGCTGAGCCGAGATGAAACTGAGTTTTTCAGGATCGAACATGAGGCTGAAGCCCAGGGCGTTCTCGTTGCCTTCAGTATCGATCTCAATGCTTACCTGACGTTGTTCGCCTGTCGCCACATCTCCACCAACTAGACGTACCTCGGTGGAAGGCACAGTATTGGATTCGATTGTGGAAGAAGATTTGGAGTTCGCCATCAGCGGAGCCGAGGGCGGGCGTGTTGGACCACCCGCAGCAACCACCGGATCCAGGCCGGAAGCATATCGTCCTGCTTGGACCCAATCAGAGAGCGTGATATTACCGTCTCCCAAACTCGATTTCGGGGCGCAGTCTGCCCGCTGATATTCGCTGCCCGTATCAACTGTATCGAGACCTGATGTGAACCGGCCCATCTGTGTCCAGTCCGAGACGGCAATGACTCCATTGTTGCTGCCATTCGGTCGCGGCGCTACGTCAGCCTCATACCCGAGCGTAATCATCAAAGTTCCAAAAGCATAGATTACCGGCACACTGGTTGAGTTTGAACTGAGTGCCTGGCGCGCTACAGGCTGATCACCAAAGTTGACGAGTGTTGAAGTCGGGGCAGTAACATCAGCAGTAGCGAACGACACATTGGCGATTTCGCGTGTCCCTGCTGCAAAACTCTGGCCCGCCGGCAGAGAGATCACAATCCCATACAGGCCTTGCGCCACCTGGGACTCGTCGGTCATAAGGGTTGCTCCTGTCGCGTCAGTGCCAAGCACCACCTGAGGATTGCTGAGCAGAGTGCTGTCATAAACCAAGCTAAAGCTGATCGTATTCTCATCACCTTGCGCCGCGAGCTGGATGGGAACAGTCAGAATGGTATTTGTTGCAGCGCTGCTATCGGCAACCTTCACGACCCGAGCATTGGGATCAATGTTGAAAGTAACCCCGTTGGAAACGCCGCCTCCAGGACCCGGGTTAATAACTACCACATTCGTGGTTCCCTGCGTGCTCACGTCCGCGGCGGTGACCTGCGCCGTTAACTGGGTGCTATTAACAAAACTGGTACTGCGGTTTTCGCCATTCCATTGAACCGTGCAGCCATTGACGAAATTTGCGCCATTCACTGTTAACTCGAATGCACCGCTGCCTTCCACGATACTGGCGGGAAGAAGCGAGCTGACTGTCGGTACCGGATTGTTGACAGTGAGACTGAGTGCGCTAGATAGGCCGCCCGCAGGCGCCGGATTGAAAACCGTGATCGAATAGTCGCCAATTGCCTGAATATCTGCGGCGGAGATCTCTGCGCTGAGCTCTGTGCTGCTGAGAAGTGTCGTTGCTCGGTCATTGCCATTGAAGCGCACGATCGAGCTGCTATTGTAATTTGTGCCGTTCACCGTCAACGTGAAATCCGCATCGCCGGCGACCTTGTCGGCCGGTGAAATGGTGGCTAACGATGGCAGTGGGTTGTTAACGATCAGATTATTTGAGCTTGAGGTGCCGCCGCCCGGTCCGGGATTAAAAACGGTGACGGGGAAGGTTCCAGCTACAGTCAAGTCTGCGGCCGAAATCAGAGCAGTCAACTGCGCTGAGTTGACCAGCGTTGTTGTTCTATCACTGCCATTCCAGCGCACCACCGAACTGCTGTTGAAATTGGCGCCATTGAGCGTCAAGACGAATGCTTCATCTCCCGCCATCTTACTCAGCGGGGCGATGGTGTTCAGTGCCGGTATGGGATTGTCGACCGCGAGAATGCTGGTGTTGGAAAGACCACCACCCGGCGCCGGATTGAAAACCTCAATAGACCGCGTGCCTGCAACCTCAATGTCTGTTGCCGTAATCTGTGCCGTCAATTGGCTGGCATTGACGAACGTAGTGGGACGATCGTTGCCATTGAAGCGGACCAGTGAACCGGCGACAAAGTTTGAGCCAGAAACCGTCAGAGTAAACCCGGCATCTCCGGCGATTTTGCTGGCGGGCGCGATGCTGGTCAGCACAGGAGTGACATTGTTCACCGTCAGATTACTGCCATTGGAAATGCCGCCGCCCGGCGCCGGGTTGAATACGGTGATCGTGAATGTGCCGGCGGTCAGAATATCTTGCGCACTGATCTGGGCAGTCAATTGTGTGCTGCTGACAAACGTTGTCGTCCGGTCACTGCCATTGAACCGCACGGTAGAACTGCTGTTGTAGTTAGTGCCGTTGACGGTCAAGATGAAAGCAGCCTGCTCTGCAGTCGTGTTTGTCGGGCTGATTGTGCTCACTGTCGGCAGTGGGTTATTGACGGTTAGGGTGCTGGGGGCGCTGGTGCCGCCACCGGGAACAGGGTTGAAGACCGTGACTGAAAACGTTCCCGCTGTCGCCACATCCGCTGCGGTGATCTGTGCGGTGAGTTGTGTGCCACTGACAAACGCGGTGGTGCGGTCAATACCATTAAAGCGCACCACGGAGCCGCTGCTGAAGTTTGTGCCGTTGACGGTGAGCGTGAATGCCGCATCTCCGGCGGTCTTGCTTGCGGGCGCGATGCTGCTCACTGTGGGGACGGGGTTGTTGACTGTAACGTCACTTGAATTTGAACTGCCACCACCCGGCGCGTGATTGAAGATGGTGATCGCCAATGTCCCTGGGGCTATTATGTCCGCCGCCGTGATTTGTGCCGTTAACTGAGTGCCATTTACGAACGTGGTCGTGCGATCATTGCCGTTCAAGCGAACAACGGAACTGCTGTTAAGATTCGTACCATTGACCGTCAGTACGAATGCTTCATCCCCCGCCGTTTTGCTCGTTGGACTAATGCTCTGCAATGTCGGTAGGGGATTGTTGACGGTGAAATCAGTTGTATTAGAAGTTCCACCACCTGGCGTCGGATTGAACACGGTAATCAGAAAAGTGCCCGCTGCCTGAACGTCTGCAGCCGTGATTTGCGCTGTTAGTTGTGTAGCTGAAACAAATGTGGTGGTGCGGCTGTTCCCATTGAACTGAACAATTGAACCGCTGATAAAGTTGCTGCCGTTGACCGTGAGAGTGAGTCCTCCGGAGCCGGCAATCGCATTCGTGGGCGAGAGGCCGGCAATCGCTGGCACTGGGTTGATGACCACAAGATTGGCGATGTTAGAAGTGCCACCTCCCGGCAGTGGGTTGAAAACGGTGATGGGAAATGTCCCGGTTGTGGCAACATCTGCTGACGCTATCTGCGCGATCAACTGCGTGCTGTTGACCAGAGTCGTTGCTCGAGCTGCGCCATTAAAGTTAACCACCGAGCCACCATTAAAGTTGGTGCCGTTAATCGTGAGCGAAAAACTACTAGCACCGACAATTACGCTTGAAGGAGTGAGCGTAGTGGTTGTGGGCACAGGGTTATTCACGGTGAAGTTAACTGATGCGGAGGTACCTCCGTCAGGATTCACCACGGTGACGCCTTTGGCCCCGCCCAGCTGAATGTCTACACCCTGAACCTGCGCGCTCAATTGCGTGGCATTAACGAATGTCGTCGTACGATTTGTTCCGTTAAAACGCACCAAGGCTCCGTTGACGAAGCCAGCGCCATTCACCGTTAGCGTAAAGGCGGCGCCACCAGCCGTTGCCGTTGATGGTGTCATTCCACTGACGCTCGGGCCTGCATTGACAGTCAAGTTAATGGCGGTTGACGTTCCGCCCTTCGGATTCATTACGGTGATGGGATATGTTCCCAAAGACTGGACATCGGTAGCCATGAGTCTGGCAGTCAACTGCGTCGAACTCACAAAAGTCGTTGCCCTGTCGGATCCGTCGACGTAGACCACCGCGTTAGAAGCAAAGTTAGAGCCGTTGAGGGTGAGAGTAAAAGGTCCGCGGTTTGCACCGACTGATAATGGTGAAATGCTGCTCAGTACCGGCACGTTGCCGCTGCCTGCTGCGAGTGATACTGGCTGTATAAAGATTGCGCTCGTTACTCCACCGGTGCTGCCGGCCGCGTGCAGGCCCATGCTGGCTTTTAGGTTCTGTTTGGTCGAGGTACCATCCCAGACGCCGGGGTGACTGACGTAGGGACAGGCTGGGCCAAAAACCGGATTATTCATGCTTGCTTTATTCAGGTACATTAACGAAGACGCTGCATCAGAATAGAGAACATACGCATCGCTATTCTCCAGGTCGAGTAGGAGTGTGGGCCGGGTGTCCATAGCATGAGGATCTACATCGACCAGTGTCGGATTACTCCATACGCCTGCGACAGAGCGTGTATACAAGTTCAAATAGCCGGAGCCGTCGCTGTCTTTTGCCACCAAAAAAAGGCGACCATCGGGAGCTGCCCTGAGACTCATATGGTTATCTGCAACGCCGCCAAGGCCCAGATGGCCCAAACCCGAATCCACAACCTCTTTGCCGCTCCACGTTGTTTCCGGATCACCGTCCGTATGGTACAGAAAAAGAATCTCCTTAGTTGGTTGTTTCGAATAAACGATGCCGACCTTGTTGCCTCCGAAGTGGATTATCGGAGCAACTTCCTGGGTTTCGGTTGATGCGCCGGAGTCAAAAATAAGGCCGGTGGTATCCCACGTCTTATGATCGGGGGAGCTAGACCAGATCACGCGATAGTTCCCGTCACCTCCGATGAATGCTCCTGGATAGGCAGCCCAGAGTTTACCGGTGCTGTCTTGCGCCAACGTGAGTGAACCAATTTCAGCTGCTGACACGCCCGGACCGATGCCGGTGAGGGGCAGATTAATAGGAAAGCCTGAGATTAAACTGTAAGCATCGGTAACTGTGTTGTAGTTGAATTTATACAATCTCGCCAGCGTGTTGAATTCATAAACCAGAACAAAGAGGTTAGTACCGTTCCATAGCACGTCGGGCCGGCCATTGTAGTTGCTATCAAGCAGAGCTCCTTGCGTATATGAAGTGCCGTTTTGTTTGAAGAAATAGATTCCGCTGAGATTGTCGGAAAAGGCTCCCCACCAAACGCCATCGTTGTACCACATCTGCGATTTTACCGTGTTGAAAAGCGTGATACCCGGAAAAGTCTCGCCCAATGGTGGCGAGCAGGACGGTGCGACGTAGAAAGTCGAGAGCGTGGTAACAGTCGAGCTGCCGCCACCCGGAGCGGGGTTAAAGACGGTAATCGGGTACGGCCCCGGTATGAGTAGATCAGAAGCTGGTATCGTCGCTTTTAACTCGACATCGTTGACAAACGTTGTAGTGCGGTTGCTCCCATTAAATCGGACGACAGAACTTCGACGAAAACCGGTCCCAAGCACGGTCATCGTAAACTGCGGAGTGCCAACTCCCTCCCTGGTTGGCGAGATTAGACCAACTGTCGGCACAGGATGTTGTGCGGTCACGACGAGGTTTACCGCGTTTGAAAGGGCGCCTCCTGGATTCATCACGGTGATGGGATACGTACCCGTGGTAGCCGTGTCAGGAATAGCAAGTGTAGCGGTCAACTTACCCGCGTTGACGAACGTCGTGGTCCTATCTGCGCCGTTGAAACGGACGGTTGCACCTGAGGCAAAGAGTTTGCCGTTGACAGTTAGAACGAGCGCTGAGGTGTTTTCGCCTGCCGTAACCTCCTTTGGGGAAATGCTGAAGACAGTCAATACATTCGGAGTTAGATCCACCATGTTGGTGAGTATGCGATTGCCCGCTTTACCAGTGCTGGCCGCCACTACCAGATCGGATGTGGCATTGACCGACTGCTTTGTCGATGTCGGATTGCTGGTAGATTGAATTCCGGCATTGTCTGACGTATCCAGGAAGAGGCAAGCCGTATTGAACGCAGGATTATTCATCGAGGCCTGGGCAATAAAAGTTTGCCCGGTGAGTCCATTACTAGTCACTGCGCCATCCTTGTAGACGACATGAACAGTGCTGTTATCAGTGTCGAGCAGAAGCACGGGCTTTGAAGGCATCGCGGTGAAGTTATTAACCACCAGCGTTTTTGCTCCCCAGGCGCCTGCCACTGTGCGGATGTAGAGGTGCAGATGGTTGTTGATGCCGTCGTTATCGTCAGAAACCATGAAGATGCGCCCGTCCGGGTGGGCCTTCATAGTCATTTGCTTGCCAGATACCGGTCCCGTTCCTTCGGGTCCTAAACCTGAATCTATGACCTCTTTTGCGCTCCAGGTGGTAGGCAGGTCTGCATCATTATGGAAACGGAAAGCATTCTCCGTGGCGTTTAGATTGGACCAAGCCACACCTATCTTATTGCCGCCAAAACGGACAATCGCTGCCCCCTCCGTTTTTAGAATGGAAAGGCCACTCGCCAGGATAAAGCCGTTGGTATCCCATTGTGTATGATCTGCCGAAGTGGACCATATAAC
Organism: Pyrinomonadaceae bacterium; assembly: GCA_035283325.1. Taxonomy (GTDB): domain Bacteria; phylum Acidobacteriota; class Blastocatellia; order Pyrinomonadales; family Pyrinomonadaceae; genus PSRF01. The sequence continues at coordinate 3,698 of DATEUF010000371.1, read as the reverse complement.
CCGCATATTGCCGTCGCCACCGATCCCGCCTCCGGTATACGAAGCCCAAAGTTTGCCGGTGCTGTCCTGCTCAATTGAAAGTGTTCCGTAGACCTTGCCCGATCCGCTGGTTCCGATGCCGGTGAGAGGCAAATTGACAGGGAATCCGGCAACCTGCGAAAAAGTCTGAGTGGTCGAATCGTAATCGTACTTGTAGAGCCGGGCCAGTATCTGGTTCTCCTGAATAAGGATGAACAAGTTGGTGCCAGTCCATAAGCAATCAGGTGCCCCAGCGGTAAAAATGCCAGCGACAAAATTCGCATCGATCAAGTCGCCCTTGGTCCAGGTAGTAGGGTTTGTTCGCTTGTAGAAATAGATGCCGTCGGTGTTGTTAGAGAACGCCCCCCACCAGATGTTGTCATCAGTTTGCCACATCTGAGCGCGTGCCGGGCCGGAGTTGACCAGTCCTGGATTCGCCAGTGTAATGTCTGCGCCCGCCGGACATTCATTCGCCGGCGGTGGGTCGGAAACAATGAAGCTAACTGGATTAGAGGTCAGGCTATTGGGAGCTGGGTTAAGAACACTCACCGGTACTGGTCCAGGCGCGGCCACGTCTGCGGCCGAGATCGATGCAGTTAACTTGACGCCACTAACAAAGGTAGTTGGGCGAGCAGTTCCATTCCATTGAACCACCGAGCCATTAAGAAAGCCGGCACCCTGAAGCGTGAGCGTGAACGCTGAACTCGCTGCTATTGTAGATAATGGCGTGAGATTGTTAAGCGATGGAATCACCAAAAGATTCATGGCGCTATAAGTTTGGCCATCGGCTCTTATAACGGAGATCGGGAAAGTTCCGACCGTCGAGATATCTGTGGCTGGGATCGACGCCGTCAATGTAGTGGAGTTTAGGAAGGTAGTCGAACGGTTGTTGCCATTGAACCGGACGACAGAGCCAACCGCGAAGCCTGTTCCACTCACAGTAAGTGTAAAGCCCAGCCCGCCCGCCCTGACGGTAGCCGGCGAAAGACCCGTAATAGCTGGAAGTACAGGCAAGTTAACTGTGTTGGAAACGCCGCCTCCGGGCGCAGGATTAGAGACCGTAATTGGGAACATGCCCATATTTACGATATCAGTGGCTACTATCTGCGCCGTGAGTTGTGTGGCGCTAACAAACGTGGTTGTTCGGTTGCTACCATTGAAGCGGACGACCGAACTGCTAATGAAGTTCGTGCCGTTAACTGTTAGTGTGAAGTTCGCCCCGCCCACTGCTGTGCTCGACGGCGAGAGGCTACTGATCGTCGGCACTGGATTGTTGACGGTCAAGTTAATCGCACTGGAAGTTCCGCCGCCTGGTGACGGATTGTCGACCCTAATGGCGTGAGTGCCGGCAGCGGCTATATCTGACGCTGCAATCTGGGCTGTCAGCTGGGTACTGCTCACGAATGTTGTCGTCCGGTCGCTGCCGTCGAACGTCACGATCGAGTCGCTAACGAACTTCGTGCCAGTTACGGTCAGCGTGAAGGCGCCACTGCCCGCCGTCCTGGTGCTTGGGCTGATACTGCTCAACGTCGGCACCGGGTTGTTGACAACTAAGTCCTCGGAACTGGAACGCCCTCCGCCCGGAGTCGGATTGAAGACCCTAATGGAGTAAGTGTTGGCGGTGGCTATATCTGACGCCGTAATCTGGGCGGTGAGCCGGGTACTGCTGACGAAGGTGGTCGTGCGATCGCCGCCCTCGAATCTCACGACCGAAGTGCTCACAAAGTTTGTGCCATTCACAGTCAATGTGAAGGCGGCAGAGCCGGCCAGCACGCTGTTCGGGCTGAGACTGCTAATCGTCGGAGCTAGATTGTTTACTGTTAGGTTGACGGCGCCGGAAACTCCGCCTCCCGGTGTCGGAGTGAAAACTGTAATGGGATAAATGCCACCCGTGGCTATATCTGCCGCCAAAATCTGCGCCGTCATCTGCGTACTGCTGACGAGGGTAGTTGTGCGGTTATTACCATTGAAGCGGACGACCGAACTGCTGTTGAAGTTCGTGCCGTTAACAGTTAGCGTGAAGGCAGCACCGCCCGCTGTCCTGCTGGTCGGGCTAATGCTACTCAGCGTGGGCGCCGGGTTGTTGACAGTAAAGTCAACCGAATTGGAAGTCCCACCGCCCGGTGTCGGATTCAAAACTGTAATCGGGTGAGTGCCGGCAGTGGCGATATCTGCCGCGGTAATCTGTGCGCTTAGCTGACTACTGCTAACGAAGGTAGTTGTGCGGTTACTACCATTAAAACGAACAACGGAACTGCTGTTGAAATCGGCGCCGTTGACTGTCAGCGTGAAGGCACCACTGCCAGCCGATCTACTCGTCGGATTGATACTGCTCAGCGTAGGCAACGGGTTATTGACGGTTAAGTTGACGGCGTTTGAGGTCCCACCGCCCGGTGTGGGATTCAGGACCGTGATCGCATAATCGCCACCAATGGCGACATCCGCCGCCGTGATCTCCGCTGTGAGCACCGTGCTGTTAACGAAGCTGGTCGCACGATTGCTGCCGTTGAACCTCACGACAGCGCCGCTGACGAAGTTCACGCCCGTTACAGTCAGAGTTAACGCTGCAGCGCCTGCTGTTGTGCTCGATGGCGAAAGGCTGCTCGTTGTCGGCACAGGATTGTTAATGTTGAAAATCAACGGACTCGATTCTCCTCCTGTATCAGGAGTAGGATCGAATACGGTGACTGAGAATGTTCCTGCTGTAGCTATTTCGGAGGCATCGATTGTCGTAGTCAGTGCTGTCGCATCAGCAAACGTTGTCGATCGATCAACGCCGTCAATCCGTATGACAAATTCGGGAAGAAAGTCGATGCCTTGCACAGTGAGAATGAATCCAGGGCTGCCTGCTATAACACTTGAAGGCGAGACCCCTGACACGGTCGGTGCAAGCGCCAGTGAGTTATTCGTCGCAAATGCGCCGGCATTAGCAGAGCTGAGGTTTGTAACCAGTTTGTAAGGAACTCGTGTCAGTCTAGTGGACGCGCTGGGTCCGACGACGCCGCCGCGAGCAAAGTACAGGAAAGGACTTGTTTGTTTTAGTAGGGCTGAGATTGGCGAAGCCAGAAAGAGGCAAATCAGTACGAAGGTTACGAAGAGCAGAACAATGTGGGGAAGTTTTGTCCGAGTTTGCATCAATAAATTTCTCAACCTCTTGTATTTTCAGGATCGCTGTGGGACAACCCAGGACCTGACTGCTCGGACGTAGCCGATAGTCAGCTGCTAAAGAGCTTTGAGGGGAATTTATTTTTGCGGTCGGGAGAGACCTTACGGATTAAATGACGCGCCTGGAGACCTTGTGCGCGGCCTCAAGTAGCGAAAGATCCGTTACTGGTCGGAGCTGTGTCGTCGCTCGAAGAACCAGACTTACGCCATTCAAAAAAACCAGTGAAGTGTAGTGGCTAAAGGCAAGATGGTCTTGCGCGCATTTCGCGTATTTCGTCTATTGCGCGATCTTTCAATCGTTCAAATTGAGCCACCTGCATAATCAGTAGAGCTGGTAAGCAACAAGTCAAGATACGTAATCTCAGGGTTGGGAAGGTTGCTTGCAGGGAACCTGGCGATGGTTCCGAATTAAGAGGGTGAAAGTCCCTCCAGGACAAGGAATAGTCAACCATCCTGTATTCACATCGAAGAGCGTAACACCAGCTATGAAGTAATTAGGCACCCGCTTGGCAATC
>DATEUF010000370.1:0-18860 GCA_035283325.1 Pyrinomonadaceae bacterium | reverse complement strand
CCTTTCTCCCCGTCCCCTTTCTCCCCGTCCGACGTCCCCACTAATCCTCAACCTCGGCCTGCGGAAGGATCGTCCTCATTTCGAAGATGGAAATCATTGGCAGAAAGCGGATAAAGAGAAACAGCAACGTGAAAAAGAATCCAATCGTGCCAACAAACATGGCCCAGTCCCACTGCGTTGGCTGGTACATTCCCCATGATGACGGCAGGAAGTCGCGATGCAGACTTGTTACCACGATTACAAATCGCTCCAACCACATACCGATACTGACCACAATGGAGATCAGCCAGAGCAAGAGAAGATTACTGCGCACACGCTTGATCCAGAGAAACTGTGGGGTCACGATGTTGCAGAAAATCAGCGCCCAGTAGTACTCGGCATAAGGACCGTGCATGCGATTCCAGATCATGAAGCGCTCAAATCTGTTCCCGCTATACCACCCGAAAAAGGCTTCCATGATGTAGCCATAGCCGACGATCAATCCCGTAGCGAGCATCACTTTGGCCATATTGTGCATGTGACGCATCGTGATGAAGCCCTCGAGACCGTAGAACTTACGCAGCGGGATCGTTAGAAACAGGACCATGGCGAAGCCGGCATAGATCGCGCCGGCGACAAAATAGGGCGGAAATATTGTGGCGTGCCATCCGGGAATGACGCCTACGGCAAAATCAAGACTCACGATTGTGTGGACCGAGAGAACGAGTGGTGTAGCAAGTCCGGCGAGCAATAAATAGGCCATTTCATAGCGGTGCCAGTGGCGTGCTGAGCCCCGCCAGCCCATTGCTAGCATGCCATAGAGAATCTGAAAGACCTTGCTTCCCGCGCGATCGCGAAGTGTCGCAAAGTCTGGAATCAGGCCCACAAACCAGAAGAGAGCTGAAACCGTGGCGTAGGTGGAGACCGCAAACACGTCCCACATTAGCGGGCTGCGAAACTGCGGCCAGATCCCCATCGTGTTGGGGTAAGGAAACAACCAGTAAGCCAGCCACGGACGGCCGAGGTGGAAGACGGGATACATAGCTGCCTGGGCGACGGCAAAAAGGGTCATCGCCTCGGCAAATCGATTGATCGATGTACGCCAGCTCTGGCGGAGCAGCAGGAGAATTGCAGATATCAAAGTGCCGGCGTGCCCAATTCCGATCCACCACACGAAGTTGAGTATGTCCATTCCCCATGCTACCGGAAGGTTGACGCCCCAAAGTCCTATGCCGACGAATACCAAGTTGGTGATCGCCAGCATCATCAGTTGGAAAAGAACAAAAGAGATTGCAAAGCCGATGAACCAGCCGAGCGGTGTCTTCCGCTTCAGGACAATGGAACTTATCTTGTCGGTGACCGAGGCAAACGTTAGCCCGGGCTCAATTACCGGAGCCGTAACGTGCATCGGTTCTTCTGGTTCCTGTGCCATTTTTAATTCTTAGAATCTCTGCCCCTGTCAGCCTTCTGAACGGGGCTCCAATATGTCTGGGTTTGGATTTCGCAGCAGCGACAAATAAGTTGTTCGCGGCCGGGTGTTCAGTTCCTCCAGCAGCGAATAGTTTCGTTGCTCGGCCTTCAGCTTTGATACGCGACTGTTCGGATCATTCACATCGCCGAAAACAATGACATCGGTCGGACACACCGCCTGGCAGGCTGTAACGATCTCACCATCTCGAACCTTGCGACCCTCTATCTCGGAGGTAATCTTTGCCGCCTGAATTCTCTGCACGCAGTAGGTACACTTTTCCATCACGCCGCGGCTCCGGATAGACACTTCCGGGTTACGCATCAATTGATACGTGGGTGTGTCCCAGTCCTGATAGAGGAAAAAGTTGAAGCGGCGAACCTTGTAGGGGCAGTTATTCGAACAATATTTTGTGCCGACACAGCGATTGTAGACCATATCGTTCAGGCCTTCGGCGCTGTGGACCGTCGCATGCACCGGGCAAACGGGCTCGCAGGGCGCATTTTCGCAGTGCATACACGGCACAGGCATGAAGTGCGTCGCTTCCGGGTTGTTGGGATTATCTCCCTTGAAATAGGCGTCAACCCGAATCCAATGCATTTCGCGACTGCGTATCACCTCAGTTTTACCGACAACGGGAATATTGTTTTCGGATTGGCAGGCAATCGTGCACGCATTGCAGCCAATACAGTTGTTCAGATCGATTGCCATTCCCCAGGCATAGCCCATTCCCTGACCTTTGTAGTCGTAGGGCGGATAGAGTGTCGTCTGAGGCGAGTGTTCTGAGTGCGCCTCTCCTTTAAGGTAATCTTCCAGCGTTTGTTCGCGAATAATGTCGCGAGGTTGTTTGCTGAAATTTAAGTCTTCCATATTGAAGTGAAGCTGAGTGGCGGCAAACTGATGTTGAGACCCAGCTCTACGCACTTGTGCTCCAGAGCCAAACCACGGTGAATCCGCAGTGCGTGTCTGATAGGCGTCGAACCCGTGGCCGTTTCCGACCCGGCCTGCTCGCCTTCGGCCATAGCCGAGGTGAAGTGTGACGACCTGATCAGGCTGGCCCGGCGTAATCCAAACAGGTGCAGTGATGGTTTGGCCGCGATAGGCTATTTGCACGACGTCGCCATAGACGTCCCCACCCTTTTTGCCAATCGTGTTCGCCAGACCAAGTTTACTGGCCGTGTTTGGGCTCATCAGGGCCGCATTGTCCCAGGTCAATTTAGACAGGGGCTTCGGCAATTCTTGTAGCCACCCGTTATTAGAAAAACGCCCATCATAGATGGTCGGGTCGGTGCGAAAGACGATGTCGAATGCGCCCGGTGCTGGACGCTGCTCGGCAGACATTGATGCCTGGGCCATCCAATCAGTTTTCAAGGGAAGAGTTCTTGTGGGGAGCGCAGTCTCAGGAATAAACCCATCGTGGACCCACTTGCGCCAGGAAATCTCAAAGTCAGCAGAAGGCGTCGCTTGTGGTTGCGGGGTAGCCTGCGCTGCGGTTGCTGTCTGCCCAGTGCTTGCTGCCGCTTGGCTCTTGCCTGCAACTTGCCAGTAGTCGCGAATGATGTCGTAAGGCTTACGGTCATACTGAGGTGTGAACACAGCCAGGAACTCGTGCGCGCTCTTGCTTTGGTAAAGAGGCTCGATCAGGGGCTGCACAATCGTGACGGTACCGTCAAAGGCGCGAGTGTCGCCCCAGGCTTCGAGATAATGCGACTCTGGAACATGCCAATGGCATAGCTCAGAAGTTTCATCACGGTAAAGACTAAGGTGGACTCGAAGCTTCACCTTCGCCATGCGGTTCTGGTCTAGTTTCAAATCAGCTGGTGTGTTATAGACCGGATTTCCGCCCAGTATCAGCAGCAATTCCACTTTGCCCGCATCGATGTCATTAATTAGGTCAGTGAGAGATTGCCGTTGCTCTACGGAATTCGCCTCCAGCGGATCTGTGTAAAAGACAGTTTGTCCCACATTGCCCAGCGCGCTATTGATAGCGTGCGCCATTGCATGCACCTGCGGGGCAGCCTCCCGTCCGGCGATCACGACGCCCGCGCCCCTCGAAGCGTGCAAATCTCGCGCGAGCGCCTCGACTGCTCGCGATTCGAGAGCAGTGTGACTTGTGCCGGCGACAAGACCCTGGACACCAACCTTCTCGGCCAACATTGCTGCGACAGCTCCAAGTTCACCTGGTCGCAATCCCCAGCGATGATCGGCCATTGCTCCCGTGGTTGTAGGCGTGCTTTCAAACACGTACAGACGATTCATCTCCGAGCCTTGCGAGGGGCGACGGCGGCTGGCAAAGTCGCGCGCATACCGCAACGTCCCAGGCAGCGCGGAGAGGAAATCTGCATCCAGTGAGACAACACAATCGGCTTTGCTGAAGTCGAAAGTGGTGTTAACAGCCTGGCCAAGAGCCATCAGCGCGCCCGCCCGCGCATTGTCGTTGTTTGCCGGTTCATATTGATGCCACCTGGCCTGTGGGAACTCTGTGAGGATGCCCTTTATCTGATTCGCCAGCGTTGGAGAGGTGATCGTCTCGGTCAGAATTCGGAAGCCGGCGCCTTGATTCGGCCGTAGCGCATCCACCGCCGTGCGTATCTCACCCACAAACGTTGACCAGGGTCTGGATTCGTCACGATAGATAGTTGTTTGAGAACGGTCGGGATCGTAAAGAGCAAGGATTGAAGCCTGAGAAAAAATGTCAGTGGCACTGGAGCCTGTTCGCGCCGGAATGTAACTACGGTTGTTGGGATGATCTGGGTTTCCCTCCAGCTTTGTCGGCCTGCCCTCGTTGCTGCGGGCCAGCAGTGGTGTCGCAATGCCCCCCAGCGACATGGCTGTAGCATAAAAGAGGGCCTGGCCAGGAACTTCTTCTTCCGGCTGTTTAACGTAAGGAACAATCTTTTCCGCAGGTTGATAGACGCATCCGCTCAAACCTGCCAGTGCCAACGACGCCCCCATCAACTTCAGAAATTTGCGACGCTCGATAGGATCGTCCCAGAACTCGGCTTGTTGTGGGTATTCCTGTCTGACAAACTCGTGAAAGACCGGAGAGTCGGCATATTCTTCCAGGCTGCGCCAATACCGTTTCCCTGTTGGTACGCCGTCGTCACTTGCCGGTGAATCACCCTGCTGGTCGAGGATATACTGTCGCAGCAAACGGAAGTTGATATGTTTCTGGTCGGTCGGCATTGTCCTTCGCATCACCGATGACATGTAGAACAACTGGTTAAGACGTTCGGGCCCTGAATGCGATATTGGGCCACCAGCGCCTTGCCTTCAGCGACTTGCTCAGTAGTTCGATTCTGCTGCCTCCATTCCATGTCGAAAACCTTTGCCGCTGGTCGGACAAAATTTTGCGGATTGCGATGGCAGGCAAGACACCATTCCATCTGTAACGATGCGGCCTGGTAAGCAATGGGCATCTCATCCAGACGTCCGTGGCAGGTCGAGCAACCAACTCCCTTCGCCACGTGAATGGCATGATTGAAATAGACGTAATCAGGAAGATCGTGCACGCGGATCCATTCAATAGGTTTGCCGGTGCGAAAACTGGCCCGCACGGGTTCAAGGTACGGGCTGTCTGCCCAGATCTGTTTGTGGCAGTTCATGCAGACGCTAGTCGAAGGCAGACCGGCTGAAGCGGCAGTCTCTACCGAAGTGTGACAATAACGGCAGTCGATCCCGTCATCGCCGACATGGTGTTTATGGCTAAACTGAACCGGTTGTTGCTTTTCGACCCACTGGCCAGTATTCCAGGATGAGCGGTTGATCTCCGCCGTTACCCAAAGCGCGGCAAGAAGAATAAAGATTGCGCCGAAAATACTTAGCTTGGCTAAGGCGTTTGTGCTGTGGTGGAAAATCTGTGGCATTGCCGCAGCTTCCCTCAGTCCTCAATCACGAATTCAAGAACACGAGCACTCAAACACTCGCGCACCCTTACTGCGCGGAAAAGAAAACCTAAGGCAGACTGCAACAGTCGCGGCAGGACGACACGAAGACAGTCCTGCAGCCACCCTTGTTCCAAAACTGTTCTCTTGCAAAGTGGGCAGTACTTTAGCAGATGAGCAAAATTTTTCAAATTGCGGCGATCTGCGATGCCGGAGCGCTGCTATAGGGCTATTGGGGGGCGTTATCTGATCGGCAGTATCGAACCGGCTCCGGTAGGCTAAGTAGTGTTCGCGTCGCGGGCCAGCAGTGCGGCGCCAATTGCTGCCGCGTCGGATTCCAATTGTGCTGCCACTATATGGGTAGCCTCAAAACAAGGCTGAAAGGCACGACGCCTGGCTTCATGGATGATGGGTTCCAAAATCAGGTCCCCGGCATCCATCACTCCCCCACCGAGCACGATTCGTTCAATATTGAGTAGGTTGATGATGCTTGCCACGCCTGTACCAATGTATTTTCCCGTTCGCTCGATCATCATGAGCGAGAAGTCATCCCCATTCTTCGCCTCGTGAGCGAGGTCGTCGGCGGTAAAGTCTTTATTTACTGCCAGCTTAGAAAGTGAGGACGTGGAATCGCGATGGAGCCGTTCATTGGCGCGGCGCACAATGTTTGGCGCGGAGGCGACAGTTTCCAAACAGCCGGTATTGCCACACTCACATTCAGTTCCTCCGGTGTCGATCGTAATGTGACCAATCTCACCGGCAAAACCGGTCGAGCCGGTCCACAGTTTCCCATCGAGAATAATTGCACCTCCAATTCCTTCGCCAATTGTGATGTAGAACATGTCACGACTGCCTCGGCCCGCACCAACCTTGTACTCACCGTAAGCCGCCGCATTCGCATCGTTCTCGAGCTCCACGCGAAGGCCCGTTGCCTTCGTGAATTCGGAATGTAGATCGTCGCGTACTGTGGCGGGCAGGTCTCTCGATGCGATGACACGATCAGTGTGGCGGTCGACCAGCCCAGGTATGGCGATGCCAATGGCTATGATCTGAGGAGTGCTGGCGAGAAGTTCATGAGTGACACTGGTTACCTGTTCGACGAGACGATCTGACTCCATCGGCGAATCGCGACGTTCGCCAATCTCGCCTTCAGCATTCACAACAGTAGCGCGGATTCTGGAGCCGGCGAGGTCAATCCCGATAAAGCTGGCTGGGGTTTGGGCAGGGGGTGTCATACCGCAGAAGCCTTCCGGTCACTTTTAGGAACAGAAACTAAATGAAGCATAATCGAGGGTTTGGGGGCTGTCAAACAAGCGTCTCTGCGTGTAGAATGAGCCACAAATATTGCCGATTGCCCAACCGACATTGTCGATTGTCGATTGGCAACATCCGCAGAGCGAATCGGTAATCGGCAGTCAGATATCAGCAATCGGCAATCAGCAATCACGTTATGCAAATACGCACGATCCTGCTGCCAACAGATTTCAGCGAGTGCGGAAATTATGCCCTGAGCTATGCTACCTCATTGGCCAGAACTTTTGGGGCGTCGATCGTATGTGTACATGTTATCGAGCCGATAGTCCCGACCGTGGGATACTCTGGCATGACTGAACCCTTGCCGATTGCAGACATTACTGAGCAGCTTGAAGATTCGGCGGAACGCGAACTACCCAAACTCGCGGAGTGCGAAGAAGCTGCTGGCCTGCAAATTGAAGAACTAATCGTGCACGGTGAAGCGGCCTCGGAAATTGTGCGTGTAGCAAAGGAACGTGACGTCGATCTCATCGTTATTTCATCGCACGGACGCACAGGACTCGGACGTATCCTTTTTGGCTCCACCGCCGAGGCCGTTGTGCGACATTCAACATGCCCCGTACTAGTAGTGAAGCCGTCACAAGGCCAGGAAGGATCTCAGTAGTGCAGTAAGTTGTAAGCGGGTGTCGCCAGCGTAATTTGCAAGTCAGCTATCTATTAATGCACCTCGATTTCCTCTATGAGCTCCTCGGTGAATATGGTCTCTATGCCGTATTTATCCTGGTGATGGTCGAGGGTGACATTACGTTGCTGCTGGCTGGCGTTCTTGCCCATAGCTATTTTTTTGGTGAATACAGCTTTGCGCGCGTGCTGCTCTGGGGCACATTGGGCGGTGTGGTAAGCGACAACGCGGCTTACATCACGGGTCGCGGGTTCTGCAAAGGTGTGGGCGAGAGTGGCTTCTACCGCGCCGCCAAGCCTCGCATTGAGCGGCTGACCAGGAACTTTGGTCCCCTTTCGATATTTCTCTCGAAATACATCTACGGATTACGTTGGGCGGCCTGCATCTTTTACGGTGTGGGGCACATGCCCTATCTGCGCTTTCTGCTTTTATCGCTAGGAAGCTGTTTTATGTGGGTCTTTGTACTCAGCGGTGCGGGCTATTTCTTCAGTGGCGCAGTGATTGGGTTGATAGGTGATTTTCAGAGGCTCGGAAAAGTACTGTTGGTAATCGTCGTTCTCGGCATCAGTGCCTTTTATCTTACCGAAAGATTCTGGTTATCCAGGAAGGTTGAGGAAGCGGACCCTGAACGCTTGCAGGAATTGGAACACGCAGCTCAGGAGAAACTGCATGACCTGCGGGAAGAGTTTCAGGAACACATCCCGTTTCAGCCGCATCGTCATCGCCCAAAGCCCAAGAAACATGCGGCCTCAAAAAGTAGTAGCTCCGAGGGAGACTAATAATTCGTAATGATCATTGAATCCTCTGCGCCGACTCGCGTCGACCTCGCCGGCGGTACCATTGATATCTGGCCGCTCTATCTCTTTCATCCAGGCGCCGCGACGGTGAATTTCGCCATCTCGTTGCGAGCCCACTGCCGGATTGAAACCAACACCGAGGGACGAATCATCCTGGAGTCCCGTGATCGGAATGTTGCCTTTGAGACGCGGCTGGAGGACATTGAGGGTTTGGTTAGGGAAGAGCGGCTGGAGCTGATCTCCAAGCTGGTCCATTTTTTCAAGCCCGCGACCGGGTTTCACCTGCTAGCCAACAGTGAGGCCCCCGCTGGAGCTGGTCTCGGCGGGTCATCAGCACTGGCCGTTGCTTGCATCGGCGCGTTAAACCGGCTGGTTGGTGATCGCTTCGAGGAGAGAAAGTTCATTACCATTGCCACTAATATCGAGACGGTGGTTATCCGAGTCCCAGCCGGCTTCCAGGACTATTATCCTGCCTATTATGGCTCGACGTCATGCATTCACTTTGGTCCTGACGGGATCGAGCGTGAAGCTCTGGACGTCGACGAAGCAAAACTCGAGAACCGAATCGTTATCTGCTATACGGGTGAGCCACGTCTCTCAGGCACGAACAACTGGGACATAACGAAGCGACACATTGACGGAGACGGTGACCTTTTTCAACTCTTTGAGGGCATTCGAAATTCTGCGCTGCAGATGCGTGAAGCGCTAGTTGCCGACAACTGGGAACAGGTGCGTAGCATCATGCGAGCCGCTTACCCAAATCGAAAACGACTTGCGCCCGCGGTAACGACGCCGCATATGGATGCACTTGTGGACAAAGCCCTTGCCAACGGCGCCGAAGCGGCAAAAGTTTGCGGGGCTGGGGGTGGCGGCTGTATTGCCTTCTTATGCGCAGAAGGACGCAAGGCTCAGGTGGAGAAGGTTCTGGCGGCCGAAGAAGGCGCGGAAATCCTCAAATGGCAACTTGCAGAGGAAGGGTTGCAGGTAAGGGAAAGCTCATGAAGTGGGGCTCACCGGATCTGAAAAAATTCCTTTCCAGAAAATTTTTTGAATGACTCAGCAGCGTTCACCCTCCCTCAGCACGTTGCTTGGCAGCCGCAGCCACGGCGGTGAGCCGCGCTACCTTATCTGCAAACGTTTCTCCGGGAACCGGTCCTGTGTCTGCGACGCCGCAGTAGGTCGATCTCTTCATCAGAGTACGATCCGCCTTGCCTGTGTTCTGGTGTGTTGAGGCGCTGGCGGCAACCGGTTTAGGCGGAGCAGTTTCGACAACCGGGGCCACAGCGTCCGCAACTGGAGTAACAGGCGCAGCTGCCTTGACGGGCTCCGGTTCGGCGACTTTGGTTGCAGTTTCAGCCTGGCTGACACTCCCACCTCCAGCTTCTGACCGTTCCTTGGCAGCGGCCGCCAGCGCTTTCAAGCGAGCTACTTTTTGTTCAAGACTTTCACCTTGGCTGGGACCAGTGTCAGCGACTCCCATGTACGTGGATCGTTTCATCAATTGGCGGTTCGGAGCGGCTCCCGCTTTGTGAGGCGCAGGTTTCGCAGGCGCCGGCGCCACTGACGCAGGCGTAGGAGTGGGTGGTGGCGTCTTCGTTTCAGGTGGCGCCGACGGAGGCTTCGGCGCGGGTGCTTTCTGAGCAGCGGGTTTGGCGGCGTGGCCATGTTCGCCGCCCGCTTCGACCAACACATAGACCCCTCGCTCATCTTTCTTAATGACCGGCAGCGTGCCTCCTGCTGCTTGCAACAGCGCCGATAACTCCGCCTCAACAAACCGTCTTTGTTTTCCAGGGTCACGTACATGGCCCAACGGCGGTCCCATGTAGAAGGTGCCGCACGTTTGACACTTAAAGAGCACGTCATCCCCGCGCAAGTGAATTTCTGAGGGCTCGCCTGCAGTGCGCAACTGCTTCAAATGCCCGTTGCACAGTTTGCCTTTCTCATTCTTTTCGTTGCAGACCGTCTGCGCATTAGTAATCCTCTTTGGCACCGCCGCCGCAGCGGGCTGCTTATCGTCAGGAATTGCGTCCGTGTGACTTGCTGACATTAGTGTCTACTTTCGGCTGTTGAGTGCACGAGCTGGCGACACGATCTTACAGATTCCCATTCAAGCCAGTCAATGTTCGAATCCTTGAATTCCTTGAATCACGAAATGAACCGCACCGATCCAGAAATAGGGCTAAGCTGCACGAAAGGTTTGTCAGCGCAATTTCGTGTGATTTAGTGGACCTGATTGATGTATGCTGTGCGGCGCAATCGTTTATCCTGCAAAGTGGAGAGTATCAAATGGTAGAACTGATTCCGTCGTCTGAGATCGTAATGCAGATGCTGAAGCGCACCGGCGCTTTTCGTGAAGGCCACTTTGTCTATCCCAACGGCAAACATTCGCCCCACTATTTCCAAATGCCACTAGCTTTTCGTTATTACGACACGGCGCGCGTTCTTGCTGTCGCCTTGAGCCGAAAGTTCCGGCTGGAAAGAGATATCTCCAGTCAACTTCCTAAAGTGGCCATCATCAGTCCCAGCTCCGGAGGAATTCCTGTTGCCTTCGGCGTTCGCGAAGCACTCAACGCGGAGCAGATCTACTGGGCGGAAAAGGAAGCAGGGAAACGAATGTTTCGCCAGTATGTTAATCAGGGCGAGATCAACCCTTGCATTATTGTCGACGATATCATCCGCAGTGGACATGCGATTGATGAAACAGCAGCGCTGGTCAAAGAGCTCGGCGCGACGATTATCGGTTGCGGCGCAATCGTGCGCTTCATTTCGGCACCTACGCAGCTCGAAGAAGTTCCCATTAAGTCGCTGGTAGATTTTGACGCACACCTCTATGACAACAAGGACGCCTGTGTCGACTGTAAGAAGGACGCGCCCGTCGAGCATGTCAGGTTCTGATGAAGTGGTCAGTTGTCAGTTGTTCAGATTTCGTGCCGGTTCGCCAGTGCCTTGTCCATTGTCACCTCATCGACGTACTCCAGATCACTGCCCACAGGCATCCCCATTGCAATCCGAGTGGTGCGCACGCCGAGCGGCTTGAGCAAGCGGCTAATGTAATTGGCCGTTGCTTCGCCTTCAGCCGTAGGGTTTGTCGCGAGTATCACTTCCCGCACTTCTATGCCCTCATTGTTTTCCGGCTTCAGCCGCGGCAAAAGGTTAGCCAGATGCAGTTCGTTTGGGCCAATATGGCGAATTGGCGAGAGGCTACCGTGGAGCACGTGGTAGAGACCTTTGAAACTGCGCGTCTTTTCCACCGCAACGAGACTGTGAGGTTCCTCCACCACGCAGATGACCGAACGATCGCGAGCAGTTGACGAACAGAACCGGCAAGGATCTATCTCTGTATGATTATTGCAGATCGAACAAAGTACTATTCTTTGCTTTACTTCCCGCAGAGCCAGTATCAAACGTTCAACATCCGCCTCAGGCGTACGCAAGAGATAGAATGCCAATCGCTGCGCCGACTTATGCCCGATGCTGGGCAGACGCTTCAACTCGTCAATTAATCTCGTGACTGGTTCAGCGTATTCCAACATAAAAGATTGCGAATTTCGGATTGCGAATTCCGGATTGGCGGAGTGCCGATATCAATCCGCAATCCGAAATCCCCAATCCGACATTACAGCAAACCTCCTAATCCCGGTGGCAGCATGCCTCCAAGCTTGCCCTTCATTGCCTCGTCAACTTTGCGATTTGCTTCATTCAACGCAGCTACAATCATGTCCTGTAACATTTCCACGTCGCCATCCTTTATCGCTTCGGGATCGATCTTCAGCGTGACGAGCTCATGATTCCCTTTCATCTCGACAGTGACCACACCCCCACCCGCCGACGCGTCTACACGCAATTCCTCCATCTCGCGCTGCATGCGTTCCTGCATCTGTTGTGCCTGCTTCATCATTTGTTGAATGTTAAATCCGCCAGGGAATTTCATTGGCCTTTACCCCCCAGATTATTATTGCTGCATCCTCGAAAAGCATCGTAAATTTTATTCGTTGCGTTTGCAATGAAAGGAACTACGGATGAGTGATCAACGCATCTCCCCAACGGAAGGTACGCTGCTAGCCGAAATCAGGCTGTACTACGACCTGCACCGGCCCGAAATTCAACCAGCGCCCCTGCTGATTGCGCTGCACGGTTATGGTGCAAATAAACGGCAGATGATGAAGGAGGCGCTCGCGATGTCGCCGCCGGAATTCGCCGTTGCCTCCTTGCAGGGTGTTCATCAGCATTTGAAAGAGCCAAAAGACCCAGGTGGCCCACTGCGGTTTGGCTTTGGCTGGTTGACAAACTTTCACCCTGAAGAAGCCGTCACCCTTCATCACCGGGCCATACTTAACCTGATCAACACGTGTGTGGCCGAAGCGATAGCCACTCCGGAAAGCATTTTTCTACTCGGTTTCTCACAATCGTGCGCCCTAAATTATCGCTTCGCGTTTACCTATCCCGATCGTCTGCGGGGAGTGATAGGTATATGTGGCGGCCTGCCGGGAGATTGGGAGACCAGTGAGATCTACAAGCCAACGCACGCTGCCGTATTGCATATCGCTGGTACTCAGGATCAGTATTATCCTCCCGAGCGAGTGGGCGACTATAAAGACCGGCTGCAAACACGTGCCAATGTGGTTGAGTTCAGAAGCTATAATGCAGGACATGAAATAGTCTCAGGCATGCGGGAAGATGTATGTGCGTGGTTGAAGTCTCGGACAGCGTTACCCTCAAAATGATCAAGCAGGTCAGCCGGCTGGGCTGTTTGCTGGTCCTGTTGACCCTGGTTGCCGCTTGTCAGCGGGTGCCTCAAGAACGATGGTATTCGCCGCCTAAACCGCCCACCGCAATTAAGCCGCCTTTTCCGGCCAATGCCACGGCGGAACTAAAAGAAGCTGTCGAAGGCGCAACAGAACAGACCAAAGTAACTACCGGTTATGATCCGTCTTACGTGAAGATTGACTATCCAGGTGGAGACGTGCCGTCCGAGACCGGGGTTTGTTCGGACGTGATCGTGCGTGCATTTCGCAAAGCGGGAATCGATTTGCAGAAGGAAGTTCATGAAGAGTGAGTTTAATCGGGGTCGGACATCAGGAGGCATTCCAGGTACTTGACAACGCAGCCACTGTCTTTTATTCCTCAACCTACATGGTCTTGTTCGCCATACCCGTAGTTGGTATGAAACGTTTCAGTGTGCAAGCGCCACTCTGGCTCAAGCTTACGGCCCTTTCGGGCTTTTTGGTGGCGCTTCTTTCCATAGGGTTTACTATCATTCCTATTATTAATGTGCAGAGTCGCTTTTGGTTTGCAGCAAAAATCATTCTCGTTGTTATAGTTTTTAATGGTTTAGGAATGGCCTTATTTCTGCGCGGCAAAGGCAATACTGTAAGGCGCGCAGTCTAACCCACTGATCAAAGAAGGAGTCCTGACATGAACAACATCAATTTCGGACGTGCCTTGCTGGGAGGGTTGCTTGCAGGATTAGTTTTGAACATCGGGGAGTACTTACTTAATGAAGTCGTGCTGGCCAAACAGATGGAGGAGTTTTTTAGCAGATTCCAAGTGCCGCCCCCCGGAGGCGGCTTTATCGCCCTCGCCGTGATAATGACCTTCATATTAGGGATCGTTATGGTGGTGCTCTATGCGCTGATCAGGCCTCGCGTGGGGCCCGGACCCAAGGCGGCAGTGATTGCTGCGGTGATTGTGTGGTTTGGCGTATATGTTTATACCGGAGTCCTGAATGGCGTGCTCTTTGCCATACCAGTGAATCTGATGATCATCGGCATGGTTTGGGGGTTGATTGAGTATATTGTCGCGGCCATTGCCGGCGCGTGGTATTACCGCGAGGCTTAGACTAATCTTTCATCACTATTGGATCTAAAGGACGGAGATCTATGCGGAAGCGACTCAGAAATCTCTTGCGGCTAACTCTGCTTGTACTCTTGTTGTCGTCTGCTCTTTGTGCGCAGGAACAGCTACCGCATGAACTCCCCGGAATAGAGCGCTACCTGAACATCCGCGCGGCGACCGGGCCGGCGCTCGCGCCGCAGGGCGATCGCACCGCGTTTCTGACAAATATCACCGGCACCGCCCAGGTATGGATGATCAACGCCACCGGGGGTTGGCCTGAGCAGACGACGTTCTATCCTGATCGTATTGACTTCATTTCGTGGGCGCCTGACGGCTCTGGCCTGGTCTTTGCAAAATCGATTGGGGGTGATGAGAACGCGCAGCTGTTCTGGCTTGCCCCTGATGGCTCGCAAGTTCGTACATTGACTGCCGAGCCAAAGGTACGCCACAACTTCGGAGTTTGGTCCGCTGACGGTCGGCAGATTGCCTACTCCTCAAACAAACGCGCTCCCAACTTCTTTGATGTTTATGTGATGGACATCAAAGCCGGCCGTGCGGAGCTAATCTATCAGCAGGATGGTTCGAACGCGGCAGTCGGATGGTCACGAGATGGGAAACAGTTAGTTGTTTCCCGGGAAAATGAACAGCTGAGTCTCGATAACGATCTGTATCTGGTTGATGTTGCTTCCCGCAAGGCGACGCACTTGACTCCCCATGAGGGCGCCGCGCAGTTTCGGGATGTACGTTTCCTCCCCGACGGCAAATCTATCCTACTTACCACCAACAGCAACGGGGAATTTCAATCGCTGGCTCAGATGCAACTAAGCACGAAAAAGATCGAGATCCTTGACAACACGCAATGGGACGTTGGAAGCGTGGAAGTCTCTGATCATGGCGGTATGCTGGCTTATACAGTGAACAATGACGGGTTTAGCGAGCTTTACAAGCGTCGTCTCGAGACTGATGGTAAGCCACTCATAACTACTGTTGGCCCGGCGTCGCCCATAAGGCTTCCAGGCAAGGGTCTTGCCGGCGGGCTCAGCTTTTCGCATGACGGCAACAAGCTGGCTCTCGTTTTTAACGGGCCAAAATACAATCCTGATGTCTGGCTCTATGATCTGGCCAGCCGCGCCTTAAAGCAGGTCACTCACAGCTCGCGCGGCGGCATTTCTCAGTCGTCCTTTATCGAACCGCAACTAGTTCGCTACAAGTCGTTTGACGGCCGCATGATTCCTGCCTGGTATTACCAGCCACGAACCGTCACACCGGTTGATCATTCGCTTCCCGTAATCCTTAGCGTTCACGGTGGTCCTGAAGGGCAAGCTCGGCCTAACTTCAATGCCGTCTTTCAGTACTTCCTTTCGCGGGGATACGCGATTCTCGATCCTAACGTGCGTGGGTCAACTGGTTACGGTAAAACGTACACGCATCTTGATGATCTTCAGAAGCGAGAAGACTCAGTCAAAGATCTTTCGGCCGGCGTTGAATGGTTGAAGACCGATGGCGCAGCGGATCCGAAACGTATTGGCATCATGGGCGGGTCCTACGGCGGTTACATGGTGCTGGCAGCAATTACCCTTTATCCGGAAATCTGGTCCGCGGCGGTGGACATGTTTGGCATTGCCAATTTCGAAACGTTTCTGCGGCGCACATCCAACTACCGGCGCAAATTGCGCGAACGCGAATATGGCACGCTCGACCGGGACCTCGACTTTCTCGGTTCCATCTCACCAATCAATAAGGTAGACCGAATCCGTGCGCCACTATTTGTCTTACATGGTCGCAATGATCCGCGCGTGCCTTTCAGTGAAGCGGAGCAGATTGTGAAGGCACTCGAAGAACGGAAGCAGCCGGTGGAGCATATTTATTTCGACGACGAAGGTCACGGTTTCGTGAAGTTGAACAACCGCCTATACATGTATCCGAAGATCGTGGAGTTTTTTGAACGTTATATGAGCGGCGGGATGAAGGATAAGTGAGTGATAAGTGATGAGGTACGGAATTCTGAGTACTGAGTACTGAGTACCACTCACCACTCATCACTCATCACTTAGCACTATCCTCGGCCATGCTTGCCATCATCAATTGCAAACAGCTTGTTACGCTTGCGGGGCCAGCACGCCCGCGTATCGCCGCAGAGATGCGTGAGCTGGCAATCATCCCCGATGGCGCGGTTTTAGTTAATGATGGGCGGATTGAAAAAGCAGGCACGGGCGCGGAGATCGAGCCGCTCATCCGGACTGACACTGAAGTGCTCGATGCCGGCGGCCGAGTGGCACTACCTGGATTTGTGGATGCTCACACCCATCCCGTGTTTGCCGGCACACGCACAAACGAGTTTGAAGAGCGGGCAGGCGGCGCAACTTACCAGGAGATAGCCTCTCGAGGAGGCGGCATTCAAACAACAGTAAGAGCTACGCGTGAGGCTAGCATCGATCAGTTGGTTACAGTGGCCAAACATTATGCTGACTGGTTCCTACGTTGCGGCACCACAACGATTGAGGCGAAATCAGGCTACGGCTTAACACTCGAGGATGAGCTCAAGCTCCTTCGGGCAATCCAGAGACTGGATAACGAAACCCCACTGCGTTACGTGCCGACCTTCCTGGGCGCACACGATATTCCGCCGGAATACCGCGCGCAGCGTGAGCAATACATAGCACTTTTGATTGATGAAATGATTCCGCGGGTGGGGAGAGAGAGACTCGCTCGCTACTGTGACGTGTTTTGCGAGGAGAAAGTCTTTACGACAGACGAAGCCCGGCGCATCCTGTCAGCCGCACGTTGCCACGGGTTGCTACTCCGCGTACACGCCGATCAGCTATCACTCTCTGGCGGTGCGCAGTTGGCTGCGGAGCTCGGGGCCATAACTGCCGACCATCTTGAACACTCCGATAGCGCTGGCATCACGGCACTCAGTGAAGCCGGGGTGCAACCGGTACTATTGCCGGGTTCAGTCTATACGCTTGGTTCGCACCGTTATCCGGCGGCGCGAGAAATGATTGATGCTGGGTTGGCCGTTGTACTCGCGACGGATTTCAATCCTGGCTCATCACCAACTCCTTCCATGCCGATGATTCTCTCACTGGCATCTACTCACATGAGAATGTCTCCTGCTGAAGCGCTTAGCGCGGCTACGATTAATGCTGCCTTCAGTATCGGTCGCGGTTCGCAGCTTGGTTCGCTGGAGGCGGGCAAGGTTGCAGATGTGGTCATCTACGATTTAGACGACTACCGCGACCTCTCCTATTTCTTCGGTCTCGAGCACGCATGGAGGGTTTATGCCGGGGGAAAATTGGTGTTTTCCCGGCGCTAAACATCTTTTGGCTTACCTAACACGGGCAAAAGCCCTAAAGAAAAAACCATTTGACGCTGGCTCACTTGTATTTTATGATTTTCGGTAACACTGGAAAGGAGGTGATTCAATAACATATGAGTTTTTATCACAGTGAGGTGGCTGCGGCCTGACCTCTGAACCAAATTCCGACTTGTTAGGATTATGGTTTAGTTGTCTCACTGCTTAGTGCTCCTCCTTTCTGGAAGTGGCACCGGAGTCAGCCTCAGGCCAATCCCAACAGTTCACCGGAAGCCGTCCATTACTTGCTAGTGGACGGCTTTCTCTTTGCGTCCGGAACGGCAAGTGGTGTACTACGTTATGGTCAGATAGGGCATGGCGTTGCGAGAAGCGGTAGTTGGCAGGGGGAAATTGGAGCGCAAAGCCACCGCCGAGGCGCAAGCCTGATTGTATGTCGAGGGAGCAGAAGGAATGGACCATCTATGTGGTGCTGTTGCTGGCGGCGCTAACGTTTCGCGTTGGCCTCGCCCGTTTTCTTCCCAACGACGATCCTTATGACGGAAAAGTTTACGCGCAGTTGGCGCGCAATCTGCTGGAACGTCACGTTTACTCGCACTCTCCCGAACCGCCGTACGAACCATCAATCATAAGACTACCTGGTTATCCGCTTCTCCTGGCCGGGATCTATTCCCTCTTTGGACATGGTAACAACGCTGCAGCGCGCGTCGTACAGGGAGTTATCGACACTGCCTCTTGCGCACTCGTCGCGTTAATTGCTTTCCAATGGGGATTGGAGGCAAAACAAAGACGGACCGCTGCGATTGCGGGGCTGGCCCTTGCAGCCGCGTGTCCCTTCACGGCAATTTATGTGGCTGCAATTCTCACTGAAACTGCCACGGTCTTTTTGGCTCTGGCTGGCTGCTTGTGCGCTACTCTGGCTTTTCAAGCGGCCTCACGAAAACGCGCCATCCTGTTATGGAGTCTCACCGGACTGGTCGCCGGCCTGGCCGTACTTTTTCGTCCAGACAGCGGATTATTTGCTGCCGCAATCGGAATCACGCTCTTAGCCGGACCGTTTATGTCGGCGGAACGTGCTGAGGAGAAGCGCAAGCCCTGGTCCAAATTATCACGTCCTGTCTACCTGGCCGCGATATTCTCTGTGACGTTTTGCCTTGCCCTCGTTCCCTGGACGATTCGCAATCGCCGGGTGTTTCATCTTTTCCAGCCGCTGGCCCCGGCACATGCGGAAATGCCTGGCGAGTTTGTGCCGCACGGTTATCTATCCTGGCTGCGCACCTGGGTAGAGAGCGACAGATATATTGGGCCAGTGCTGTGGTCACTGGATCAGCAGCCGCTGAAGCTCGATGATTTTCCTGCAAGTGCCTTTGACTCGCAGCAGGAAAAACAGCGTGTAGCGGCCTTGCTCGAGCAATACAACAATCCGTCCCAATCAGGAGCGGAAGCCGTCGCGGAAGGTGATGAGAACGCCCCTTCTATGAATCCAGAAAGTGAAGGAGATGAGGGTTCTTCTCCCGACACGACCCCCTCTCCGGACGCTTCAGAACCTGAAGAGGCAGACGATGAGAGTGAGAATAGCGAATTAGGGAATCAGCCCACGCCGGAAGGAGAGCCGCAAGACGTGGAGATGACTCCCCAGATTGATGCG
>DATEUF010000369.1:0-3701 GCA_035283325.1 Pyrinomonadaceae bacterium | reverse complement strand
AAAAAATGAGCAAATCGGAGATTCATCAGGTACACTGCGGGGATGACAACTACTCAGATAACCCACGAAGCCATCGCTGATGTGCCGTTGTTGATGTACGTGCTGCATGAAAGGTTGGGGTACGATGAGATTCTGGATCAGGTTAGCCCGCCGCACGGGAACTGGCAAGGCCTGAGCTTGGGCAAAACGATGGTCACTTGGCTGGTGCACCTGTTGAGCGAACACGATCACTACATGAGCCACGTGCAGGATTGGGTCGCACAGTTGCCACACTTGTGGGCGGGTTTGTGGAGGCAAGCGGTGCGCCCGCTGGACGTGAGCGATGATCGGCTGGCGGAAGTGGTGCGCCAGTTGAGTTTGTCGGAGGTCTGGGAACCGCTGGAGCAACAAATCACCCAACGCATGGTGCGGGTGTACGAGTTGCCGACCGAGCGGATACGATTGGATACGACCACGGCCAAGGTGTACGGCGGGAGCGAGCTGTCGGTGCTGTTCCAGCGGGGGCACTCGAAAGATCAGCGCCCGGATTTGCGCCAGTTGCAGGTCATGCTGGCAGCATTGGATCCTCTGGGCGTGTTGGTGGGGGCCGATGTGGTATCTGGGAACACTGCCGATGACGGGTTGTATATCCCCATGATCGCCCGCTTGCGGGCGACCTTGCCTGCGCGCGGGTTGCTCTACATCGGCGACTGCAAAATGGGAGCGCTGGCGACGCGAGCCTACGTGGCACAGACGGGGAATTCCTATCTGATGCCCCTGGCGCAAGTGGGCGACCTGCCCGAGCAGTTGGAAAAATGGGTGGACGATGCCGTGCGCGGAAAGGTGCGTCTGCAACCGGTCTGGGACGCCGATGGGAAGACCCGCTTGGGCGAAGCCTATCAACGCCGCCGTCGGTTGAGCGCCGAGACCGAGACGACGGTCGAATGGGGCGAGCGCGTGCTCATCGTACATTCGGCGGCTTATGCCAAAGCCGCCGTGCAGAGCCTGCGAAAACGGTTGGACCAGGCACAGTCGGACCTCCGCGCTTTGACCCCGCCGCGCGGCCGAGGGCAGCGTCAATTCACCGATGAGACCGCGTTGCAGGCGGCGGTGGACGCCATTCTGGAGCGCTATGCCGTCGCTGGGTTGGTGACTGTCGAACTTCAGCGCGAGACGGAAGGCCGCACCGTTCGTGCCTATCGCGATGCGCCCGCCCGGAGCGAAGAGCGCCACCGTTACATCGTCCAGGTGAAAGAAAACCGCGCCCGGCTGCGAGCGCTGGAGCCGCGCCTGGGCTGGCGGGTCTACGTCACCAATGCCCCGGCACGGCGGTTGCCGTTGGGCCAAGCCGTCCTGGCATATCGGGATGAATGGTTGGTCGAGCGCAATTGCGCTCGTTTGAAAGGCCGGGCTTTGTCGCTTGCCCCGCTTTGGGTGCGCCGGGACGATCATGCCCTCGGCCTGACCCGCTTGCTTACCTTGGCGGCGCGGGTGTTGGCCGTGGTCGAGTATCAAGTGCGACGTACGTTGGCGCAGGACAAACGTACCTTGCCCGGCTTGTATCCCGGCCAACCGACCCGCACCACTGCGTTGCCTACCACCGAACGGCTGCTGCGAGCCTTCAAAACAGTGAGCCTGACGCTCGTGCAAAAGGGTACCCAGATTTTCTATCTGCTGACGCCACTGTCGGAGTTGCAACACATAATCCTGCATGATTTGACCTGTCCAACAAACCTGTATCTACGTTGGTTTCCAAAATCTTGGAAACCCCTCAGAATTTAAGCGAAAGACCAGCCAGAAAGGTACCTTTCTTTCAACTCCTCGTTTCTACTCCATAACCAATCAACCGATTTTAGTCACACTCAATTCAATTGCATAAATACTTCTGGTTTTTGCTCTGCAATTCGCAACAAAGCAACGGCGGGTCCGCTGGGTTTGCGCCTGCCTTGTTCCCAATCCTGAACAGTGCGCAAACTCACACCCATCAAGCCTGCAAAAGCCGATTGCGATAACTTTAATTTCGTCCGAATGATTTTCGGGGGAGCGGGCTTCTTCAAGGAGTGAACGCGCAGAACTTTCGTGCCAGCCTTGTACGCCTTCACCTCGCGAATGCCATCGAGAATTTCCTGACCAATATCACGCTTAGACATTTTTAATTTCCTTTGTGATTTGACGCAGAACATGAGCGGGAATGTTTTCTACTTCATTCTTGCTGTAAATGGTCAAAAGCCAGATTTCATCATCCTGTTTCTTGAAGTAGTAAATCACTCGCACGCCGCCGCTTTTACCTTTACCTGACATTGCCCAACGAACTTTTCGGACACCGCCAGAACCACGAACGATCTTGCCTGATTCTGGGTACTGGAGCAAAAAACTTTGCAAACCCAAATACTCCTCTTCAGGCAGATAATCGTAAAGATATTTTGTAAAGGCAATGGCTTCAATGAATTCCATTAAATGATTATACGGCAAAGCCGTACCCTTTGCAAGGGTATGCCAGCATTTCCCCTATCCCACGCTTGCATCGTAACAGATAAACTCCAGCAGATTCCCCCCTTCGACAGGCTCAGGACACCGCTCTGGGTCGGGAAAGTACAGTGGCGCCGTGGCGCCAAACATGCAACCACTCGTGTACAGTCGCATCCACCTTCAACCCCAAGCCCTCGAGATGCTTTTTCTCAGATTCGAAATCTTCAAGCGCTATATTGAGCGCAATGTGATGGAGCGTCGACTCTTGAGGATTCAGCTGTTCAGCCTTGTTATCAAGAAACATTGTGTTGGATGCTTCAAAGAGGGCGAGATTCTGTGTGTGACCACCATAGCCTTCGGCAATTTTGAAGAATACAAAACTCTCGTCCCGCCTGAGCACTTCGAGTCCAACCACTTCTTCGTAAAACTTGTGCATGGCGTCCGGGTCCCTGACGCGGATGGACACTTCGCCCGGTCCTTTGACCCGACTGGGGCGGGCTGACTTGGTCATGACTTCTCCTTCGAGGCTCCCAGCGGGAGGGGGGGAGTCGTCCCAAAGTTACAACTTATCCGACTCCTCTGGTTCCACATCAGGGACTTTGCTCAAGATTTCAAGGAATTTTTCGCGGTTGCCACGTTTGGCGCGTTTTTCCAAATATTCAATTGTAGAAATGGCGGCAACTTTTTCGGCAACAGCAAGCATCACAAACTGATTGACCGAAATGCCTTCCTCTTGTGCCAGTTCACGAAGTTGTTCATGTAATGATTTGGGTAAACGTAAACTTAATGCGCTCATTCTTTCACCTCACGAATAATTTGCAGAAACTCTTTCGGTGTTATTGCCTGGACGCCAAACTTCTCTGTGCCTTTGAAATCGCTTGTGTTATGGGTCACGATATATTCACACCCTGCGGAAACCGCTAATTCGAGCACAAGTTCGTCATCTACGTCGGTCAAGAACGGTCTCCACAGAAAATATATCGGCTCATGTTCAACACAAGTGATTACGGACTAACTTTGAGACGAGACTAGGCGAGATGCGTTTATGGTTTACAGCCAATTCATGGACGGCGGCATAGCCAGACAAATAGGCTTTATGAACTCCGCGATAAGGTCGCAAGAAATTACGCAAACCTGTCCAGCCGCCTTCATTGGAGTTGACATGGACTTCACGAATGCCATCTCCATCGTCATCGCGCGCCCATTCGTTTTTTCCGTGGCAGACCGTATGACGAACACGTTGTAACCGATTA
>DATEUF010000368.1:0-3990 GCA_035283325.1 Pyrinomonadaceae bacterium | reverse complement strand
AAAGGCATTGTCAATCGCCTATTACTGACCGTCCGACAAAAGGCTTATCCCCTGGCTCCTTGTAATATTGGCTACATATAACTCGATGCAGTCAAGTAACCCCCGCAGCAGCGCGGATTGCGCACGCCGCAAAGCGGCAGTCCCCGAAGTGAAACGGAGGGGACAACTCCTCCCCCGCAGCGGACTGGGTCTCGCTACAGGCGAGAAATGCACTCGCCGTACTCGACCACCGCTGCCGCAGTGACGCTAGCCGCTCTTGTCGAAGATCCCACGACAGTGGGAAGCTATCGAGATACGCCACGATGCGTCGCTGTTCGTTGTCTGGGTTGTTTGTTTTTGTTTTCATAAATACAACACATTCCCCTTCCCCTAAACCCACACGACTGCTCTACGCTCTTTGTGGGGTTGGGTTTGGGGCAGGTGTCCGAAGGACAGAGGGGGCTGATTTTTGTTTGGGCATGATGTTCCTGGTCCCGTTACAGTGAGATTATTTCTTGACTTTCCACTTTTCCCCGACAGTTCGAGCCAACACATCGCGAATCAATTCATCGTCCAGTCGAAAATCAGCGCCGCGCAAGGCATGTAAGACCTGCGCGGCGGACTCGATCAAACCATATTGTTTGGCAAGAATAACGACTGCCAGCGTGCCAGTCACGGGCAGAGAGAGACTGCGGGCACACCGCCTTGCCGCGCCATCATCCAATACCGCAACGCTTTCACGGTGGGCAAGTGCATACGCCAAAACTGCGCTTTCGCCTTTACCCAAATCCCATGCCAGAACATTATCCGGGATTGCAGGCACCTTGACAATTTTGAAAATACCTTGCTTCAATGTCTGACGGGCTGGGTCATCCTCGGACGCAACCAATATTTCCTCCGCCACCGCCTGTGGAAGCAGGGCTTGCTCTGGCAAACGCGCCAATAACTCCACCTGCCCAACCCTTGCCAGCGCAATGACAGGCGAAGCGTTGATGATCCATTTTTCAGCGACGAGTGACTTCTGCGACGATTTCATCGGCGTTATATTGGAAGGGCGAAACTTTGAATTGATTCAACGCATTGACAAAATCGGCGCGCGAAAGCCCCGCGATTTCAGCGCCTTTGCTTTGCGAGACAACGCCTGTTTCGTACCACTTGACCGCCGCCGCCACGCGCATTTCACGCACAAACCCAGCAGGGTCCTGCCGCAATGCAGAAAATACATCTCGGGGCAACTCTATTGAAACTTGTACTAGATCCATAACTGCCTCCACGGTCATTATAACCCACGTTATTCATACAAAACTTCTGCACCCCCTCCCCCGTAGCGGACTGTGGTTTCGATACGCCCCTCACACCTGCCCTGGCGGGCGGTGCCAGGGAAGAGCATTCGGGGCTACTCAACCACCACTCCCGCAGCGACGCCAGTCGCGCTTGGACGCTATCGAGATATGCCACGATGCGCCGCCGTTCATTATGGGAAGTGACCGAGTTGACTTTCATTTTATTTTATTTATGAATATCTACATATTCAAAGTGATATTTGCTTAATTCTTTTGGTGGATTCGGCAAAGGCAGATTCCAATAGACAGGACGAATAAATCCTTCTGTAGAACGTTTCAGTGCATGTTTCCATTCCGGAATGTGTCAATGGAAGTGAGACACTTTCATCAGGAATTTACGCTCTAACTTCAACGGGGATAGAGGGTCGGCTGAACCGCTTCCTGCGGGGCATTGTGCTTCCTGCGGGCACCCCGTCAAGAGCGCGCCAGCGTTCTGGGAAGATTGGGTTTGGAAGCGCTCTTGACAGGGACCCCGCCCTTCGGAAGTTGCTCCCGCAGATGGAAGCGGTTCAGCAGCTCTCGATTCAGCGGGCGGATTGATCCAAACGGCGGTCGGCAAAGCGGGGGGTTGGGGAGGCCCCTTCACGAACCGTTGGGCATGAGCCGCATAGGCCTGTTGTAGAACAGCTTGGCGGTGCTGCCAGAGTTGAGCCGCCTAGCCGAGGTGCACCGCCGCCGGGGTCATCAGACCGAGGCCGGAATGATGGTGTTCGAAGTTGTACCAGGGAAAGAAAGCCTGCGCCCAGCTGCGGGCATCCGGTAGGCTACCGAAGCGGCGGGGATAGGTGGGTTGATATTTCATGGTCTCCCTGGCACCGCCCGCCAGGGCAGGTGTGAACTGAGCTTCCGAAAAGGGATTGTCATTCGAGACGTGTGGGCGGGAATGACTCTCGCTCACTCCCAGGTCAGCCAGGAGTGCGGCCAGCGGTTTGGCAATCATCGCCGCGCCCCGATCGGCGTGAATGGTCAGCTGTTGAGGTGGAATGTTTTGGCGTGTGCAAGACTCGGCAATGAGCACCTGAGCCAGCTCGCTTGACTCGTGCGGTGCGATGAGCCAGCCCACCACAAAACGGCTGAACAGGTCGAGCAGCACATACAGGTAGAAATAGGTCCACTTCACCGGTCCCAACAGTTTGGTGACATCCCAGGTCCAAACTTGATTGGGAGCCGTGGCCAGCAGTTCGGGCTTGGCAAACGAGGGGTGCCGTAACTGGTTGCGCCGCTCGCGGACTTCCTGATTTTCCCGAAGAATTCTGTACATACTCGAAACCGAGCACAAGTAGCTGCCTTCGTCCAACAAGCTGGCATAGATTTCGCGGGGTGCCTGATCGGCAAAGCGCTCGCTGTCGAGTGTGCTGCGCACCTGAGCCTTCTCCTCGGCATTCAACGCCCGCCTGCTGCCAGGCGTGTCCTTTGCCCGGGTTCGAACCGGCCCGGTCTTTCGGCTGCGATAGAGGGCATGGTGCGATAGTCCCAGGGCCTGGCATGCCCACCGGATGGGAACGCACTGGCTGAGATCCTCGACGGTCTGGATCATTTCGGCTCGTCGCTTTCGCTGGTCGAGCCCAGGCAGAACAGCTGTGCCAGTTTTTTTTGGGCCTCGATAATGGCTTCCGCTTGTTGCAGCCGAACTTGCAGACGCGTATTCTCCTTGCGCAATCGCTGCAACTCTTCCGCCTGCAGGTCGGGCTTCGGACCCCGCTTCTTGGGAGCCAGCCCCGCCAGTTGCCTCGCCTCCCGTTGGCGACGCCAGATCGTGAGATGCGACGAGTACAATCCCTCCCGGCGTAACAATGCACCGATTTCACCACTCGCGCGGGCTTCGGCCTCTTCTAAGATGCGCAATTTGTACTCGGCCGAGAATCGCCGCCGCACCGCTTTGGCAGCCACCTCCGTGTCCAGCCGCCTGGTCGCGATCTTCGCCCCATCCACAGCGGTATTCGAATCTTGAGACATACAAACCTTCTTTCTCCTCTCTCTACATTAAATTTTACGCTGTTTTTGTCTCACCCATTGTGACACAGAGGGCACTTCGGCAAAGTCCACTTGCCAATCGAAAGAATCAGAAGATAGATCGTAACCCTTCGGGTGCGCCCATTCTTTAATCTTGGCACGCAATTCCATGATTTGTCTATCCAGTTGTTTCTTCTTCTCTGTTCCTGCGTGAATGCTCATGAATTCGTTTTTCAATCGCAAAAATTCCTGCACTTGTCCATAACGGAACATATCAGGCTGAAGTCCGCCTGATGGGTCAGGCGCGGTCAGCCTGTCGCCCGTTTCAATCTTGAAATCAAGGTTGGGAAGCGGCGGGGGAGTTTCGCCTTCGTAGTCCACAATGAGCGAAAGCCACAAACGCAAGCGCGCAATGTTGACGGCGAAGTCATCCTTATCCACGCCATACAAATTGTTTTGAATAATTTCCAGTTTGTGCTCATAGACGGTTTTCGCGTCCAGTGAACGTGTGGCAAACAGACATTCGCGCAATTCAAGTAAGACATGCAACATGCCGAGCAGGTACGCGCCAGAACGTAGAGTAGGGGCAGAGCGCACCTTCTGGTCTTGCAACCAGCGTGTTTCTCCACCCCTCTCACCGAACCGGACATGAAAGTTTCCCTTCATCCGGCTCTCCGGGATTGGGTACTACCCGAAGTCCCTTTGGGTCTGCCCC
>DATEUF010000367.1:0-5270 GCA_035283325.1 Pyrinomonadaceae bacterium | reverse complement strand
TGTTATCTTCTCCATGCTCAATCGCTTTCACCTTCTGCGTATAGTTTGTTTTGCAAAAGCTACTTTACAGCAGACCGTGAATTACGATTGAGCTTTTTTCATGAATAATCCGGGCTAGCGACTCCGCGCCACCGCTGCTTCCTATCCAAACCGGCCTGAACCCGCCTTACGATAACTTCAGGGCATTCGATCCCGATCTGAAGCTGCCATACACTTTGCAGTGGAACCTCTCTGTCGAACGCTCCCTTGGTACGAATCAGGCTCTAACGGTCTCTTACGTTGGGGCCGCAGGAAGGAAGCTGCTGCAGGGGAATCTACTGAGCTTGAGCCCAATCAACCCTCGCTTTACGACTGTAAGCCTGGTAACCAACAAAGCAACCTCCGACTACCATGCACTGCAAGCCACTTTCCAACGTCGGCTGTCACAGGGTCTGCAAGCTTTGGTCTCCTATACTTGGTCTCATGCCCTGGATGAAGATTCTACAGGGAGTACTGCAAGGATTCCACAGCGTGGCAACGCTGACTTTGATGTCCGTCAAATCTTTTCTGCGGCGATAACCTACAACATCCCCTCTCCGTCAATGGGTAGAGTCGCTGATGCGTTCTTGAGCCACTGGTCTGTAGATACCATCATCCGAGCGCAGTCACCATTTCCGGTCGATTTGGCGGCGCGGACTGTGATCGATCCAGCGAACGGGGGGAGAATACGCATTCGGCCCAACGTGATCGCTGGAGTGCCGCTCTATGTAGAAGACCCGAATGTGCCAGGGGGCAGGCGGATCAATAGGGCGGCGTTCGCGATCCCTCCTGTCGGACAATCGGGGAATTTGGGGCGCAACCAACTGAGGGGACTTCCCGCTTGGCAGATTGATTTAGCGCTACGGCGGGAGTTTGGTCTCACGGAGAAGCTGAGGCTGCAATTACGCGCGGAAGCTTTCAACCTGTTCAACCACCCGAACTTCGGCACAATTCAAACGTCACTTACAGCAGCAAACTTCGGGCGAGCGACGAACATGCTGAACCGGCAACTCGGGGGCCTCAATCAGCTCTACCAAATCGGCGGCCCGCGTTCGATGCAGTTTGCGATGAAATTTCTATTTTGATTTTGGTAAGCCTTAGAGATAACTAAAATAGCCGCAAATGAGCGCTGATTCGCCGCGCCTGTAAACCAGTGCGTTGCTACCCACGTTGATTGTAATTGTATGGGAATGATGAGAGGCGTATTAGAAAGACTCAGTAGGTTTCGTATACTCCCTTTAATTGTGGGAGTGACATTCATCGTCGCAGTGAGTCAACCACACATCCGACTATTTGCAGGCGGCGGGAGTCCAGCAGTGGTCAAACACCGTCCCGTTACGGTCGATGACCTGCTTAAGCAGGAAGATTGGGGGCGGGCATTGATTGATCCTACCGGACGCTGGCTCGTTTTTGACCAGTCACCGCCGTACGATCAACTACCCGATTACGGCATCGAAAGAGCCGGAGGCGTCGGGGAGCCGACCTTTGGGCGGATTATGGTTATCGACTTGACTGCACCGGCAAGTCCGAGGTTGTTGTTTGAGCCAGAACCACAGTCGGAATATAGGATTCAGAGCTTTTCGCCAAACGGCCAACGCCTCGCATTATACGAGGTAAAACATGGTAGCGTTCACCTTGGGATTTACGATATTCCGAGCGGGCGGCTGAAAACGTTCAACGGAGCGCCTGAAATTGCTCTTGATCGGGGAAGCCCTGCCATCTGGATTTCATCAGACGAGATGGTTTATTTGGCTTTTTCGGAGGCCCGTCAGCCGTGGTCAATCAGCATTCGCCGCTACACGGGTACCCGGCTCGTCGAAGCTTGGGACAAAAGTTGGAAGGGGAGGGAGCCATCGGTGGCTCAAGTTATCAGCCACGCGGATGGGGGTGGTAAAGACCTTCGCGATGGACTGCTCTTGAAAGCCAATGCCCGCATCGGAACCACGGAGTTGCTGGCGCGCGGTTGGTTTACGGATTTGAAGCTGTCCTCCGATGGGTCCTTTATCGCGGGATTACAGCAACGAGAAGCCATGCAGCCAACAGCGGATCGGCTTATTAACTCCAGACTCCTCATATCCTATCACCTCATGATTATAGATCTAAATAAAAAGCGAAACTGGGTGGTGTTGCCTGAGATGAATGTTCTCGATGGGAGCATAGAATGGTCGCCCACTAGCGATGCCCTCGCATTCTTTGGTTGGAGAAAAGACGCCAATCGCCAAGCTGGCCTGTTTCATGTCTACGATGCTCGGACGGGGCAGACAAAGGCTTGGCCGCATGCCGGCCTGGACCTTGCCTCAATATCCTTTCAACGACCAGGGCGGCCTGCATGGTTGAATGGGCAGCTGGCAGTAGTCGCGCGACCGAACGTGAAAGGAGACGAAACTCCACGTTTCAGCTATCAGGCAGTTAGCGAACGAAATGGTCTGGGAAGGGTAGATTGGTTCCTCCTTAATCCTACTGGCGCTACGCAAAATTTGACGGCGGCGTTCGGCACAGTGTTACCGACTCCCGTGAACGTGACGGCGAAAGGCCTCTGCCTGCTGGCTGATGGCAACGTGTGGAGGATCGCTCCCGAAGGCACAAAGACCAATCTGACTAGTGGTGCCGGAGGCGGGCTAGCACCAGCACTTGATGTCGACAGAGCGCGAGTGCCCTCTCCGAGCATTGCCTTCGTCGCCCAGGAGCAGGGGAAGTCAAAATACATTCTCGTGGATACAACCGGCGATGGGCGGGTCGTGACGATCGCCTTGCCTTCGTCGCGCGCAAGCCTGATGGCCGGCTCCGTCCGTGCCGGTGTCGCACTGTTTCGTGAAAACACAGACGAAGGTACAAAGCTGGTATTGGTGCATGCCAACGGTTCGAGGACAGAAGTTGGCTGGCTGAACCAACATCTCGCGGAGGTCGCCAAGCCGGAATGGAGGACGATCAGCTACCACGTCAAAGGCGGACGCGAGCTCCAGTCGGGCATGTTTCTGCCCTACAGCTATACGCCAGGAAAACGTTATCCGGTAGTGGTGGAGACTTATCCCTCGCGTTTATCTAGCTCAAGTTCCCCATCAACGATAGGAGAGCATTTCTCGTTTTATGCTCCAGAACTACTAGCCACGACGGGATACATCGTTTTCTACCCCGCGAACCCAGACGATGTGAATCGCACCAAGGATGGACCGATCTCTGGCATGGCGGCGGTTGTTCTCCAAGGTGTCGACGCGCTCGTAGCACAAGGTTACGCCGACCCGGACCGCATTTGTCTGATGGGCTTCAGCCAGGGTGGCTTTTCATCACTCTGGCTGGCCACGGAGACCGACCGGTTCAAGGCAATCGTTTCCATCAATGGATGGACAGACATCGCGAGCCACTATTTCGCGCAAGGGATATATCAGACGTTCTATTCCGACCAGGTTCCCTTTTCTGGAGAAAGCGGGCGCTATGAAAGCGCTGAATTTGGAAGAACGTTCGGCATTGGCGGAACACCGTGGCAGGATGCGGGAGCCTATTTTCGCAATAGCCCCCTTTACCGCGCCGACAAAATCAAGACGCCGATCATGCTAATCCATTCCGACATGGACGGCTTTCCGCTCAGCCAGTACGAGATGATGTTCACAGCGCTTTACCGCCTTCGGAAGGAGGCAAGGCTCGTGCGCTACTGGGGCGAGGGACACGGCCCATCCAGCCCGGCGAACATCCGCGACATGTGGTATCGCACATTCGCTTGGTTCGACGAGTGGAGCGACATCTCACGCGACACGCAAGGCAATCTCATCTGGGTTGGAGATAAGGTAAAGTCACGCAACGGCTCTGCGCCGCTCAAGCCAGAAGACTTCGCGCGCTTTGATCAAATGATTTTAAGGGAGTCTCAATCAAAAACTCAGAGTGTACAAAGAATTCAATAATCCAATTGTTTTTCGCTCCTCAGTCGACAGCGAAAGTCATTTAGCGAGGTCGATAGGTGTTCGTTGTAGATATGCGGTTGACCTAGCGTCACGTGTGTGAAGCGGCTCGACAGCACGATTGTTGGGCGAAAGGGAGTTCAATCGAATACGATCTCCCGGCGGTAGCAAAACACGAAGGCAAACCTAAAACGAATCCCGGTTTAGCTTGCGATTGGCTGGGTATCGACAAAAAATCTCAACGCCATTTCAGATAAGTATCGGAGAAACCTACTTATTAAGCAGACAAGCGGCTTAGCAGTAGGCCAAGGTCGGAATGGCTTAACTTCGCATAAATACAATTGAATTGCTTGCCGATAGCCAGTGTGCTACTTATCTGCCCAAGGGTGAGAGTAAGGTAAGAGAGCTGATTAAATCGTCAACGTAATCGATCGTTCAAATTCAACATGAGACAGGGAAAAAACAACATAACGCTCGGCTTGAACGGTGCGGCTTTGTCGCTGTCTCTTATCGTGGTCGTTGTAAATATTCTACTGCTTGGCAGCAGCGGATGACGACCGGGACTAAACACCTGCAGGGGGAAAAGGGCCGTCATCCAACAGGGAAGGATGACGGCCCTTAAACTTTGGGGCTGAGAACATGCTGTTGGAACCTCGACTATCCGCCGATTACGCAGATTAGACAGATTGGCCAAAAGCTGGTTCGGGACTTCAAACACTCGCCTAAAAGTGACGGTTATGCGAACGAGGCTGCTCAAAAACTAATGACGACTTGGTAAAAGGAAAAAATCAATGGTGGCGGTACTAACAAAGCAGGCAACAGCCCCCACGCGATTAGATGAGGCGGTTCACTCGTCGTCATGCGAGATCAGTGGCGCACGAATCCTCGTGGAATCGCTGATCTGCGAAGGCGTGGACACAATCTTCGGATATCCCGGAGGCGCAGTGCTTCACATCTATGACGAGTTGGCAAAGAACCAGCATCGCCTGCGTCACATACTCGCGCGTCATGAACAGGGCGCAGTCCACATGGCCGAAGGATACGCGAAGGCAACAGGTCGAGTTGGAGTCGTCCTGGTAACGTCTGGCCCCGGCGCTACGAATGCAGTTACAGGAATCGCAAATGCCTTCATGGATTCCACACCATTGGTTGTGATCACCGGGCAGGTTCCGCGAAAGATGATCGGCAGCGATGCCTTTCAGGAAGTCGATACGGTTGGTGTACCCCGCCACATTAGTTGCTGAAGTCGTTTTTCCATGAGCAGGTCAAAGATCGCTGCTAAGTGACCGTCTTCGATAAGTTTATGGCCGGTCGATGGTGCTCCTGTCGTTTGCACATCAAGTTGCTGAATTGGAGCGC
>DATEUF010000366.1:0-9497 GCA_035283325.1 Pyrinomonadaceae bacterium | reverse complement strand
CGCGGTGTTACTTCTCTACAGCGAAAACTGAATCAGACCTCTCCATCCAACGAACTCGGATCTTTTAGTTCAGAAAAACCAAACCTTCGATAGAGTTCATGTGCATCCTTGGTTGCGAGAAGCCAACGGTTAAGTCCCTGTAGCTGTGGGTGTAGTACGATCACTTCCATGAGCCATTTGCCAAGGCCGAGTCCTCGATATTCACGACGAATGAAAACGTCTGCAAGCCACGCAAAAGTGGCATAATCGGTGACGATCCGAGCAAAGCCAATCTGCCGAGTGAGCTTATAGAGACCGAAATTCAACGAATTCTCAATCGAACTCGAGACTACTTCGAGACTTCGCCCTTTGGCCCAGTAAGAATCATTTGAAAGGAAGCTATGATTACATGGGGGTTGAGTCTGCCCCTGTCAGTGCTAATCAGAAATTCACCTTGGTGCCTTTCATGAATCATCCTTTTACGTCCTGGGTCATTGGATTCTTCGATGCCGGAATTCCCTTATACCCCTGTGGTCGTAAAGTTATTGACCGGTCCCAACTAGATTACGAGATTGCGAGATAGTGATCTTGTATGAAGTTGACCTTTGGCGAACTGTTTCGGAGTGACTCCGACGATACGTTTGAAACGGTTGGTGAGGTGGCTTTGATCAACGAACCCGGTCTCTAGCGCCACTTGTGCTACAGGACACGCGCCGGCTAAAAGCCTTCTAGCCTGCTCGACCCGGACCTGTGTCAAAAATTCGTGCGGCGGCAGACCAAGCTCCTTACGGAAAACACGAACCAGATAGAACGGATTCAACTCTGCCACCTGGCAAGTTCCTGAAGCGTTATGTTTTTGCAGTAGAAGGCCTCGATATACTCTCGCGCCCGCTTGACCGCAGGACGCTCTGAACCAACGGGCTTTGGACTACAACTGCTGTCAGTGTGTTGCTCAATCAGGTAAGCAAAGGTAATGAGGAGTTTCGTGTGCCGCTCTAACGTATCTTGAGTCGTCTCTAGGACGCGGTGTAGGTCTAAAATCGTTTTGGCAAGCCGTTCGTCGTACACCACACTGGAAGTGAAGGACGGAACGCCTTGTGTGCGGCCGGAGAATTCTGTCGCAACGTCCCGCAAGAGCGTTGGGTTTGGATACATTCCTCGATAGACCCACCGGCCTTTGTTAAGTGAATGCCCATTGTGAACTTCACCAGGGTTGATGGTTATGATGCTCCCTGTTGGTGAAAAGTGAGAAGCGCCGCGGCAGTCGAACACCTCGGTGCCGATTTCATGTACACCAATTACGAACGTGTCGTGAGAATGTCGCGGGAAGGTGTGATTCGTGAAGGCCGCACGAATTAGCTGAATGCCGTTCAAATCCTGAGCGGTCCAGAACTTCGTCCTATCACGCACATCCGCATCCGAAGCGCTTCGAGTTTTTGTTTCCTTAAGGGCTGGGATAGCGAAAATTCTCCTGGCCGCTTAATGGTTCCATGAAGCCCGCTTCAGCCGCGAGCCTGGTAAGGGATGGTCACCTCGTTCCCATAACGATGGCTATTTCTATGTTCCGGTTAGGGGACTAGCTGAGAGCCGTCGGCATTCACTACGTTGACCTCGCTCGGCCCATTTCCATCTGAAGAAAAGACGACCTTCTTGCCGTCCGACGACCAAACCGCCTCGCGTTCAGTGGCAGGTGTGTTAGTCAGACGCATCAACGTAGGTTTCGCTTACCCTGAGCATGGAATTCCTAGCTGACATCCCGACGAGGAACACAAATTTTCCCCAGATCGCACGCCGTAGTCCGAGCTGATCTCCGCCTCGATACCGCTGTGCCGGCAAGCTTCGAGAAAAGTCTCATTGCGAGTCGAAGCGGAGCCGTCATACTCCCCGAACACGAGCCTCTGCATCGTTCCGGCGTGGCTGATGACACCAGGCCGTAGAATCTCCGAGCTTATGTAGCAGAGCCCACCCATCACAGCTCGCTCGCCGAGCATATGGCGCAATATACCTTCTTTTTGGACGCCGTTCTGGAATGAGATGACGGCAGTGTCGCGTCCCACAATCGGCGCCACCGCGCGTGCGGCGTTCTCGGTGTCCCACAGCTTCACGCAAATCAGCACAAGGTCGGCAGTGCCCAAGGCTCCAGGGTCGTCGCTTACTCGGACCTTGGGAAGGTGAATGTCTCCCAACTCGCTTTCGACCCTCAGTCCATGCTCGCGCAATGCCTCCAAATGAGCACCGCGGGCAACGAAGCTGACATCACACACGCCTTACGGCAATCCCCCTTGGGCAAGCTTCGCGCCGAAATAGCCGCCAACGCCTCCAGGGCCCATCACTGTAATGCGCACTGACACTTCTCCAATTGAGTTTTCCCAGACGTTCCTACGACAACAGTTGTGCGACCAAAGCTCTCACATGAATCTGAGTCGTATCCAGAAATGGAATGCCCTTGGTTGTGCTGTCCCGCAAAATCAAGGGCAGTTCAGTCCCTCCTAATATGAGACTATCAATACCATCCCGCTCTTTCAAACGATCTACTATGGTCAGCAATCGCTCGCGTGTTTCAGGCAGAAAAACACCCTGCACTAGTTCGTTCGTGTACTTGTCATGAATATAGGCTTGCTCATTCTCGTCAGGCGCGACAATCGAAATACTTTCGATCGAAAATACTTTGGGGTAGAAACGCCCTTGCATCGTGAACCGCGTGCCGAACAAACCAACTCTTTTCAGCCCCAAGGCTTTCGCCGCCTCGCAAGTTGCTTCCACGATGCTTAAGAGTGGAATGGGTGACTGGCGACAAATCTCGTCGAAAACAATGTGCGGCGTGTTGGCAGCCAGCAGCCCCACATCAGCCCCAGCGCTCGCAAGCTTTCGCACTTCCTCAGCCAGGTACTCAGTGACCTCGGTTAATTCACCTGCCCCAATCAAATCCAGCATCTTCTTCAAATCGATACTGTTGATGATGATCGAGGGATAACTACCGTCCTGTTTCCGCTCACGATACGAGAAAATGATCGAGCGATAATATTCAATGGTTGATTCTGGCCCAATACCGCCAATGATTCCCGCAGTCTTCATCAATACTTCTCCCGACGTAATGACATGATTGCTTCCAGATTCCGCTTATGGAAGGTGCCGCATCCTTAGAGCATGGCCTTGAGCGACGCCCGGCCCGGCCCGCGATCCATCAACGAAGTTTGCGCAACCTCCGGGATCAACAGACGGCTTTTTAAGGCTCCTCCAAATAATTCACTGGGGAATTCAAGTCCGCTTAGCGACATTCAACACAGTCAAAGAGACAATACAATGAAAGGGAACTGGTCGGCTACTTGGCATTGCCTTTCTCTTGAGGTCGAAAAACAAACTCCGTCTCGGTCACTTCGCCCGGTCCTCTGTTTCATGGCGACGAAAAGCTGCAACGAACCGTCTTGGAATTTGCGTTAGGTCTGGGTGGTCAAAAAAGGCCTCTGTCGGTGTAATTCTCACTAAAGGAAAGTTCTGGGAAGCATTTTTCTCTCCCATCCGCTTAGGTCCGGATTGAAGTGCTTGATCTTCAGAACGAGACTTTTGTCTTCCTCAATCGTCATCAGTTCGTAAAAGACGACCTTGCCATCCTTCACAAAACGGAACATCCCTACCATGCTGTTTCCCACCGGCTCACTCCAGATCTCTTCGCAGACTCCGCCCAAAGCCGCGGCCCTCCGATGCCCCGCGATCCAAGAGACGGCAGCGATTGAGGCAGGCGGCGAAACGCCCTTCTCATCGAGTTTCAAAGTGTGAGCCGAGTCCTGGCTCTGAGCCTGAATCACCGGGAAGGCGGTCGCCAGGATCAGAGCTATCGCAACGCCCGCCCCCAGGACCCCCAATGATCTATTGCGTTTAAGCATAGAAAGGGTTGAAAAGCGATTCTAAATGTCGCATGAACTTGGAATCAATAAATGCTGATGAAGGATCCTCTGGATCGCGCTTAACTTCCACTCTATTTGAGATCAAGCTCCGTCACTTTTTCCGTCCCCTTGGGCCACTTACGGTAAAAAACGTCCTGATAGCAGGTAAGACGATTTCAGGGTATTCAGCGAATGAGCGATGCGCCCCATCCCGAACGGTCAATAACCGTGCGTCCGGCAGCTTAAGCGCCCATTCGCGTCCGCCGCCGTACGGCGCATTTCGGTCTTTCGTTCCGTGGATTGTCAACACCGGCTGAGTAATTTTGGCCACCTTTTCCCACGAATTATTTAAGCTTTGCACTGAGGCGAAGTGATACTGAAAATGTCTCGCGAGATTTGACGGCCATTCGTTCGGCGTTTCGCATGGCCCTTTTCCCAATTTCGCTACGTTGTCAGGATTCCCGACAACGTCATAGCGGTTTACCGCCCAGGTCGCTTCACAGAACTCTTTCGGATTGGTCTTATCAACCCCCTCTTCCTTCAGCCTTTTGAGCTTTTCCACCGCAGTCGGATCGGCGCCTGTGTTCTCGCGACTGGCAGTCAAATGAGCGGAGTATTCCGTAGGGAATATCAGTGGCACTGGACCAAGCTGAACAATCCGCTCCACATGCTGGGGGTGCTCCATTGCGTACAGCATCACCATCATTCCAAGATAGGAGTAACCGATCAGGCTGGCCTTCTTCACCTTGAAATGCCGGCGAACCCTCTCAAGGTCTCTTACGTCTTCGTGAATCGTAATCTTGGACCCATCCGAGACAGTGTCTGAGCGGCCGCGGTTGCGCATATCATAGGAGATGATCGTGTATTGGTCTGCCAGTGGCTTTAGATCATCAAACACGAAAAGCCTTCCCGGGATAATAACAGTGCGGACTCCGCGACCTGCCTTTTGATAGAACAGGCGAACTCCATCGTCAGTCATGACGTACCCCTGTTCCACTCGCCGCGCGCCAGCGGTCTGAGCGCTTCGCGATGAATGCTTGTTCATTTGAAAGGTCTGCGTGCAGACCTCTAATGCTGTGTTCGGTATGACGAGAGCAAGTAACAGCGAGATCGATATCTTTCGAAACATGGATCGTCTGATCATTGTAGTCCTCTCTTAATTCCTAGTCGGACTGGCTATTCTCCTTTTGTTGGGGAGCAAACTTGTACGACATTGACTTCCACCGCCACATCGGGATGAAGACTGCGCTTCACAGCACATGTATCTGCCGCGCGCTGAATCCGAAGCGCGACTTCGTGCGTGATCTCCGTCGCCACTTGAATTGATACTGACAGGCGTGCCACGCGCTTGGGTTCGACGGCAAGTTCCTTTTCAACTCTAATCTCAATCGCATCCAGAGGTATTCCATGTCGAACAACCAAAGCGTCCACGCTCGTGGCTATGCAAGTGCCGAGTGCTGCTGCCAGCAGGTCAGTTGCGGAAAGCGATCGCCCCCGACCACCATACTCCGGCGGAGTGTCGGTTGTTATGACAGCCCCTGATTCCTGGTGCTTTATGCTACAGGAGCCGATCTCTTGGAGGGTTATCAATATAGATGACACTATTTAGACCCGTTACTTAGACTCCAGGATTTAGGAACTCACCAGAGCCAGACAAGATGCCTTTAACGCCGCTTGGCTGCCCGGATACCGGTCCATCAAATCCGCCCACGGCTTGCTTAGGTCATCGAACTTCCGGCCGATCTTCCATCTGGCCACTCCCAGCCAGTAAAGGGCCTCCGGCGCGACTAAGCTTTTACTGTGTATTGACGTAACTTCATCCAGAAGATCAGTGGCCTGGCTCCACTCTTGAGAAGCGATCGCCAGCCAGGCATGGGCGAACTTGACTTTAGGTAGAAACACTTCTGGTGGCAGGTACCCGACCCGGCGATACTGCTCCGCACCCTGCGGGTTGCAGATCGTCAACGTTGGTGTCCAGATGATCTTATTCTCCTTGAACAACTGGGAGTTCTGACTTCGGTTTAGTTGAAGTCGGACAAAGTAATTGTTTATGTAGCTGGCAACGTCATTATCAGGATAAGTCGTATTTTCGAGCGAGATGCATCCAACGCAAGAAGGAAGGTCAGCCCAATCCACAAAAAATCGGCT
Organism: Pyrinomonadaceae bacterium; assembly: GCA_035283325.1. Lineage (GTDB taxonomy): Bacteria > Acidobacteriota > Blastocatellia > Pyrinomonadales > Pyrinomonadaceae > PSRF01. The sequence goes on along the minus strand of DATEUF010000366.1, from coordinate 3,486 downwards.
TGTTCTGTTTTTGCGCAAGTTGACGAGCGTCTGCAAGATTACTTTGCCAGGATACTGTGTGAGCCATAAAGGTTCCTCCTTTCGAGACTAAGAAAAATGCTTTTCTATCAGAGACGGGGATACTTCCTCTGCAAACTGCCTGCGATGGAGAGAGATGTCAACCACTCTCCAACGCTCCGTGGGATTCGATCTTTCCCAGTAGCCACTGCATGCCGGCAAGATGCTGTTGATCGTGGCTACACAAGTAGTGGATCAAGCCTTTTACCGTCAGATGTCCATATCCATCAAAGACGCCTGTTCGACGTAGCTGATCGTTAGTGAGACTTCGAATCAGTTCCACAGTCTCTTTGCGGGCCTCGCGGATTACCGAAAGAACCTCAGCGGGATCAAAGAAAGCTACTTCGCCCTCGCCAGGACGATGGTCGCTCGGCGGACAACCTGCCGCTTCCCAGCACGAGACAGTGCTGTTTCTCAATACTCGATGTGGCGCATTAGGCCACCCAATATCGAACAGGCGACAATAGACCGCATCGACTTCGGCTGCCTGGAGCACCTTTTCTTTATAGAGCGGGTGAACCGCCGCTTCTTTACTGGCCAGGAATCGAGTGCCCATCCAAATGCCCGACGCTCCCAGCATTAACGCTGCTGCCAGGCCTCGTCCATCTGCAATGCCACCTGCAGCAACAACTGGAACGGGCGCCACGGCATCCACGATTTGCGGGATCAGCGGAAGTGAGGCGACCTCGCCCCACACATGACCTCCTGCTTCCCAGCCTTGAGCTACAATTACATCCACACCTCGGTCGACTGAACGCCGAGCTTCGGCTGCACTGCCAACCGTGTGTATCACTATTGCTCCCGCGCCATGTGCTGCTTGTATGTATGGGACAGGATCGCCCCAGAAAAAGGATACGATCTTAACCCCCTCTTCCAGGCATGCTTGCAGTCTTTCATGCTGAGGCCATTCTAAGACCAAATTCACACCAAAAGGACGGATCGTGAGTTCTCTGGTTTCGCGGATAATCTCTCGGATCTCGTCAATGTCCCGCCAGCTCATAGCAAGCATGCCGAGTCCACCAGCTTCTGAGACAGCCGCCGCCAGGGCAGGGCAAGTGGCGCTCCCGATTGGAGCCTGAACGATCGGCAGTTCAATGCTTAGCAATCGACTAAAAGGTGTTTGAATGGAAGCCATTACCTATTCTTCTTTCTTATCGCGCAACGTCGGAGAGGATAACAAATCCAGTAGAATTGGAGGTTCTTGGGCGGGGCTCGAAGACCCATGAAAGCCCTAGCCGCAAACTATTCTTTGGTAATTCGGGTGGCCTGTTGAGCTGCCAATTACCACAGTCCTTTCCGTTTGATCCAAACTTGTGTCCGTAGATTCTTCCCACTGAACACCCCACCTTGGAAGACACCTTTGTAGGCATGGCGGGAAGTAACCACTGCTAAATCTTTGTAGATTCTTACTTTGATCTCGTCTAAATCGAAAACTTCATATTTGCTTACACTTGCTTTCGCCTTGGCTAGTTCTTCTGCATTGTTTAGGACAATCCCCTCAGTCTGTATGCTTGTGTATTCCTCAGCTAGCAGAGCCTTGAGTGCTGACATCTTTATTTGCGCAAAGCTTCATTATGCGCATGGACGCGCTTCATTACTTCTTGCTGCACCTTGCGGATAGCGACTACTTTTCCGGTTGTTGTTTCGGCGCCTGTAACAATTCCGGGGATGGTGATGCCTTATCGCCGAGTATTTGAAGAACCGTGTGCTCGAACAAGCAAATGTTGTCGTCTCGCCGACCGGCGTTCGAAGTGGAATCGGAACCAGCCAGTCTCCATAACCAAACTGGGCAGGAATGGTTATATCGTCGCCGGCATCCACGCTTGTAGTGCCTAAATTGCCATGGTCGCCAAGCGTATTAAAGGTTTGGACTGTTCCCTGAAGTTGAAAAAACTCGTCGACAAAGGCAGTGGTTCCATCAATTTTGAAGAACACCCCCCACAGAAATGGCTCTGCAGCTCCCAGGGAATCGCCTTCGTCATAACAGTGGATCCTTTCTAACTGGATTGCGATGTTTACAGGTTGCACGATGAGCTCCTTTTGAGAGTTAGCTGAAACGTCAGTGCGAGGAAACTGCTGGCTGCAGACGTTGGTTGAAGAGCATGAGAAATCTTGCGCTCAGTGCGTCATGAAGAAGCGCTTGAGAACTCTCAAGCTTCCTCTTAAATGGGCGAGGATAAGGGGAAGCGGATTCGTCGCGAGGGGCCCTGATCCTATGTCAGAAATGGTGATTAGTAAACAGCCATACTGCCGCCAAGATAAGATCTCGTAGTGGTTTTGAGGTGGTGGGCGGCGATGTCCTGTTCCCGAGCTGCTATGAGTCGGGCGAGTTGCCGCGCGACAGCGGGATTCGTTTTATAGTCAGCGTCAAAGGCGATCAGAGCAACGTAGGAGCGGGCGGCCTCAATAATTTCTGCGTGAGAGCAGCTAACGCCGCTGGTGGCGATAACGCGCGCTTTCGGCTTGAGACTCACAAGAGTCTCCGCTTTAAGGGCACCTTCGGTAATGATGACATTTTGTCCCAGTGGCAGAGTTCTCGCCTTGAAAGTGAAGTGGATTGGCGTGCCGGAACTCGCGCCGCGGCGTTCAATTGGGCACGCTAGCCATCGGTATTTCTTTTCGCCAGTGCGAAGATCATTTCGGTGAAGCCGGAGTTGGCAGGCTTGGATTCGGCCTTGGTCGTCGCGGTAGGGGATGACTAGCAACGGCATGTTGTAATCACGAAGTTTCCATAATTGAACGTTCCCAGTTTCGTCTTGCCAAAATCCGGGAACACCGATCATGGCAGCTTGAGTATTTCTACTTGCGTACTCAGGAAACCTGACCTAAACAAACTTGTTCAGTGTACGAGCCAGACTCGCACGTTCTTTACGGGTGCGCGGAAGAGCGCCGTAGTTCTGTATTTCTTGTTCACGCAGTCCTCTTGATAAGAGTCCGTTAGGTCCATCTATCAATTGCGAATAGTACTTGAGAGCAGGCGACCTCCGAATCAATTCCTCGTACACGGCGCTGCGAATCTCGATTTGAGCGATTTCGCTTGGAGCGATTTCAATTGGAGGTGGCGCTTGCTTCCTGGCTATTCGGGGGCTCGCAACCAGGAAGACACGGTTATGGTGGAAGATATTGCCGCCATTGCGCGACGTACCTTTGGAGCCATTGCTAATCCGCATGCAAATGGACGTCTGTTCCTCGGTGGTGTAACCACACCAGTCGGGTTTCCTGCAAACGCGGTACGGTCAGTATTTGGTAACTCGACAAAAGCCGTTGATAGCAATTCGTTGCCGTTGCGGAAAGTTTAAGATCCTGCATTGGTTGGTAAAGGGAATATGGACTGACATTGGCCCTCGATGCTGACTTCTCAGGTCAGCACTCCAGTATGATTGTTTCCATCTCTTGTTTTGGAAGACGAATTTCCCACGGTCCTCGATT
>DATEUF010000365.1:0-57196 GCA_035283325.1 Pyrinomonadaceae bacterium | reverse complement strand
CATGAACAGGATGAATCCCCAGGTTAAAACAACTCTTATCATGGCTACCTCACCACATACTTTCCAATGATCGCGTCAAGCTTTTTCGTTGTTGCTTCAGGCCACAAAGCTGGAGCAGTAAAGATCGCGTTCTTCAAGGCTGAACCACACTTACACTTTCGTTCCTCGCTGCTTAGTTGCGCCACTGCTTCTTTGATGACGATCTGCGCGTTGCGGACATTCTTGTTCAGATATTCAACCACAGTTTCGACGCTCACTGCGTCATGGCCGGGATGCCAGCAGTCGTAATCAGTCACCAGAGCAAGCGTGGCATAACAAATTTCTGCTTCGCGCGCGAGCTTCGCCTCCTGCAAGTTGGTCATGCCGATGATATCCATTCCCCAAGACCGGTAGACGTGAGACTCTGCAACCGTTGAGAAGGCCGGACCTTCCATGCATAGATAGGTGCCACCGCGATGGACGTTAACGTCAGCAGCACGGCAGGCCTTCTCCAGCACGTCGCCCAAATTGCTGCAAACGGGGTGAGCAAAGCTGACATGCGCAACTATTCCATCGCCAAAAAAAGTTGATTCCTTCACGCGTCCGCGCGTGCGATCGAAGAACTGGTCGGGTATTACCATGTCAAGCGGCGCATACTTCTCTGCAAGCGAGCCGACCGCGGAAGCTGACAGGATTCGTTCAACACCGAGGAGTTTTAAGCCATAGATGTTCGCCTGAAAGGGCAGTTCAGTTGGCGTGAACCGGTGTCCGCGACCGTGCCGTGGCAAAAAAGCGACTCGCTCTTTACCAAGGCTTCCCACGATGAAGACGTCGGAAGGCCTGCCAAACGGAGTGTCGAGTTGAATCTCCTCTACATTCTGTAGTTCCGGCATCTGGTACAGCCCGCTGCCACCGATGATTCCGATTTTCGCGTTGTAATTCGAAGCGCTCAGTTCACCCTCTCATTCTCACCCTGCTTCAGAGACTGTGTGAATATTCAATCATTGATGACGAATTCGACTGACGCCTCACTCAATGTCAGTACCGGGAGCGGTATAGCGACCGGGTCCCCTAATGGCGGTAGTTGTGTGTGTTTCTAATCACAATAAGGAACAGCAGTCAGCTTTTCTGCTTCCTCAAAAAGCTTACACAGCGGCGCCTCCGGATCATGATAAAAGTGGCAGATCCAACCTTCCCGTGCTGCCTGGGGCAGAAGTTTTTTCTTAGCCGTCAAAGTTTCTACAGGAAAAAGATCATATCCCATAACCCACGCAAACGGCACGTGCGCGCGCATGGGAACCAGATCAGCAAAGCCAAACATCACGCGGCCATGTTGGACCAGCCGCCAACATTGCATAGAGCGATTATGGCCCGCGTGTGTCTCCATGCTCAAACCGGGAACAGCCTCGTATTCTGCTTCTTTCAATTCCAATTGACCACTCGCCTTCACTGGCCGCCAATTGTCCGGCAGGTAACTGGCGCGGTCACGTTCGTTTGGAGATTCGGCATGTTCCCACTCCGCCTTTGAAACGAAGTAGCGCGCATTGGGAAAGGCGGCAATGGGGTTCGCTGTCTTGTCGAGAATTGTATTGCCACCGGCATGATCAAAATGAAGATGTGTGTTAATAACGATCGAGATCTCTTCAGGCCCTACTCCGGCAATTTCACGTAATGAATCGGCCAACGAACGCTGGCGCGTGACGCCATACATCTCGCTGTGCTTTGGGGACCACTTTTCGCCAATACCTGTTTCGATCAAAATGCGTTCAGACCCCGAATCGATAAAGACGCAGTTCATGTTCATGAGGATTCGGTTCTGCGCGTCGGGCGGGCAAACACGAGACCAAAGATTTCGTGGCACAACTCCAAACATCGCCCCACCGTCGAGGCGAAAGTCAGTATCAGGAATTATCTCCACACGATAGTCGCCAAACTGCATCGGAGACTGGCCCAGAGCGATAGTCTACTTCTAGCGCTTTGAATCAGCATTTGAGGAATCGGCTGCCTGAGGTCTCCCTTTGGCTGATTGTCCGGCTCCGGAGCCTTGCTCCCCTGGCAACATACCCGGTGCTAAGCTTTGCCCCGGCGGCGTTTCCGGCATCTTCACGGAAAAGTTTTCCGCTACCGTCACATGAGAACGCTTCAGAATTTCATCAAGTATCTTGTTCTGCTTTTCCTGTTCAACTGCGGCGCGCGCTTTCTCGCGGCCATTCTGAGGGGGCGCAAACGGGTTGTCAGACTGCCCTTCGCCAATCAGAATGTGCCGTGCGTGCACCTGTTCTTCTTCCTTACCGTCCTTGGTCTGCTTGCGTCGTTCCTCCAGCCGAATGATGTGGAACCCATATTTGGTCTCCACGAGATCACTAACCTGACCCGGCTTTAGGGCAAACGCAGCATTTTCAAATTCCGGCACCATTTGGCCATGCCCAAACCAACCCAGATCACCACCCTTTTCTTTGCTTCCAGGATCAGTCGAAAATTCTTGCGCCAGCTTGGCAAAATCCTCGCCTCCCCGGACGCGTTTCAGAACGTCTTCGGCCTGGGAGCGTTTTTGCTTGATGTCCAACTCGGGATGCTGGGCGAGGTAGGCGTTGATCTCTTCGTCGGTCGCCTTCATCTTGTCGGCTAACTGCTTCTCCACATATTCCACAGCCAGCAACCGCGATTGCTGAAGGCGGACCTGCAACTTGACGTTCGGCGTGTTATCGAGACCTGCTGCTATGCCCTTCTGCTCTCCGATTAGCATCTGGCCCAGCTGCTGTTTGGCCATCTTCATCTGGTCATCAGAGATTGCTCGTCCTTTCAACTGGGGATTCGTTGCTTGAGCATCCTGAATGAACTGGTCAAATTTTGCCTGATTACCTGCCTCGCTGAAGTAGGCGTTGATCTCCTGCTCGGAGATGTTTGCTGCAGCCGAACTACCCTGCGACTTGAAATAGTATTGGGCAATTACCACCGCGCGCGCCAAATCGAGTTGCCGTCGCATTTCCGGAGTGTTGCCGATGCCTTTAGCTTTGGCTTCTTCAGCGACCGCCAGCAGCTTGCGTAGATCGGTTGCGAATTCTTTCCGAGCAGCCGGGTCAGATGCCAGGCGCGCGCGAAATTGTGGCGCCTGATCTTCGGCAATTGCCGCCACATCTTCGGCGCTGAGATTTACTGCCTCACTGCGCCTCGCTTTAACCTGCCAGGCGATCAACCCAATCGAGAAAACTACTGCTACGGCAGCAGCAATCCAAGCTTTTGTTACTGATGTCAAAACCATTTCCTTTCTGAAAAAAGCCTTTAGCGCTGCACTAATTCGAGCAACACACCATTAGCTGATGATGGATGAATAAAGGCGACGAGGCAGCCACCCGCGCCGACGCGAGGCTTCTCATCGATAAGCCGCGCGCCTTTCTGTTTCAACTCGGCGAGCGCACGGTGAATATCGGTTACCGCAATTGCAATGTGATGAATTCCGGGACCGCGTTTGGCGAGAAAACGAGCCACGGGAGAATCTGGCGACGATGGCTCCAGCAGTTCAATTTTGGTCTCCCCGACCGGGAGCGTGGCCACTCGAACACCCTGCTCCGCCACCTCTTCAGTATAAGTGATCTCCAATCCCAATGCATCGCGCCATATTGTCGCAGCGTCTCCGAGCTTTCTCGTTGCGATTCCTATATGGTCAATCTTCATTCGCCAATAATCTCTTCTACCGCAGAATAGGGATCTAGTTGCCGAGATGCAACTTCGCCCGCCAGACGCTCAAGTCGCTCAGATGCTGCATCCGACTCCAGGGTTCGCGAGACAAGCCGCTCCCGAAGCAATTCAAGTATACGCCAGCGAGCGATTGCACACAGACGCTCGTTTCCCAACTGGCTGGACAGATGCGACTCCCAGTAGTGCTCAATAGCTGCTGCCAAATCCTCTATTCCACGATTCTCGATGGCTATGGTTTTCACGATTGGTGGTTGCCAACCGTCTTCTCGCGTGGAGAGCGAAAGCAAGGCCTCCAGCTCCTTTTGCGTATTATATACGCCGTCGCGATCAGCCTTGTTTATCACGAAAACATCTCCAATCTCCATGATTCCCGCTTTAATGGCTTGAATGTCGTCGCCCATCCCGGGCACCAATACCACCACAGAAACGTGCGCGGCTTTGATGATCTCTACTTCGTCCTGCCCGACACCTACGGTCTCTACTATGATTTTTGAGTATCCAGCAGCATCCAATATGGAAACTGCATCAACTGTCGCCCTTGACAGGCCACCAAGATTCCCGCGCGTGGCCATCGAGCGAATGAATACGCCCTGGTCCAATCCCAGCGTCTGCATCCGAATGCGATCGCCGAGTATGGCGCCCCCTGAGAAAGGACTCGAAGGGTCTACCGCAACGATACCCACGCGTTCGCCGCGTTGGCGGTACAACAGTGCAAGTTTGTCCACCAGGGAAGACTTGCCTGCGCCCGGGGCGCCAGTGATTCCAATTACCAGTGCCCGACCGGTGCGGGGGAAAATCTCCTTCATCAATTCCGACGCATCCTCGGCACCGTTTTCCACTTTTGAAATCGCCCGCGCAACGTACAGCGGATCGCCAGCAAGAAGCCCATCAAGAAACGGTTTAGTCTGTGTCAGTACAGCCATGCTAAATCCACGAGCCGCTGGTCTTCGATCAAACGATGTAACTAGCCCACCTCCCTCAGGATCTCACGCCCGATAATTATCCGTTGAATTTCGGAAGTGCCTTCTCCAATAGTGCAGAGTTTGGAATCACGCCAGTATTTCTCCGGCGCATAATCTTTCGTATAGCCATAGCCGCCATGAATCTGGATTGCTTCCTCACAAACCTTCACGCTTATCTCGGAAGCAAATAGTTTGGCCATGGATGATTCCTTGGTGGTTCGCTTGCCCTGGTCCTTCAGCCTGGCCGCGCGATACATTAGAAGACGCGCTGCATCGATCTGCGTAGCCATGTCGGCCAGCTTAAACTGGATAGCCTGAAACTCCGCAATGGGTTTGCCAAACTGCCGCCGCTCTTTCGCATAACGCAATCCCGATTCATAGGCCCCCTGTGCAATGCCCACCGCCAAGGCAGCGATTGAGATTCTTCCACCATCCAGAATCTCCATCGCGTTCACAAAACCCTGGCCCTCCTCGCCGAGCAGGTTATCCCCGGGCACGAGACAATCTTCGAAAACCACACTGGCCGTTTCCGAGGCACGAAGACCAAGTTTGTTCTCCTTTTTCGCGGGCGAGAATCCTTTCATGCCTTTTTCGAAAATGAAGGCCGATATTCCTTTGCTTCTCTGCTTGCGATCGGTCACCGCCATCGCGACGCAGGTATCGGCATGAATGGCGTGGGTAATAAAATTCTTTGACCCGTTGACTATCCAGTCGCCATCCTTCTTCGCGGCTACCGTCGTGGTCCCTGAGGCGTCAGAGCCGGCGCCCGGCTCGGTTAAACCCCACGCGCCCAGGTGTTCGCCGCGGGCGAGCGGCGCCAGAAACTTCTTCTTCTGGTCTTCGCTGCCATATTGATAGATGTGATTTGAGCAGAGTGAATTATGCGCAGCCATTGAAATCCCGACAGAACCATCAACGCGAGACAGCTCCTCAATGATTGTAGCGTACTCGACGTAACCCATTCCCGCGCCACCATACTCCTCCGGAAAGAGCACGCCTGTCAGACCAAGTTCAGCGAGCTTTGGCAGCAGCTCCACGGGAAAGTGCTGTGATTCGTCCCACTCCATCACGTGAGGCGCAATCTCTGCCTCAGCAAACTCGCGCACGCTCATCTTGATTTGCTGCTGTTCTTCCGTTAACTCAAAATCCATTTCGAATTTCCTTCAAACATGACAAAGGCATACCTGCCTGTTAAAGGAACGCAAGCAAGCATGCCTGTTTCAAACAAACCGCATGCCAAGGCCCTAGAGCATTCTACCTTAAGGTCCTCCGGAACTGTGACCAGCAACGCGGACTGACAGCTTTTTCCGCGAGCCGCCGAGCTCACTTCGCCTCATCAGGCGCACTGCCTGCTGCGGCGTCAGTCGCTGCCACTCTTTAGGCCTCATTTTCCCAATTGTCAAAAAGCCTATACGCGAGCGGCGTAGTTTCAACACTGAGTGCCCGATCCCATCAAACATACGCCTGATCTGCTGATTTCTACCTTCGTGCAGAACTACTTCAAACCAGGCGTTTGAGGTGGTCTCTTCCAGTCTCCTTATCTTCGCGGGAGCGGTGCGCGTGCCATCCTCGAGCACAATTCCCGTTCTGAGACGGTCGATTGTTTCCTCCGAAGGCACGCCTTTAACTTTCACCTCATAAACCTTCTCGACGCGATTGCGAGCGGAGGTGACAAAATTTGTAAACTCACCATCGTTAGTAAGGAGCAGAAGGCCTTCCGTATTGAAGTCGAGCCGGCCGACAGGGTGTAGTCTTCCCAAAGAGGGTGGAATCAACTCAGTGACCAGAGGTCGACCTTCGGCGTCGGAGACACTCGAGAGATAACCTTTGGGCTTGTTAAGCAGGACATAAACTTTTTCCCGTCTTTCGAGCAGGTCGTTTATTAGTCTCCCTTTCACCTTGATATGGTCTGTGGCAGGGTCGGCCTTTGTTCCCAGTGCGGTGGCCACCTTTCCGTTCACCGTAACCTGTCCGGCTGTAATTAACTCCTCAGCATGGCGTCGCGAAGCTATGCCGGCGCGAGCAATCAATTTTTGCAGCCGTTCTTGCATGAAGATTTTTACGCACTACCAGAGAGATCCTCAACATCTTCGATGCTGGGCAATTCCGAAAGGTCCTTCAATCCAAATTGAAGCAGGAAATCCTTCGATGTTCCATACATCATCGGCCGGCCAACCGTGTCTTTTCTTCCCTTCGCCACAATTAACTTCTTGTCCAGGAGCGTCTTGATGGCCGAGGGAGATTGCACGCCGCGAATCTCCAAGATTTCCGGCACAGTGACCGGTTGCTTATAAGCGATAACGGCGAGGGTCTCCAGTGAGGCAAGTGAAAGCTTGGCGCTGGGCCGCGATCTGAGAAACACACGTACATGCTCATGGAATTCGGGTCGCGTCGAAAACTGCCAACCGCCGGCAACTTCACGCAACTGCAGTCCACTGTCCCGAGCATTAAATTCTTTCACTAGTTCCGAGAGCGCGTGCTCGACCACCTCACGGTCTTCTCTCAGTACCTCAGCTATGGTCTTCACATTCAGCGGCTCGTCAGATACAAAGATTAGCGCTTCTATAACAGCAGTGCGTTCGGCGACACTCTGCAACGTATAAGGAGCGGCCTCTTCACCGGCTGCAACAGTTTCAGAAAATTCCTGGGCAACCAGTGCCTCAAGCTCTTTACTGGCTTCCTCATTGAGAGACTCCTGAGTCTCAACTTCAACTTCCGGCTGGTAGTCTTCCTTCATCTCAACCACAGTTTTAGGCCACGTTGCGGGCAATTATTTCTCCAAAGGTCTTCTGTTGAAACAGGCGAATTTCGGTTGTGCGGACGAGCTCTAGCACAGAGAGAAATGCGAGCACCAATTCACGGCGCGAACGCGCGCGCTCGAAAAATGTCCGCAGATTCAACTCCCCGGCTGACAAAACCATATTGCGCAAGCGCTCCAGCATCTCTGCCATTGAGATCTCCTCACGCTCGATCTCCAATAGCACTTCTTCCTTGTGTCGCGCCAGAATTTCCTGAAACACCTTGAGCAGGTCGAAAACCCCCACTGCAACTTCCGGATTATTCTTATCGGTTTCAAGCTCTGCGCGTCTAAAAATCGCCCGCTCAACCGTAGCGCGAGACCAAAGCATCTGGGCCGCCGCTTTATACTTCTCATACTCCAGCAACTGATCGACCAGTTCCTTGCGTAGGTCCTCCTCCTCTTCTTCTGCAGCAAACGGATCTCGCGGCAGCAGCATTCTGGTTTTCAATTCAATAAGAGTGGCGGCCATAACCAGAAAATCACCGGCTACGGCAATGTCCAACTCTTGCATCATCTGGAGATAACGAAGGTACTCGTCGGTAATGCGCGCAACAGGTATATCGTAGATGCTGACTTGTTCCTGCCGAATCAGATGCAGTAGCAGGTCCAGCGGGCCCTCAAACTCTCCCAGCACGATTTTGAGATCGTCCGTGGTGTAATCGGGAACAATCTCAGGTTTCGCCCCGCGCACGTTCATTGTTGCCGGCGCAGTTTCGGGCTTCGGTTCGGGTGCCGGTTTGGCTGTCTCGTCCATAGCTCTATTCCGGTCTTCGGGAGCCAACGATTCCCATGCCACTCTTGACCTTCTGAAGCGTTGCTCCCGCAATGGTTGCTGCGCGCGCCCGACCCTCTTCCAAAATCCAATCGAGTTCGCTATCGCTGATACTCTCCATTCGTTGTTGCAGAGGGCGCAAGAAGTCAACCGTCACTTCCGCCAGTTCCTGCTTAAGTTGAGCATAGCCCTTACCGGCAAAATGAGATTCAATTTCCGCGGGCGGCTGTTGCGTCATTAGATGATAGATCGTCAACAGATTGGTGATGGCCGGCCGCGAAGGATCGAATCGAATCTCTGTGCCGGAATCCGTAACAGCACGTTTGAACTTTCGCCGGACCGTATCGGCATCATCCATTAACATCACGCATCCCAATGGATCGTCGTCCGATTTTGACATCTTCCTGGACGGATCGGATAACGACATGATGCGGGCGCCGACCTTCGGAATGTAGGGTTCCGGCACACGAAAGGTCTCGCCGTAGTCGCGGTTAAATCGTATTGCGAGGTCTCGTGTCAATTCAAGATGTTGTTTCTGATCTTCGCCAACTGGTACCAAATCGGTCTGGTAAAGCAGAATATCAGCAGCCATCAGGACTGGATAGTCAAACAGACCAACCGCTACATTCTCGCGTTGCTTGCGCGCCTTATCTTTAAACTGCGTCATACGTTCCAACTCTGACATCCGGGCAATGCAGTTGAGAATCCAGGTAAGCTCGGCATGTTCGGGCACATCCGACTGAACAAAAATGGTCGAAACTTTTGGATCAATGCCGACTGCCAGGTAGATGCGAGCCAGCTCGCGGGTCTTCCCGGTCAACAGCTTCGGATCCTGAGGGAGGGTGATGGCGTGGAGATTGACAATGCAGAAGAAACTCTCGTACTCCTGCTGCAGTGCAACCCAGTTTGTTAGCGCGCCGAGATAATTGCCGAGATGCACGTTGCCGGTTGGTTGTGCGCCGCTAAAAATTCTCTTCATTGGGCAATCAAGAAAGTCCTATCGTAAAAGGATAGGACGCCAACGGCATGACAATTCTGAACACTACGCCCAGGACGCCAGTAAATACCGCAATAAACAGTAGTATGAATCCGAACCGCTCCAGAGCGTCCAGGCCGCTCTCAAAGCCTGGCGGCAAAATGCTGCCGAGAATTTTGCTGCCATCCAGTGGCGGCACAGGAAGTAGGTTGAAGACAGCCAATGCGACATTTAACGAAAAGAGTCCGGTCAGCAACTTAGCTGCCCCCTCGGCAATCAACGAGTTGCTCTGTGCTGTGGCCCCTAAACCAAGGTATGGGTGCATGTACAACCCGACCAGGTTAGCTTCGAAGAGCGCCCGCATAAGGATGCCAGCAAAGATGGCAATAATCGCGTTACTGATCACGCCGGCTGCGGAGACCCAGAAGTTTGCCACCCGCTTATTGCGCCATTTCAAAGGGTTGACAGGAGTTGGCCGCGCCCAGCCGATCAAAGGAGCGCCAGTAAAAAAGGAGATTGCCGGAAACAATAATGTGCCTACCGGATCAACATGCGCTACTGGATTGAGGGTGATGCGGCCCTGCAGACGAGCGAGATCGTCACCGAATCTGTTTGACATCCAAGCGTGAGCTGACTCATGTACGGAAAGCGAGAAAACCAGCGCCACCATGTAAAGGATGAATTGACCTGTGGCGCTGCTGTCGATGTTGCCCATTAATTATCCGAAAAAAGGCGTGAATTCGAGCAGGCCTCACACTAACATGCGTCCTCAGACGTGTCAAAAAGAGCTATAGCAAGGTCCCCTTTAGCCCGATTGGTACGGTGTGAACTGAATCGATGGAAGCAACTATCAGGTTGCCGTCCGGGCCAAACGCCAAGCCCACCAGATTGTTTCCAGCCAAAAACAGCTCCGCTTTCGCTCCATCGGGCGGAAAACTAACGATGCCTCGCCGGCCGCGCAATGATGCTGCCACGTAAAGGTTGCCATGTTCGTCAAAGGCCAAACCCTGGGGCCTACCCAGACCTTTGTAAAATACATGCACTTCGCCGCTCGGCTCGATACGATAGATAGAGTCGGAACTTGTAACGCTGGGTCCGGTAACATACAGGGCATTATCTGGTCCGAAAGCAAGATGGTAGGCAGATACTGATGGCTCCAGCTCGGCCCAGCTCTTTTCCTCGCCGATTCGGCTCACTCGGTAGATGGTTCCCGTGCGATCACCTACAAACATGGTTCCTGAACGATCGATAGCGATGCCGGTTGCTATGCCGAGATTCTTTGCGAACGGCACTGCTTCCTTGAACGGCGTGACGCGATAAACTGTACCATCGGCACGACTCGTCACAAACATCTGGCCCTCACCATCGAACGCGATGCCGGTGGGATTAGTGATGTCGCCGGAAAACTCTTTCACTTCGCCATCACGATCGATACGAAACAGCGAGACTGGCAACTGTTCCCCTCTGGACCCTGACCGGGTGACAAATAGAGAACCATCATCCGGATCAAATGCCGGATTTGCTACTGGATGCAGATCCTCGGCCAGCATTCTGCCGGCAGTGAAGCTAACCGGAGCGCTTTGAGCCTCATCACTCTGGAGCTTGACCTCAACAGCACCCACTTGCTTGAGCTCTGGCACCACCGCCAGTACGCGTTTAGGACCCAGCGCGACAAGCGGAGCTCTCTGATCCCCAAACCAAACTGCGCAGCGGCTCGGGTCGCTGGTGTCAAAGCCATCGCACTCAATAACAACTTCACCTCCAGCAATTCCGGCCGGTGGATCTATTCGAATAATCTGTCCAGCTTTCGTCATCTAAAGCTATCAGCAGCGTGCAGAACTACACTGCAAAAAGTGGTCGCCGCAAAAGCTGTTCATCATACGACGGTGGCAGAATCCTGTCTAACGCAACGGAGCAAACAGCAAAGGGGAAAGAGCCAAGGATCACAGATAGGAATTCTCAGGTTGGGATGGGACAATGCAGGCTTCTAGGGAGGGAAGAGGCTAGGTTTAATAATTGCAAGTTGGGAAGGGGGCAAGGCAGGCTTCAGGACAGGAACTGCTCAAGTTTCAGGCTGCCGCCGCCCCCGCTCAAGACTCATTGCTAGCCAACATTGAATGAGCCACTCAAGTTAAGTATGGCCCCTCATTCACGCCTGTTTATAATCTGAAGTCTTGTGTGTTGAATGGTTTATTCAATTATTGACTGGCAATGAAACTTGAGCGGGGGCGGCGGCAGACTGAAACAAGCTCCCTTCCTGTCCAGAAGCCCGCCTTGCCCCCTTCCCTACCTGAGAGACTTTCTATCTTGTAGTGCTTCGCCCTTTGCTCCTTGCCCTTGGGATCTTTGCCCCATGCCCTTTGCCTTCCCTGCTATGCTATAATTCGTTCTGTTTTGCGGATGTTATGCGATCCAAACAATTTAAGGTTTTGAGGTATTTAGCGCAGAAGCTCCGCAGCTAAAGATATTCTAATGCTCAAGCGAGAAAGCGACGCAGCTTCGCAGAGCAAAAAAAATCCTGAGTTCCCAGCGTCCGAAAATCATACCGCTCGCACCGCTCCCTCTCTAACTTCTGAGATCTTGAAGGCTAAGGATGCGAATCCGTTCCTTAAGGTTCCCTGCCGTCCCCGCGCCACCGCAAGCCGACGGAGGTGAGAACGATTAGCGACGTTATCGGAAATACACAAGGGCTCAAGCCAAACCAGCTTCGCCGGATTGAAAAGCTATACACCCGACGGATTCCGCCCGAACAGATTGTCACGCCCGAATTCGCCCGCCAGTTGGCTGAACTTTCCCATGAAACGCGGCGGCAGTTGGGAGCTTTGATTGATCGCAAAGGTCACGTTCAGTATGTGATGGTCGGTGATAATCGCCGCATCGACTTACCTGACTTCAAGCGTATTCGCGTGGCGGAAGGGCGCTTTCGTGGTCTTCGCTGCGTGCACACGCATCTTCGCGGTGAAGAGTTGACGCAAGACGATCTTGCCGACCTGGCGCTGCTGAGATTGGATTTGATGGCGGCGATTGACGTCGATCCGGAAACTGGGCTTCCCGGCGTCGTTCGCGCTGCTCATTTGTTGCCAATGCCTGCCGGCGAGTTGGAAAACGGCAACAAGGCAACACCATATGGTTTCCTGCCCAAAAGCTTTCCGTCTCAAATGAATGTTGATTTCCTCTCCCTGATCAACTCGCTCGAGGAGGAGATGGCCCGTAACCGGCGCGGCACGAGACGGGCAGCAATACGCGACCGGGCGATTCTGGTAAACGTCACTACCGGATCAATAACAGACGCTGAAGAGTCGCTGGCAGAACTTGATGAACTTGCGGCTTCCGCTGGAGTTGTCGTGCAGGACAAGATCATGCAGCGAAGGCCGGCCATTGATCCGCGAACTGTGCTCGGGCGCGGCAAGCTGGATGAATTAATTATTCGCGCTTTGCAATTGGGCGCAGACATGCTCGTTTTTGATCGAGAGCTCACGGCGGCGCAAGTTAGATCATTATCGGAGGCCACTGATCTGAAAGTTGTGGATCGCTCGCAGCTCATTCTGGATATCTTTGCGCAGCGGGCCCAGTCGCGAGAGGGAAAGATTCAGGTCGAGCTGGCGCAACTGAAGTATCTGCTGCCCCGGCTAATCGCAGGGCAGGATTCGGCTTTCTCGCGATTGGCAGGCGGTATCGGTGGACGAGGTCCGGGCGAAACGAAGCTTGAAACTGATCGTCGCCGGGTTCGGGATCGGATAAATCGGCTGGAGAAGGAGATCCAGAGCCAGCAACTGCGCCGGCAGGAGCGTCGCAAGGGGCGGAAGAGACAGAGCCTTCCCATCATCTCAATTGTCGGCTATACAAATGCGGGCAAGTCAACCCTTTTGAATACCCTGACCGCCAGCAGCGTCGGCGCTGAGCGAAGGATGTTTGCAACGCTCGATCCGACTTCGCGCCGGCTGCGCTTACCACGCGAGCAAGAAGTGATTATCAATGATACGGTGGGTTTTATCCGCGATTTGCCGCCGGACCTTATATCAGCCTTCAGGGCCACTCTCGAGGAAATTACGGAGAGCAGCCTTCTCCTTCATCTGGTTGATGCTTCGAACCCACGTTGGCCGCAGCAGATCAGATCGGTTGAACGCATTCTTGGCGAGTTGGGCCTCAATCGTATTCCGACATTGTTGGTCTTAAATAAGGCGGACATCGTCGAACCGCAAACCCTGCGAGGGATTTTGCGACAAGTTACCAGTGACGGTAATCGAGATGCCGTGGCTATCTCCGCGCTAAAGGCGGACACGCTGACGCCGTTATTGGACCAGGCCGGTGCAATGCTGGCCCGTGATCTGATGATTACTCAAGCTAACGAGGGCAGGGGCACGATGGAGCACCGGTCGCGAATAGCTTAAGCATATGGGCCTCCGACTGCGATTCAAAACACCCCTCAGCCAGGCGCGCGATGCTCTCGCGCGCTATATTGTGCGCCCATTCGACGTCTTCAAACCGCAAACACGACTCTATATCGGGTTTGCCTTCCTGGTTGTAGTAACTACCTTACTCTTATTTAGCCGCTCCTCTTCCGGACTCACCGAGACCTATAACGAAGGCGAGGTGGTTTCGAAGACGGTTGTGGCGCCAGCCGACATCACAACCATCGATGTCGCTGAGACGGAAAAGCGAAGAGCTGCGGCCCGCGAGGCCCCACGGCCAATTTTCAACTACGACTCTTCGCGGGGCGAAAGCTCAGCCCAAAGCTTTCGGGCCGAATGGGAAAATGCCAGGCAGCTATTTGAAGCCAAAAAACCAGCTGTTTGGAATGGTCCCGGTGGCGCCGCGATGGCCCGGGCATTAGTTGCGCACAAATTCGACGAGCAAGAACTTGACCGTTTAGCTTCGCTTATCAGGGAAGTCGGCGCCGGATACATCTATGAGGACAGTGATTCCGAACAACTAAAGCAAGAGATTGTGCTGGTGGACATTCGCAATCCGACGGGCCAGATGATCATGCCCGGGCCGAGCACACGAATGACCCCGCTGAGCGCAGCCCGGCGCAATCTTGAGTTGCGCATTCTGGGTCTGCCAGGCTGGACAGACCAAGAAAAGGCCGCGCTGGTTCAGTCGATGACTGACCTTCTAAGGGCAAACGTAGTTTTGGACCAAACGGCAACTACAACAGCTCGGGAGACCGAAGCGAACAAAGTTTCCGATGTGCTGATCTCCCTAAAACGGAATCAAGTTGTTGCGCGAGAAGGCGACACGGTAACTCAGGGCATGCTGGCACAGTTTGAGGCCATCCGGAAGGCCGGACACAGCGGCAAACCGTGGCACAACCTTATCGGATTGTTTTTAGTGGTGTCCGCCGTCTACTGGGCGGCGTTCAAATTTACTGAGCATAGGACCACAACCGCACCGCTATCGCTTTCCAAAAGGAGAGCGTTCGCACTGGTTGGTTCCGCGATTGTCGTCGAAACAACGTTGATGCGACTCGGTTTCACATTTGCCGGTAGTGTCGCCCTCCAGATGAGAAACTCGCCTTTTGACGACCCCACTATTTGGGGGTTTGCCATCCCCTTCGCCGCTGCCGCCTTACTGGTTGCAATTTTGATGGACACCCAACTTGCCTTTTTGACGGGGGTCATTTCAGCGATTTTTGCCGGGATGCTAGCACCCGGCGGCGTGCATAAAGCCTTGTATGCACTCGTCTCGTGTGCGGCGGCAATCTATGGCATCGGCCGCTACAGGGAACGCCAATCGGTGACGCTGGCGGGATTATTTGTCGGCGCCGCAAACCTTGTCATGGCCATGGCCTTGATTGCCTACGCCGAACAACCGCTTACATTCACCACAATATTCTTGGCCATTGCGTGCGGCTTTGCCGGCGGACTCCTTACCGCGGTCTTCACCGCTGGAGGCTTACCTATTAATGAATCCCTGTTCGGCATTCTTACCGACGTGAAGTTATTGGAATTGTCCAACGCTGATCTGCCAGTCCTGGGCCAACTCGCTTTGCGCGCGCCTGGAACGAACCAGCATTCACATGCTGTGGGACAACTGGCCGAAGATTCTTCTCGAGCTGTCGGTGCCAACCCGTTGCTGGCGCGAATTGGCGCTCTCTATCACGATATTGGGAAGCTCGGCGCACCAGAGTATTTCGTGGAAAACCAGCAAGGCGAGAACCCGCACGATCGCCTTCGCCCATCGCAGAGCGCTAGGATTATCACAAGTCATGTTACCTATGGCTTGCGCCTGGCGAAGGAGATTGGACTTCCGAAGAAGATTGCCGACTTCATCCCTCAGCATCATGGCACTCGTACGCTCCATTTTTTCCTGCGCAAAGCACAGGCACAGGCTAAACCGGGCGAGACAGTAAATGATAAAGAGTTTCGTTATCCTGGTCCCAAACCCCAGTTTAAAGAAGCGGCGATTATGATGCTGGCCGATTCTTGCGAAGCAGCGGCTCGCTCACTGGCGCACCCGGACCCAGAAAACATTCGCGCGATCGTACTCAAGATCGTTGATGCGGTCATTAGTGACGGCCAACTTGAGGAATGTGATCTGACTTTGCGCGAACTCACAACCATCAGAGAAGCAATCATCAGTGCTTTAACGGCGATCTATCACGGCAGAATTGACTATCCGGGTTTCAATCCTCCGCCCCTTCCCGGTCCATTGCCAACATTACCGTCAGCCCAGTTAGATAGCGAAGAGCGCGGTATTAGTTATGGTGCGCCCTCTGAAGTTCCGATCAATGAAGCCGGCGAGGTCGAAGATGAGGCCATTACTCACAAGGTAGCCAAGCGCTAGAAGTGTTCGCGCAGCTTACGGTAAGTCGTTGCTAAATCTTCGGGTAATACGCGGGTGTCTGCGATGGTAGACATGAAATTTGTGTCACCCGTCCACCGCGGCAAGATGTGTATGTGTATGTGGTCGACGAACCCCGCCCCTGCTGCTTCACCAAGGTTCATGCCAATGTTGAAGCCGGAAGGTTTATACGCCTCTCGCAACGCAGTTTGCGCGCGTTTTGTTAAGGTCATCAATTCATTGGTCGTCTCTTGCGACGCAGCATCCAGATCGCCAACGTGTTCGTATGGAACAATGAGTAGATGGCCGCTGGCGTAGGGGTAGATGTTGAGGACTACGTAATTAAGAGAGGCCCGGTAAACAATAAAATTCTTTTCGTCGTCGGCAGGGTCAGCCTGCAACTGGCAAAAAACACATTGTGTGGACTCTGATTTTGATTCGCGCGAAACGATGTACTGCTGGCGCCACGGACTCCACAACCTATACAAGCTTCAAAGTCCTCTTAATTACCAAGTTACAAAACTGTTGGCTGGTGGGTTTCGTCAGACGTGACTGAGCGTGAATTCTCGCTGACTGCCGGAGCTTGCGGGCCATTGTCGTTAATCAGCTCTTTCAACTCCTTGCCCGGCTTAAAATAGGGTACACGCTTGGCCGGAATGCTGACTGGATCCCCGGTTTTGGGATTTCTGCCGCGCCGAGCGCCGCGTTCACGCACTCGAAAACTGCCAAATCCGCGGAGCTCAATCTTCTCGCCCTGATTCAAAGTTTCGATAATGCTCTCGAAGACAATTTCGACTAGACGTTCGGCATCCTTTTTTGTGAGTTCCGCCGCCCGGGCGACGTCCTCGACGAGTTCCGCCTTTGTCATGCATCACCTCGAATGAGAGAAAGATGGTTCGATCCCAACCAACGAGCTTCAAGAAAGCGAAAACCTTGTGTACGTTTTCCGAAAGGGCGGGTGCGCTCGAGCCCGTACACTATCAGAAAACAATTGCCACGGGCAAGACTCAGGGTCGCTGGTAAGGGGGCGGCACCCAGTGGTAACTATATTAAGACAAACCGGCCCAAGATTAACTTGCAGCCTGTATCGAGCGCGGGCTTTCCGAATCAAGGTTTGGACCTATTTCTGCTCTTCGCCCGATTCGCTTCTACCAATTCCGAAATCTGCCAGCTCTCCCAGTGAGGCCATGCCGCCACCCGCCTCAGATGAGTAAACCTTGGTATCGACAATGGGCTCATCCTTGCCCACCGCTCGCGCAGAAAGCCCGATCTTCTTACTCTCCGCATCAATTCTTAGAATTTTGAAGTCCATCTCCTGGCCCAATTGAACTACATCCTCGGGCTTGGCGACTCGCTCCTCAGACAATTCAGAGATATGACACAGCCCTTCCAGATTGTCATCCAATTCAACGAACGCTCCAAAATTTGCGAAGCGGGCAATTTTCCCTTTAACAACATCACCCGGATGGTGCTCGCTTACAAACTTGTCCCAGGCATTGGGCTCAAGATCCTTTATGGAAAGCGACAATCTGCGGTTCTCAGTGTCTATGCTGGTGATGATAGCGTCGATCTCCTGCCCTTTCTTCAGCACCTCACTGGGATGTTTAATCCTCCTGGACCACGAGATATCGGAGACGTGAACCAGACCGTCGACGCCGTCCTCAATTTCGATGAACGCGCCAAAGTCGGTAAGATTTCTGACGCGGCCGTGCACGCGCATCCCTACCTGGTATCGCTCGTGTAACGTCTGCCAGGGATTTTCCTGAATCTGTTTCATGCCGAGGCTGATCCGGCGAGCTTTCGGATCAACACTGAGAACTTCCACGTCAACTAAATCTCCAGGATTGACGATCTTGCTGGGGTGTTTGACTCGTTTGGACCAGCTCATTTCCGAAACATGGACAAGTCCTTCCACCCCGTTTTCGAGTTCAACAAAGGCTCCATAATCGGCAACGCTTGCTACGCGTCCAGCCACTCGGGTGCCGACGGGAAAACGCTCATCGACGCTGGACCATGGATCCGGCAACAACTGCTTATATCCGAGAGATACTCGTTCGCGCTCGCGGTCAAACTTGAGTACCTTCACTTGTATATTGTCCCCAACCTTGAAAAGTTCACTCGGGTTTTGTAACCGGCCCCAGGACATGTCCGTCACGTGAAGCAACCCATCCACACCGCCGAGGTCAACGAAGGCTCCGTAGTCGGTCAAATTCTTTATTTGACCTTCAATCACAATGTTCTCTTCAATATGCTGTAGCGTATGACCCTTGCGCCCTGCGTTCTCCTCTTCAATCACTGCCTTGCGCGAAAGCACGACATTGGAGCGCTTGCGATTCAGCTTGATGACCTTGGCCTCAATCTCGTGATTGCGCAGGCTATCGAGATTGCGAACAGGTCGCACGTCGACTTGCGAACCAGGCAAGAAGGCGCCGATGCCATCGATGTCGACGCGCAGTCCACCTTTGATGCGTTCGATCACGCGTCCCGTGATATTGGTCCCTTCCCGATACGCCTTTTCCAGGTCGTCCCAGGCTTTCATGCGCACGGCGTCAGCCCGGGATAAGACCGGCAGACCGTCGGCAGTCTCCATGCTCTTCACGAGCACTTCTACCTCATCGCCAGGCTTGACTGCCAGCACTCCATCCTCGGTGAATTCGGCGGGATTGACGATGCCTTCCGATTTGTAACCAAAATCAATTACGACACCACGTTCACTGATGCCGACGACCGTTCCACGCACGACCTCGCCTTCTTCGAGCGTGGCCTGCTCCTGCTCAAACTGGTCAAGTAATTGACCAAAGTCGACGTCACCCGCCGGACGCGATTCGTCTTCGTCGGATCCTGCGCCTGCCGTGGGCCGGGCTGCGGGCGCCGGCGCGGCTTGCTGGACGGGCTGTTCTGGTTCGTCTAAAGAACGGTTATTGTTTGCCTCGCTGTTATTCAGCTTCGGTTCTTCACTAAACATGCATACTCCTGTGACTCCCGGAAGTCCCTGGCGCGTCGGAGATCTTATCGCGCTTCGCTTAACGAACCAACCACGAATCCGTGGTCGGCGGACAGCATATCGCGGCCCTTGGCCTCTCACCTTGGCGATTTGTCAGGAATGAAGGTGAAGCGAGGAGTGCGAGCTCGTAAGATTTGGAAAAGGAGGTTATGTGTTTCGATTTCCGCTGCGCCCGTAGTCACCCGCTTGGTCCGACAATCACCTGCCGCTTTACCGGGTAGGTCGGCAATGTACACGGCGCATGGAGCACGTGTCAAGGCGCTAACATCATACGCAACAAGATCTAAAGAGCGCTGGCCGAGCCTCAATATGCGGCGCTGCCAGGAATCAGTGGCTGGCGGCGGAAAGGCCCGCAGAGCCTCTTGGCACAACGTATACGCCAGCCGAATGTGAACCCACGAAAAGTGTATCCTGAGCGCTTGAATCAAAAGCGAGCGACCAGATGCGCTGGCTTGGCAAACGATGATCCTTCGGATCGATTCGAGCCCAGGTCAGTCCAGCGTCAACCGTCCGATAAACTCCTCCGCCTATCTCTCCATTCTGGAATGCATTGCCTACAAAAATCTCATCACCATTCTGCGGATTGATCAAGATGCTGGTGAAATCACCGAAGGGCAGATTACCTCCTCGGCGACTCCACGTTCTCCCGCCATCATGGGATGAATAGAAGGCCTGCTTTGAGCCGACATAGACGAATTGGGGACGCTGAAAATCCTGCGCAATTACGTTCACCGGGGCATCCGCCGGCAAGCTTTGAACCTGCTCCCACGACTTGCCGCCATCCCTTGACAGCAATACTCCAGAGCCGGTCGTACCCACCCAAATCGTTTCGGCTCGCTCGGGATTAACAGCAATGCAACTTGTGCGAGGGTCATGCCCGGACCCGTACGGCAGTTTTTCCCATCCCTTGGTTGGATCAAAGCTCCGATAGAGTCCCAGGTTGGTAGCGGCAAGGAGAACTGGTCCTCCACTCTCCGGATCGACTGTTTGTACCAGGGCGTTTACTGCATCCGTCAGAATCAAGGATGAACTTGGCGGTGCTTCCGGATTAGAAGGATCCTGGGCAAGCGATAAGCCCAGTGCGGCCAGCGTGATCTCGTCAAATCTTCCAGTTAATGGCAAGTGCCTGTCTGCCTGGAACCGCCGCAGAGCCGCCAGCGTCAATTTGCCGAATTTGCCGTCGGCCGCGCCGAGCAGATATCCGGTTGCGGTGAGCGCCTCCTGGGCTTTGACTATTGTTTCGTCCGGCAGCTTGGGGGCAACCTTGTTCCGTTCCGTGTGCTGGCTGGCTGAGGAGCGTTTCTTGCTTCGAATGCGTTTCTTTGGTGGCGGCGGAGCATTGGCCGCCCAGATAGGCGCCCAGGACATGCCTCGATCAATAGAAAGATACACACCGAGATTCGTGCCGAGATAGATCTTGTTTGCGTCTTCACCATCCTGCAGGATTGCATAGGTGATCAGGCGCGATGGCATGTTGCGCATCGAAGGACGCCAGCTCTCTCCATTGTCGTTACTGACAAATAGAAAGCCTCCCCCAGTGGCCGTGTTGATGGTAGCGGCATAAATGCGACCTGGTATCTCTCTGTCGGCAACGATCGCGTTGGCGAATCTTCCGCTGTATCCGCCGTTGGTGGGAACGAAAGTCTTACCACTGTCGTAGGAAACCATCACGCCATAGTTATTAGTGCCGATATAGACGGTCTCAGGCCTGGTCGTACTAATTGCGATGGAGTTGATCTCGAGCTGCCTGGAAGTTGTAACCATCCACGAATCGGCATCACCACCTCGCTCCGATCGCCAAAACCCCTCCGTAGTTCCCGCAAAGACAAGTCCGGGGAGCGAGGGATGCTGGAGAATTGCTCGCGTTCTGCGCGACTGCGAGGGAATCCCCTGGACTTTGCGCCAGCTCTCCCCGGCATTCTTTGTTTCATAAATCCCACTGCATGCTGAGGCAATGATATGGTTCGGATCGCGCGGATCGATGTCTATTGCGAAAATATCGGAATCGTCAATGATTCCCTGGCGGATGGATTTCCATGTTTGCCCACCATCGACCGATTTGTAAGGCAGGTACCACGTGCCGGCATAAATGATCTTTGGCGTGCGAGGATCGATCGCCAGTGATTCCACGTGAACAAGACCAGCGGTGGCATAGGTCGGCAACTGAACCCACGAATCTCCTGAATCATCGGATCGAAAAATACCGTTGAAGGTGCCGGCAAGTAGAACATTGGGATCGGACTCTGCCTGCGTCAGGGAGTGCAGGGCCTCATTCTTCAACTCCGGACTCTCCCGCCACGTGTTACCACCATCTGTCGATTTGAAAAACCCGCCCGGTTCCTTGTGTTTATGTGCAGCCACATAGAGCTTGCGGGAGTCACGAGGATCGACAATTATGTGATCCACAAAGAGCTTAGGCCGATTGAAATTGTGTAGTAGCTCCCAACGCCTGCCCCCGTCGGCGGAGGTGTAAACCTGCCCGTCGAGCGTTCCAAAATAGAAGCGATCAGGATTATTAGGGTCCACCACCAAAGCACGGACGTCGCCGCCTGGCGGTCCGGTCGGCCGCCAGTCCTCAGAATAATTACCCGGATCTGCGCTGCCGCCGTCAGCTGAAGCGGCCGGCGAACCAGCAACTAGAATTGAGATAGCGCACAAAAACAGGAGAATAAGGCGCCAGGAAAGATTGATGGATCCACTAACGGTCTTCATACGAACTTGCGAGAGTCCAGAGAATAATGGCGCCCTGCCAGGCGCCTTCAGAGAGTTTAATATAATTTTTCATCTTTGTATCTACCCGTTTTCGCTCTGCCGGCTACGATGCCCCGGCGTGACCCCGCCGTTGCACGGTTTTTGGCCGGAAAACGCGAATCGGGCGATGCTTCTCAATGCGAGAGAACATCGCCCGGTCCGGAAAAGTCGCGTCAAGTGGACGCGAGCAGTTTGAACTAGCTAGTCATCATCCCTTCTGGTACGACGGCGGGTCCGTCTCCTGCACTCCGGACAAGGCGAGATGATGTTGTCAGTGCTGGCTGCCGGTGTGGTTGCGCCTGGAGGAACAATCCACAATTCAACAGTCAGGTCTGAACGACAGCCTCCATCCAAAGTAGTGATACGTCCAGCCTCGATGCCGCGCGTATTGACCAGGTAGTTCTTGGCGCGGTCCGCTCGAGCCTGACCCTCACCCTCGCAAGTGCCATAGGCGATGATGTAACCCTGTGCTCCCGGTTGGTTCTGCAACTGAATCGCGTAGTTGTCGAGGCGGGCTTTCTCATCGTTAAATCTAATGTTCCCGTACTCGTCAAACTTAATGGGGTTGATTTGCGGCGGCAACCTCACCTGAGTCGAGCAGGAAGCTGTCTTCGCGCAAGCAGGTGGGTAGCCAACAATCTCAACCGTAGCAGTTACAGTCTGACCACCAAGGCCAGCAGTATCGACCGTAATTGAAGCCGAACCCTGCCCGCTGGTGATTGTACCGGCGGATATCGACCAGTTATAAGTCGGCGTCACGCTGGAGGCGCCGCCCGTCACGGTTGCATTGAACGTGATTGGCGAACCCTGTTCAACATCAGCCGGGCAACTTACTGCGACATTCGGACAAGGTGGCACGCAGTCAGTGCACTCTGCGACAGTGACGGTGGTAGAGGCTCTTTCCGTGTGGTTATTGCCGTCATTCACCTCAACTGTTGCCGTGTAACTACCGGCGTTGACCCCGGAAAGGTCCCACGTCACCATGCGCCCTTCGCCGGAGAGCCGTCCACCAGTTACAGACCACGTGTAAAGCAGCGTGTCGTTATCAGGATCCCGAGCATCCGCAGTTAGCTGAACCTCTCTCGTAGCGCTTGGCGTACAAGTAGCCGATTCAGTTCCCTCAGGACACGGCAACGTGATGGAAGCGGACGATGCAGAGACTGAGACCGTTGGCGGTTGGTTTGGCGGCGGCGGCAAAGCTCGCGCATTGCGATGACCGATCCAAAACTGCCCTATGAAGCCATGCGGATCTTCCGAGAAGCGGAAGCCATTCGGTACACCACCAGTTACTCCCGTCACCTGAGTACTTCCCACAGTAATGACGCCCTGGCCTGGCACAGTGACGCCGGTTAACTGGTTGACGTTGACAGTACTGATGTTGCCGGCCTTAAAGTGGTTGTGATCCTGCGGGTTAACATGAATGCGGTAAGCAGCGCCAATTCCCCACCAGCGCCGCGGGTAGATCTTGACACCTCCGAGCGCATCCACGGGATTGTTCTGAAGCACGTTCTGTGTTCGCCCACCGACATACTGCGTAGAGCGAACTTCAAAGATCGGTTGAAAGTGCTTATTGATGGGAAAATCAAATCCCACGCCGGCAATCATTTCATTGGGGCGATCGAGCAGAACAAAATCGCCCAGCCCTTTCGGGTTGCTGTTTAGGATATAGCCGAAGTTGGCCGATAAGTTGACGCTTCTGCTAAGACGGCCATCAACAAAACCGACCAGACCGAAGTCGCCAATATCGCCGCCCGGCCCGGCCCCACGCTGTAGCTGATTAAAGCCAGAGAGGTCGTCGCCCTTGTCAGGATACCAGCGATAGAATGGGATCAGACCCACTCCCAGCGCGTTGTTTGGACCAGTAAAACGAATCTTGCCGCCAACGACGAAATTTGTGAAGCTGGATTCTCCGTATAACCTCGAAACAAACGGCGCATCCGGCAGATAAGAAGGCGCAACCGTAAAGGTGAGCGGGATGGTCAGCGGTTGCGTCAGCAAGGTGCCCGGTATCACCGTAGTCGCCAGCACGATGCCTGGCAGGATACTTCCTACGGGCGAGCCCAGTCCTGGAAATACATCAGCCGGACCAAAGTTACCGCTGTTGGGGTTGGCGACTGGCGAGCCTATATTGGCAACGAAGCCGGTGCCAAAGCCGCCACTAAACGTTCCTGCTGAACCACCAACAAACGGGAACTGCACAAAGGGCTGACTGTTGAACGGACGGAAAACTGCGCCCGCGAAACCTGTTCCGACGCTTGGCCCAGTTGGGGCCAGGACTATTGCGGGCAGGCTGCAAAAAGCAGTTGGACCGCACGCGCCGACGTTTGGCAGATAAAAGCTGGAAAGATTCTGCGGAGAGTTAAGCTTGATTCCTCGATACGCATTGGTCTTAAAGAACAGCTCGATATGATCGTTCAAGCCAATGTTAAAGCTCACCGGAATATCTGTAATATCGACATTGCCGGGATCCCGATCGAAATTGCTGTAAGCGAGACTTATTGTGAATTCGCCTTTGCGAATCGTAGAGCCGTCGTAAACTGTAAAGAGTCCCGTTGGTCCACCTTCAGGACCACCCGTACCTACTGAGGGCGATTGGTTTCGCGGATCGCTCTCCGCCCTCAAAGTCTGAGCTGATACTGTGGCACACAGTACCAACGTGACGAGCGCGATAGTAAGCGCTCTGGTTGCGAGTCTCATCGCATTCCTCCTGCGAAATGAGTATAGAAGTTTGATTAAGAGCGCCGTCGTCCAGGCAAGATTGTCGCTCAGCGACTAATCCGTGTTCTACTGCCTGCGAACGCAGAGGCTCCAACTACAAGTTGTCAAACAGAATAACTACCATTAAGCTCGACCCGCAAGGCCCAGCCAGTGGAGTTAAAATTGCGGGAGAAGATCATGCAGAATCTGAGTCACTTCTCCGCTCTTCCCTATTGACCACCGAGAAAACTAAAATGCCATTTCTTATACGAAATGATCAGCTTAGTGTCAACGAATCAAGGCGCAAACCAGTGACGCAAATCTAAAGAAATCTTAACGCTGGTCCGACCCTAAAACAGCCAGACCATACTCTACCTTTTGGGCGAAATCAAGACTTTTTCACTATTTAGGCCATATTAGTTTATGTTTTTTCCGTCACGCGTAGATGCCTCTCATGCGTGTGTCATAGGCCACGCGGTCTATCGCCAGCATGTAGGCTGCGGTGCGGGTATCGACGGCGTGTGCATCGGCATAACGACACAAATCATGGAAGCTGGCGACCATGGTCTCCTGGAGGCGCTGGTTGACTATATCCTCTCGCCAGAAGTAGCCCATACGGTCCTGAACCCATTCAAAATAGGAGACGGTTACGCCGCCAGCGTTGGCCAGAATATCTGGAATGACGAAGATGCCCTTGTTGTGCAGAACCTGGTCGGCTGCGGCGGTTGTTGGGCCGTTGGCGCCCTCGGCCAGCACCTTGCATCTAATACGATCAGCGTTTTGCGACGTGATCTGATTCTCGGTGGCCGCCGGCACCAGCACATCACATTCAAGTTCCAGCAGTTCGTTGTTGCTGACAGTTTCAACTCCTTCGTAGCCCTCAAAAGAACGAGTAGCTTGTAGGTGCTTAAGCGCCTCGTGGATGTTGATGCCATTCGGATTGTATATGCCTCCGTGAATATCCGAGATACCGACCACGTTGTAGCCTGCTTCATATAACAGACGTGCACCAATGCCCCCAACATTACCGGAGCCCTGCACCACTACCCGCGTCTTTTCCGGAGTCATCTTGAATCGCTTGATTGCCTCATTCACGACAAACAGCAGTCCCCGTCCCGTTGCTTCCCGGCGACCCGAGGAACCTCCAAGATCTATGGGCTTGCCGGTAACAACTGCGGTCACAGTATGTCTGGCATGCATCGAGTAGGTATCCATGATCCAGGCCATGGTCTGTTCATTCGTATTCATGTCCGGCGCCGGCACATCCTTCTCCGGTCCAATGAAATCGAGCAGTTCGGCGGCATAGCGGCGAGTCATGCGTTCCAGTTCGCCGATCGACATCTGTTGCGGGTCGCAGATGATGCCACCCTTGGCCCCACCAAAAGGGACGTTCACTACGGCGCACTTCCAGGTCATCCAGGCCGCCAACGCCCGCACCTCATCAAGATTTACGTCTGGCGCATAACGGATTCCTCCTTTGGCGGGCCCACGCGCGAAGTTGTGTTGCACGCGATAGCCTTCAAAGACCTGGATGCGGCCAGAGTCCATTCGCGTAGGTATGTATACCTTTAACTCGCGGTTTGGAACTCGCATGACTGCGTAGAGATCGGGATCGAGTTCGAGCAACTGCGCTGCACGGTCGAATCGCGACATCATTGATTCGAACGGGTTCTCTTCTTTTATCTCGCGGATGTCATCCACAAAAACCGTGCTGTACATACTGGGCATGGGAATCTCCTATTCGTTTTGTCGGAACAAATCTCCTTCCAAAAACGCGTTTGCTAGCTTAAGACTTCGTTCATTGCTCCGCTGCGGTACCCATGAAGATCAAGAGTCACATATGTGAAGCCCAGTTCACGGAACCGGCGTGCCAGTTCAGCGAGCATTTCTCGATTCAGCACGCGGTCCATCTCCTCGGGGGCGAGCTCGAGACGCACTAGTTGATCGTGATGACGAACGCGAAACTGTCTAAATCCAAGTTCTCTCAGAATACTTTCGCCTCGATCAACCGTCGACAAGCGCTCGATTGTGACGGTAGTACCATAGGCTATTCGCGATGAAAGACAAGGACTCGCAGGCTTGTCCCAAGTTGGTAAACCCGCGCGGCGACTCAGGAGCCGAACCTCTGCCTTACTCATTTCGACCTCAATGAGCGGGCTTCGCACCCCATGCCTGTCTCCCGCAATGCGTCCTGGGCGGTGATCCCCCAGATCGTCCGTCGTCGAGCCATCTATAATCGTGCTGATATTTCGCTCTTCAGCAACGCGTCGCAGTTTCTTATACAACTCGTCTTTGCAAAAGAAGCAGCGGGTAGGACTGTTGGCAGTGTATCTGGGGTCTGTCAGTTCTTCCGTTTGAAGTGTCTCTCTGCAAAAGCCAAACTGCGCGACAAGGCGAGCTGTTTCGGCTCGCTGATAATCGGCCAGGCTGGGTGATTCACCAGTAACGCAGAGGGCACGTTGTTGAAGCTCCCGATTAGCAACGTAGGCCACGTAAGTACTGTCCACGCCACCGGAAAACGCAACCAACACCGAGCCCATTTCACGAATCAAGTATCGTAGCTTCTCCTCTTTCGCTAAGTACACCTGAGCGTCGGAATTCTCTCGTGCGTCAGTGCCGGCACTTAGCATGTTCTGGTTCTCGATGTTCACTATTGCCCCTTGGATGGAATGCAGAATCGACCTCATCAACTTCCTTTTGCAAGTTAGCGGATCGCAGTGGCGATGTTAACGCATGGCTTGGCACGCGAGCAAACTACAGTCTTGGAGAGCTGACGTGTGGTTCCAGCTTCTCTGGCAGAACTCTCTTATCGGCTCGATGCTCGGCCGCGGAGTATTAAAACGTGCTTTCGCATGCTAAGATCACATCTCCTCGAGCCAGGCTGCCTCATTTGTCCTGTTGTACAAGAAGTGATGACTAGTCGTTTCAAAGTCGCCCGCCAGCTAATACCACGAACCGCGCGGCACGTGTATCTGGTTATGCTGTGGATTTCGGTTTTCGGCTTGCCCGTTTTTGGGCAAACGGAAGATGCTTTCAGCGATCGCGCGGCGGATCCAGTGAAGCTGTTTGAGCGCGCCCAGAATGCACATGCCCGCGGTGACCTTGCCAGCGCACTACAGCTTTACCGGGAGGCAATTAGCGTCAGGCCAGAGTTTCCTGAGGCAGAATTCCAACAGGGCAATGTGCTCGTATTGCTGGGTGACTATGCCGAAGCCGAGAGCGCTTTCCGGCGGGCAATCGCGCTGCGGAAAAGCTGGGCACTACCTTATACCGCACTCGGCGGTCTGTTGCTGCGCAACAATAAGGAAAAGGCTGCCGAAGAGGTGCTGCGGCAGGCACTGGAGCTGGACCGACATGATGGGCTCGCGCTTCGGCAACTTGCCGATCTGCGCTTGCGTGCCGGTGACAGCAAAGAAGCGCTGGAACTCGCTAAACGTGCCACAAGCGCGAAAGACGCGCCGCTCTCGAGTTGGATCATAAGGGCAATGGCTGAGCGAGGACTGGGTGCAAAAGCGGAAGCCAAAGCAAGCCTGGACCATGTGCTCGCTGCCGAACCTTACAATATTGCCGCACTCATGGAACGTGCTGAACTCTACCTGGATGATAACAACTATTCTCAGGCACTCGACGACCTGAAGAATGCGAACGGCATCAAGCCTGAGGACAAGTCGATTCTCGCTCGTTTGGCCTTTGCCTATGAGCGCGCGGGCAAACCCGATGAAGCTCGGCGCGCTGCAGAAGCAGCGGGAATCGCCACTCACAAAGAGCCATCCGGTGAGGGAAACATCAAAGTAATTGGAACGCCGGAAGAGATCGAGGCTGCTAACAGTGACGATCCAGCGGTGTCACGGAAGGCGCTGGAGAAGCTACTGGTCAAAAACCCTGATAATGCGATGCTTCTCGGCAAACTTGGCGCGGCTTATCGGACCGAGAATCCCACTCGCTCTCTCGAACTCTACCGTCGTGCCTCTCAACTAGAGCCTCAACGAACGGAGTATGTCATAGGATATGGAGCGGCACTGTTGCAGGCGCGCCGTTTTGTAGAAGCTGCTGGAATCTTGCGCCGAGTCATCCACCTAGTACCTGGAGATTTTACCGCACATGCGAATCTGGCCACGGCGCTCTATGAACTTAAGAGCTACCAGGAAGCTTTAACGGAATATGAATGGTTATTGAAGGCCAAGCCAGATCTCACAGTGGCGTATTATTTTGTTGCCACGGCCCACGATTTTCTTGGAGAATACCAACAGGCACTCTCGGCTTACGAGACCTTTCTGACACGTGCTGATCCAAAGAACAACCAACTGGAGATCGAAAAAGTGAATTTGCGGTTGCCAGCTGTACGCAGACTGATCCAACTGGGTAAGGGTATCAAGAAGAAGTCTTAGACAAAGATTTTGCTTTTAATGATTGGCTTCCCACATACACAGAGGCGGTCGTTGAAGAACCACAGTGTTCTTCTTCTGTGCTTCAGTCTTTTCGCTCTGCGGGCATACGCCCAGGAGCCAAAGGTCCAACCTGTCACCTCGCCGCCCCCCGTGAAGACGGTTGCAGCCGACGACCGTGCCCAACTGGAAGCAACAAAGGACAGCAAATCACGGGTTCGCAAAACAATCGAGTTGGCAGAGCTCCATTTAAAACAGGCGGAAGAGCGAACGGCTGAAGTTCAATATGATATGGCCTCAGCCGAATTAGGTAAGTATCAGGCATTGGTCGAGGATCTACTTCGATTCTTGAGTACTTTCAGCCAGGACAGTAACAAAACGCGAGACCTCTACAAACGACTGGAGTTGGCTCTGCGCGCACACGGCCCACGACTGACCTCCCTGCGCCGCTCCACGCCGCTGGAATACGCCATTTGGATTAAGCAAATAGAGGAATTTGCCCGTAGCGGCCGCACTGAAGCCCTGAATTCCTTTTACGGCCACACCGTAGTACGTGATGGCCAACAGAAACCAGTCAACCTAAAGCCGCCTGAGAAGCAATCAAAGGATGGCGAATCTCCACCACAAAACAAAGAACCATGACAAATCGAATGGCCCTGGCGCTCATCATATTGTTGGTCAGTCAATGCATAGTTGGAGCGCCGCTGCGGGTGCAAACGAGAGAACACCTTACTCTCCGGGAGATCGATCTAGTAAAGGACACACAGGAACTGGACAAGCGGATAGACGTCTTTGTGAAGGCTGCTGAGCGCCGGTTACTGGCGTTGAATGGGGTTGATGCTGCCAGCGCCAAACAACTAAAGAAGGACTCTGACACTTGGGGTGAACTACCCGTGGGAACTCGCGCCGAGCTTTTTGGTGATATCGCGAAGATATTCGACGAGGCAGTTACAAACATTGACGATCTCAGCTCACGTGATGAGAGGAATCCCTTAATTCCGAAGGCACTCAGAAAATTGGCGGCGGCGGCAACCAGAATTCTCGATCAACTAGGGCCTTTGCAGGCGCAGGCAAAGAATCAAGTTGAAATTGGAAATCTGGAGTTGCTTAAAACAAATGCGGACGAGATTCTTGAGGCAGCAAACAAGCTCCCGCCCCCTGCCGAGAAGATGAGCAAAGGCGACAAATCAAAAGAGAAGCATTGAGCTCAAAATCCGCTGCTGCTTTCTGCCTCAGCTCTTTTTACGAATTGCGCTAACAACCATCTTTGCTTCGGAAGCTAGAGCTGTTTGAGCACTCGCTTCGTCACCTTCCTGCTTTGCCGTTGCCGTAGATTGCAGGCGAGGCATACTCTCTCCCACGGCAAAAAGCTTGAAATCAACCCGCGCATCGGTTTTTCCCAGGCCTTCCACTCCCGTTACGCGACCAAAAACTCCTCCCAGCTTTTTGGCTGGAGAGGATTTTAAGGCGCTGATGTCGGTGTAGAGTATAAAGTCACAATCCTTTGCTCTTGCTTCCGCTTCCGCCTCCATCTGTGAAATCGCATTTAAGGGAACAGCGTCAATACCGGAACCTGTGATTTCACTAACCAACCCCTGCCGCAGCGAATCAATCGCGACCTCCCGTCCGCTCTTATTGTTAAAAGTAACTACACCCACTCTTAATGTGCCGTTCTTGACAGTGGTCGTCGGGGTCGTCGCGGCAACATCACTCGCCTCTGCCGGTTTGGTCATCTGGGCCACCGCCTCCGGCGCCGACATCATATAGAGCTCCTGCATGCTCTGCGCTTCAGTGTAACCGGCTGGGATTTCAAATAGAGCAGCATCGAGCGGTTGGCGCGAAAGGTCCAGAACCTCTTTTGTTGTCGTGAATATCTCCTTACCGTCCGGGCCATACATCCGCATAGTTTCAATTAGCGGATATCCCGTGCGCGCTGCACCCTCACGCCGGAAGCGGACCTGGTCGCGACAACCGGCGGCAGTTGGTGAAGCGCTACTGGAAGGTTGAAACCGCCCAGGCTCACAATCCAAACCAAAAGATAGATCGATGTACCAACCGTCGGTTTCCATCCGCTGGTTGACGGGACTGCAGGCGTCAGGTGATGACTCAATCTTGATCGACGACTTAACATGTCGCGCCGTAAAACCAAACATCTCCTTGCGCTCGCCAGTGTCGATTGAGGAAGTGGTATAGGTGACCACACCACCACGCCGTTTATCAGCCGGCGTGGACGACGTTGGGCCTCGATCCCTTGCGGCTGGTGTGGCTTCGTTCTGAGCCATCGACGTGATCACATATTTTTTTGCGCGCTCGCTAAGTTGGATCGTGCGCCTCAAGTCGCATTGCGTAATGCTCACGGTATCCATGCCGTAGCCCGTGCGCATCTCATTGCGTTCGCGGGCGCCCTTGATCATTGTGGTGCTTTCCATTGGCTGCCCAGCGCTAGTTACTCGGTACGTGATCTTCAAGTCAGGGGGCGCCTGACGTTGCCCGGCTGGACGCTGCCGCGCTTGTTGCGCCAGGCCCAGGATGGAAACCAATTGCAGAATAACTATTAAACCCAAAAACCTTTTTCTCATGAAATCCTCTCCTTAATTTTTGTGGCTCGAATTCTAGGAGTCTCGACTCCAGACTCTTCCTTTGCCCTTCGCTCCTGAACATTGCCACGCCCATTTTCGTAAACTAGGAACATAGAGTGAAAGGAAAAGGATTATGGATAGCAGATATTACCCGGGAGTGGAAGCAGACCTGAGCAAACTGATTCCCGAGATTCGAAATCTTTTCGATGATGATTACGAGGTACAGACGATGCAAGTGTCCTCGACGAGCGTGTTGCAAGCTCGCAAGTCTAGCACGCTGCGCGATCTGACGGGACTTTCGGCCGCTCTGACCATAAAGATCACTCCGGAGGCGGGCGGCACCCGGGTTGAAATTGGAATGCAGAAGTGGTTTGACAAAGCGGCAGTCGCCGCCGTTGCACTCTTCTTTTCTGCCGGATTATTACTTGCGCTGCCGGCACTCGGGGCCTACTGGCAATACAGGATCACAGAAGATGCCTGGAAACTCATTGAGGATCACATTGCCCGCAAAGCGGGCGCTTACGTTCCACCGTTGCCTGGACGCTGTGGTACATGTGGCGCTGCGAATAGCGCAGGCGCCGGTTTCTGTTCCGCGTGTGGTGCTAATCTCCAGGTGGGCCGCTCCTGCGAGTCATGCGGCACGGTACAGAAAGATAATTCGGCGCGTTTCTGCAATCGCTGTGGCAAGCCTCTTGGTTCCGGTAGCTAATCAGGAAATCAGGAACTGAATCGTTGACTTACGAAGCGAAACAGCATATCGTTTCGCCGCCAATAAATCCATTCGAACGAGCCAGACAAACTCGCTGAAAGAGTTTGGTTCACCTGCATATTCCAAACAGGCAGAAAAGGCTCCATCGGCACATCAAATTCCAAATACCACCAGCACTTCTGGTTCGACAAATGCTCGGCCGCAGTGTTGTGGCAAAAGCCCAAAAACTCTTTGATACCCTCTGGAGGTGGGTAAATTATGAAAAAGTCTCTCTTCGGCGCAGTACTCCTGGCGATGGCGTGCGTGGGAATCTCGCTCGCCCAGGATAAGGTGGCAGAAATTCCCGGTCCCCCAAAAGTACTTCTTGTTGTTCGTGAAGACATAAAGCCCGGACAAATGGCCGCTCACAGTAGACACTCTGAGGCCTACGCCGGCATCTTCGCGAAAAACGATTTGCCAAATCATCGCATCGCCCTGGTGCCTGTAGCAGGCAGCGAAAATGAGGTGATTTACCTAACCGGTGGCGAAACCTTTGCGGAAATTGAAAAGACCCTCAAAGACACTGACATGAAGATGGCCTCTCTCTCCGTGAGCATGAAAGGAGAGATGGATCGGCTGAACAAGGAAGCCCCGGATCTGCATTCAGGAATGCGGGACATGTTAACCGTGTTTCGTCCGGAGTTGAGCTACAACCCGAGCGTTGTGATTCCGCAAATGCGTTACTTTGCTGTAACCACTGTCAGCATTCGCCCCGGCCAGGACGCACAATATGCTGATTACGTCAAATCCATCATAAATACGGCACGAGATAAAGCAAAAGCAGAACTTCACGTGGCAGCGTTTCAGGTAGTTGCCGGCTCACCAGGCTCAACATATCTGTTCTTCCGGCCAATGAAATCGCTTGCTGAGTATGATCTCCGCATTGGCCCGCGCGTGCGTGAAGCGATGAGCGAAGATGACCGAAAGAAGGCAGACAAAATGGCCAGCGAGAGTATCTTATTCACGGAAACCAGCATTTATGCGTTTGACCCGCGAATGAGTTACGTCACAAAGGAATTTGCTGCTGCCGATCCAACCTTCTGGAATGCGAGAACTGAAAGGACTGCAATGACTCCCAGAAGGCCTGCCAGAAGACCGGCGCCCAAGCCAAACCAGTAGTAGTCATATTCCTAATAGACAACAAGGACCGCGGCACAATGAGGTCGCGGTCCTTTTTCCTGGCTGTTGCTCGGACTGTAACGCAAGCAAACTAACAGTTTGCGTTACCTCTTCAATCGTGCCTCAGCGCTCGCACGGGATCGATGCGAGCCGCGCGCGCTGCCGGATAAAGAGCAGCAATAATAGAGACGATCAGTGCAAACAGAATGGCCCCAAGCGAGAGATAGGGTGGTATCGAAAAGAAATCAACAAACGAGGCCCCCTGGGGTTTCAAAATAAACCGGAAGGCCAGCCGATTTGCCAACGCGTCCAGCCCCCAGGCGAGAAGAGTGCCGGCGATGCCTCCGGTGATCCCAATCACTGCCGCCTCTAAGAAAAAGATCAGTTTTATTTCCCTATCTTCCGCGCCGATTGCTTTCATGATTCCGATTTCTCGTGTGCGCTCAAGAATGGACATGATCATAGTGTTGGCAATACCAAAAGAAGCGACCAACAGCGAAATTCCTCCGAGGAGCGCCAGCACTGAATCGATGATCAGAAACACGGTGCGAATCTGCTCCAACTGGTCCACAATTGAAAAACTGCCGAAGCCCAACTCTGTTAGACGCTGTCTGACAACCGTCAGAGCGACGGGATTGGTTACGCGCACAATCGCGGAGCTAAAGCCCTCGCTCTCGTCCTCCTTCAGAACGCCGGTCTCTCGCGCCAGCGCCAAAGCAATCCGGCTCGTCTGACTCCGGTGATCCAAACTCCATTGGCGCGCGGCAGGCAGTGGAATATAGACGGAGGCTGGCGGCAGCAGTCCTCGAAATCCTCCCTGCCCGGGACCCTCAGTGATCTCCGTACGCAGAACTCCAACAATTTGAAACGAACGGCCAGTTAAAGCTGAACCCTTTGTTGCCGGGCCACGATCGATCTCCAGCGGCAGGCCGAAAAAATTGGAAGGCGTCTCTTCGTCCGCATTGCCTGCGTTCTCCTCAGCCTTCTTCACCTGCTTGGTCTCTTCCGGAGGCACAAGAAAATCTACTGTCTGGCCGATGGCATCAACTGGCTTTTCATATCCAAACCGGCGCAGGAATCGCTCGCTGACCACAGCTTCATCGACACTCGGCGACGCAATCATCCTTCCCGCCGCAAACTCCGCAAAACGAGAGGACGCGTTGGGCACACTGGCGGCAGCTGCGTTACTCGTGGCCACTTGCCCATTCGAGCGCATGTAGACCTGAAGGTTGATACTTGGCTCCACATAAGCGACTCCGGGAATTTGGGCGATTTCACTGATCGCCTGATCGTCGAGTATTCGGGTAGGGTCTTTGTCTGGCCGAGAGCGCGGTCCGCGCCTTTCTTCCGAATCAGTACGCGTGCGGTCGAAACCGGTGGAGGCCAGACTTGTGAGGCTGCGTCCGAAAACGTTTATCTCGTTAAAAAGATCCAGGGCCTGAAATCTTGCCAACATGTTACGCTGCAAGCCCAAACCAAACGAAACCATTGTCACAATCACGGCAACACCGACAATGACTCCCATTGTAGTCAACGCAGCCCGCAGCTTCGCCTGACGCAGATTACGTAACGCGAGATGAAGAATGTCGAAAAAACTCATGGCGGATTGCGGATTGCGAACTGCGGATTGCGGATCTCAGATTTGCGGATGTTAAAGAGAGGCTTGAGGTAAACTCGCAATCCGAAATCCGAAATTCGCAATCCGCATTCCATCTATCGTCTATCGTCTAACTAAACACTAGCTCAACTGCCTCGACAGTCCAATCAGCCAAACTCGGCGTAACCACTTTAGCTCCGGCATCGCGCAGCGCCTTTTCGGATACAGTGTTGGTGACGCCTAAGGTTCGCATCCCGGCCTCTTTTCCTGCTTGAATACCCGGCGGAGAATCTTCAATTACCAAACAGTCCCGCGGCAACAGCGGTAGCAATCTATTGGCGCGCCGCCTTTCATTTAACTTCTCCAAGCCATAGAGGTAGCAGTCTGGTGCGGGCTTGCAGCGGCCCACATTCCCAGCGCTGACGATTACCTGAAAGAGATCCTCCAGTCGTGCGCGCTCGAGCACGTAATGAATCTCCTCCCAGCCAGCCATGCTGACTAAGCCGAGAGCGAATTGCCGCGAGGTAGCTTTCAAAAACGTCACCACCCCGGGACATAGGGGGAGTTCATCCTGAATCAGGTTTCTACGACGCTCGGATTTTGCCGCGAGTACCGTGCCCAGTCTTTCATCCGTCAATTGTGCTTCCTGGCGTTTGAATACCGACCGCACGAACGAACGGTCATCCATTCCCAGAGCACTTAAATATTGTTCTTCAGTCAGCTCGATTTCTTGCCCTCTGAAAATTTCCTGGTAGGCCTGCATCTGCAGTCGCTCATCGTCAATAACTACGCCGTTGTAGTCGAAGAAAATCGCTTCAATCATCTAGTGGCTCAGCTCTCAGAGTCTTTGAATGCTATTCGCTGAATGTGAGATTCAGGGACCCGACCCCTGGGTTTTGGTAGTTGATTGCCGGCTTAAGCGAGAGTTCTGTTCTTCAAAGAGTCGTGGCAAGCGTTCACTTTCCAGCACATCCAAACGCCGTAACACTTCGGCAAGCGACAATTCGTTTTTCAGGTTCACCTGATAATCAAGATCTGCCCGCAGGCGATCTTTCTCGCCCTGCCGGTTCTGAGACATCATGATGATTGGCGCCTGCATACCAGCGATTACGGCCAGAACAAGATTCAGCATCTGGTAAGGGGCCGGATCAAACCCGCTGAGCAGAACATAGGAGTTGAACAGGATCCACAGGATAATCAGCGCGATCGAGGCGCCAATGAATTTCCAACTACCGCCGAATTCCGCAATCAGGTCGGCAGCGCGATCGGCCATCGTCAATCGCGCTTTTGCTTCCTCATTTACGTTGCGCGACACACGCGAACGCAAGAGCTCGTCAGTGCGTCTCAATCTATCAGTCAACGCCCCCAGCATCTCCAGAGCAACATCTGGGTTGGCGCGCACGAAGGCGAGAAAATCCGGACGCGATAAGACAGCGAAACGAGCATCCGCCACGACAGAGGCGTCAGCCGACCGTTGACGTCCGTCAATAAGCGCCATCTCACCAAAGAAATCGCCCTGAGCAAGTTCTGCCAGCGTGAACTCTTTGCCATCTTCGTCATGAAGACTGATGCGCACGCGGCCCTGTTCAATCAGATACATTGCGTCGCCCGTGTCACCCTTACGAAAGAGTCGTGTGCCACTGGCCACGCTGCTAGTAGTCAGGAGGCCGCGCAGTACATTTGCCGCTTCGTCGTTGAGAGAGGCAAAGAGTGGAACCGAGCGGAGTGCCTCAAGCGTCATCTGCGGAGAGTTATCTGGCATAGGTCACCTCCGGGGAAGCAGGACGGATGAAACCGGAATCCTTCTCGCTTCATCCTTCAAGTATCCGGCCATCTTTCATCAGTATTATGCGGTTAGCAAAACTAGTAGCCAATTCCCTGTCATGCGTGACCATCACCGTCGTGAGCAAATCGTTATTGACCATCTCGCGTAACAAGGCGAGTAATTCGTGAGCGCGCGTCGAATCGAGATTTCCCGTCGGCTCGTCTGCTAGCAACACCTTCGGACGATTCGCCAGCGCCCGGGCAATCGCCACACGCTGTTGCTCACCACCGGAGAGCTCAGCGGGACGATGCATAAGTCTGTCGGATAGACCGACTCGGTCCAGAAGCTCCTCCGCACGGGCACTTCGCTGCCGCCCACGTACTCCGGCAAATGCCAACGCCAACCCCACATTCTCTTCCGCCGTCATCGTAGGAATGAGATTGAAGTTCTGAAAAATCATGCCGACGGAATAACGGCGGTACCTGGCCATTTCCCTCTTTGATAACGGTCCCAGCGGCTTGGAGGCGAACAAAACCTCTCCTGCGGTTGGGTGATCCAAGCCTCCCAGCATATTGAGAAGCGTGGATTTCCCTGATCCGGAAGTGCCCTGAATCGCCACAAACTCCCCTTCTTTGATAGCCAATGAAACATCGTCGAGCGCGCTCACCTTTGCCGTTCCCATCTGATAGATTTTCGTGATTTTGCGGGTTTCCAGAAGTGGGGTCATTGTTTAAGTATTACGAGCATCCGTGATCCTGGAACGGCTGCTTCAAAGTGTCCGCCTCGGCCTGGCAGCTTAATGTCTGCTTGAACCGCACGCGGAGGCCAATTCTCTTCGTCCAATACGCCAAAGTTCAAACTGTTCGAGCTCGAAACCCTTTAAAGTCACGGTAAATGGTGTGGCCTGCAGATTGTTCTCTACCGCTCCCAGTAATTGCCTCACCTCCGGATCATTGAAAACCTCGCGAGATACCACCACGTCATTGCCACTCGAGAGGCTTTCGAGTCGGGCTGCCATGTTTACTGTGGAGCCGAAGTAGTCGAGTCGCTCGTTTAGCGTCACCGCAATGCACGGGCCCATGTGCATTCCCGCCTTTAGTGTTAACGGCGAATTGCCTTCCCCTGGCGAAGCCAGAATCTGTTGGGCTGTAAGCATTGCTCGCAAAGCGGGCCCCGGTTCGCGGAAAACCGCCATTACTGCATCACCGATTGTTTTCACTAACGCGCCGCCTTCATCGGAGATAGCCTTCTTCAACACGTCAAAGTGGTTCATGACTCGGCCGAACGCCGTGGCGTCGCCAATCTGGCGATACAATCGGGTTGAGTCTCTTAAATCAGTGAACAATACCGTAATCGTGCCAACTGAAATCTGTTCCCCGGGCCGCAATGCTTCATTGGAAAAGAGGTCGCGAAAAATCTGCAGCACGGTTACTTCGGCAGCGGTTGCGGCCTGCTCACTCCATTGCATACGTTCAAGTATGAACAACTGCTCGGCATCAGTATCATTCTGAATATCTAATGTCGACTGAGTAAATAGACTCAAAGGGTCTCCGGACCAGCCTTGCGGACCCAACCTCAATGTCGCCGAGCCGCTTCCCTCTTTCTCGACGGCGACTGCCTGCTCACCATTTAACTCAAGTGTGCGAAATCTATAATTTCCCTTTTCCAGGGGGAGAAAGAGTGAGCGGGTCACTCCAGGCGGAAGCAATTGTTGCGCTACAACGTGCGGCGTTCTTTGCGGACTGCCCATGCAGAAGTCTTTTATGTCAACGTTACGCACCGAAGCGTTCGGGCGAAAGGTGATCTCGACGTAGCGATCAAAGTTGACGGTGAAATTAATTCTGCACGTATCACAGTGGGACTTTGAGTTTACTTCCCGTAAGGAGCTCGCGCTTTCCTGTGGACCACGACACAAGGGGCAGAGGAGATCCCATCGCATATCCAGAAGTCCGGCCCGGGTGGCGCGCAAGCAAGTTTCCAAGACCGCACGGCGCGGTTCATTCCATTCGTCGGCAAGAACATAAGGACGAATGCGAACAACCGAAAAGTCGTCAGCGCTGCGCACAAAGTCGACTAGTTTCTCGACAAGGCCGGGATCACCCTGGTCCAAAACGATCTTTTCTCTAAACGATTCCAACCGGCTCGCGGCGATGGCGAGAAGATCTACAGGCTCCTGGATATGTATAGGGGCCTCCCCCGTAGCCATGGCATCGTAACGCTTGAACGCCGTGCGAAACTTTCGAGCGCTCAGCAGGCCGATCTGCAAAGGGATCAAGACGTAGCCAAGTAAGGATTTGGGTATCGCCGAGACTTGATAGGACAGATGTGTGCCGCCCTTCGCGCGAGCAGACAATTCGGCGGCGACTCTCAATTCTGCGATTGGGCCTTTGCTGTAACTGCGGGTAACACCAAACCGTAACGGCCGCACCCATTCAAAAGGCAATTCCTCCCATTCGAGGGGCAATCCCAGAAACGAGAAACGTAGCCGCCTACGGGCATTTCTTAACCGTTGTTTACCCTCAGTCTCAACGGACGGAACGCCTGTATCCCGATTGAAGCGATTCGTGTCCGCGACCAGCGGCCAGAGTTTATCCGGTGCCGACTTTAGTTCGTATTGCCAGCGGTAACGAAATTCGCGGTAATGCATTAGCCAACGACCATATCTTGCTTCAGCCAGCAGAAAGTGATTGTCATGCTGGCATTAAAACTGACTTGCGGCGGGATCCGGAAAGAAGCCCGCCGCAGCAACTCGTGTGATGAATTCGCTAGACTTCTTTATATTCAGAGTCGACGTCTTCGTGAGACGAAGCCACGCGATAGTTCCGGGATTGCACCTGTTTTGTAATCAGCAGGTCGTCCTTAGTTTTTAGTAGGTCGGCCCGGTTGTAGACGGATAATTCGAAATTGTACCCATGGGTGATCGCATCTTTGGGACACGCTTCGACGCAGTAGCCGCAGAAAATGCAGCGACCGTAATCGATATTGTAGACTTCGGCGTACCGTTCATCCACGCCGATGCGTTTGTCAGCCGGTCGGGGATCATCTTTAGCCACAATGTAGATGCATTCAGAAGGGCACGCGGCGGCGCAAAGGAAACAGGCTACGCATTTCTCCTTACCGTTCTCATCGACGTGCAACAGGTGCTGACCGCGGTAGCGGGGCTGCACGGTCACAGGCTCGTCGGGATACTGCACCGTCCACTTCTGCTTGGG
The DNA here is from genome assembly GCA_035283325.1 of Pyrinomonadaceae bacterium. Lineage (GTDB taxonomy): Bacteria > Acidobacteriota > Blastocatellia > Pyrinomonadales > Pyrinomonadaceae > PSRF01. The sequence continues at coordinate 17,368 of DATEUF010000365.1, read as the reverse complement.
GATATAGGAGAGGGTGACGCTCATCCCCTGGATGATTGACTTGGTTGATTCGATGACGTCAGAAATTATCGACATAGACCTATTTTATCTGAGTTACTTCCGATCCCGTAGCCTGCCATCGCCCGTCGCGCCAAACAAACTTGTCGGTAAATCGAAAAGGTAATTCCTGATGCCGTACTGTGAAGTGAACCACGCCTGTGAGTGAAGCCCGGTCGCCATTCAAGGTAACTACTAAGTCGGCAAATTCCCACTTCTCGGTGACTGTGTCGCGCTCGATGGTGTTTATGTACTCAGCCTTTCCCTGGCGCTTGCCGTCGCTGGAGGTGCCCACGTAGTCGTCAGCCAGGATGCGGTCGAGCACCTTCTTATCGGCATTTATGTTTGCCAGCGTCCACTCGTTCTCCAGATCCCGCAATTCGGCAAGCACTCTCTCTTCGTCTGCCGGCGGCGGCGAAGCATTGTCGTCGCTCGCGTTTGTGTTTAGATTCTCGTTTAGGTCACTCGAATTGGAATTCGCGGAATTGGAATTCAGTTCTAAGTCTTGATTGCGATTTCGCTCAACCGGCGCGTTGAAATTAGCGCTGTTGCGATTCGATGTGGCGCGCAACAGACTGGGGATCAGAATGGCAGCGGCGATACTCAAACCGATAATGCCAATCAAGACCAGGGCCAGTATTCCAACCACCCAGGGCCAAACCTTACGCTTAGCTGCCCCTGCCGTCGGAGAAGTGTATCCAGGTGGCTGGTAGGCCGGCGCTTGCCAGGATTGAGGTCCGCCAGTAGCTCCCCCCGCTGACGCTTGCCCAGACGGCGCCGTCCGACTTTCTTCCTCCGAAGCGCTGGGAATAAGCGGTGTACCGTCGTCTATGCAGAAGGTGAGATTTTCTTCCGTGTAGGTTCTCTTGCAATTAGGGCATTGCTTCATGGCATTACGAATCGTCTAGAGGAAATACCGCCTCAAACCAACTCAAGTTTACTGAAGAAATAAGAGATCTCAATCGCCGCATTCTCGTCAGAGTCGGAGCCATGTACGGCGTTTTCTCCTACCGACGCGGCAAACTCTTTTCTAAGCGTGCCACTGTCTGCCTTGGCTGGATCAGTGGCCCCCATCAGGTCGCGCCACGCCTTGACTGCGCCTTCCTTTTCAAGGACCAGCAGAACGCATGGGCCGCTCGACATAAACTCAGTCAAGCCTGCAAAGAAAGGGCGTTCGCGATGCACGGCATAGAATCCCTGGGCCTGAGCCTGGGTCATATGCAACAGTTTTAAACCGCGAATTCTGAACCCATCAGCGAGAATGCGCTGGAGAATATCGCCAGTCTTGCCGGCGCCGACTGCATCAGGTTTTATTATTCCAAGGGTGAGATTGTTCATTAGGGTCGAGTGTCTGAGAGTCTAGAGTCTGGAGTCTAAAGTCGAGTGTCGCTGCGATCTTAATCTCCAACCTTGGGATCCGGACTCCAAACTCTAGACTCTAGACTCCAGACTCCAGACTCACTCGTTTTTCAGCGCATGCTTCATCGCTCTTCCGATATCGGCGGGCGACTTAACGACATGAATGCCGGCATCCGCCAACGCCTCCATCTTTTCCGCGGCAGTTCCTTTGCCGCCGGCAATAATTGCTCCCGCATGCCCCATTCTACGTCCCGGCGGCGCAGTTTGTCCGGCAATGAAGGCGACGATTGGTTTGGTAACGTTGTGCTTTGCAAACGCTGCCGCCTCCTCCTCCGCCGTCCCACCAATCTCTCCAATCATGACAATGCCACTGGTTTCATCATCGGCCTGGAATAGGCCGAGCGCATCTACATGCGAAGTCCCCACTATAGGGTCTCCACCGATGCCAATGGCCGTTGACTGGCCCAGATTGAGGGTGGTCAGCTGGCCCACCGCTTCGTAGGTCAAGGTTCCAGAACGAGAAACAACACCAATCCGGCCTTCCTGGTGAATGTGACCCGGCATGATGCCAATCTTGCACTTACCGGGCGAGATGATGCCCGGACAGTTTGGGCCAATCAAACGCGTTGACTTGTCCGCGAGATATTCCTTCACCTTCACCATGTCCAGTGTCGGAATTCCTTCTGTGATGCAGACCACTAGAGTAACGCCAGCGTCAGCCGCCTCCATGATTGCATCCGCCGCAAAAGCGGGCGGCACGTACACCACAGAAGCGTTTGCACCGGCCTGCCTGACTGCGTCGACCACGGTGTTAAAAACAGGTATGCCCTCGTGGGTCGTGCCGCCTTTACCCGGTGTCACGCCGCCCACAACATTCGTTCCATACTCCACCATCTGCTTGGTGTGAAACGTGCCCTCCTTGCCGGTGATTCCCTGGACGACGAGTCGCGTATTCTTGTTTACCAGTACACTCATTATTATTTCACTTGTTCGATGGCTTACTTCACTTTACAACCAGAGGTTAAGAAAGTTCAAACCGCTCACCGTACTGCGGCACTTCCACTGCCCAGCCAAAGCGTTCTCTGATGTGAGCGGCCATCGCATTTGCCGCGTCTGGCTCGCCATGCGTGACAAAGACGCGTCGCGGGTTAGGACCGGGCCTACCTTCGAGCCACCGAATGATCTCTTGCCAATCAGCATGTGCCGAGAAACTGCCAACGCGTTCAATACGACAACGCACTGGCACCCATTGGCCCAATAGTTTTACTTCGGGTTCGCCATCGAGAACGCGTCGACCCGGAGTGCCTGCTCCCTGGTAGCCGACAAACACGACAGTGGTGTTCGGATCCGGAAGCAATCGCAGTGCATGATGTAGCACCCGGCCGCCGGTCATCATTCCAGAAGCACTAATGATCAGGCGTGCCCCCTGCTTGTCGTTTAGCCGTTTTGACTCTTCTCTTGAGGAACAGGTCATCATGGAATGTGTGCGTAGCGGATGCCGCTGCTTACTGAGAATGCCGGCGTAGTCTTCGTCATGCTCTTCTCGTCGTTTTGCGTATGCAGTGGTAGCCGCCGCCGCCATCGGAGAATCGACACAAACTGGCAGAACCGGGATAGCGTGTTCGTCTTCCAACTCACGAATGAGATAGAGGATCTCCTGTGTGCGACCGACAGCAAAGGCAGGCATCAAGATAGCCCCATTCCGCGCGGCAGCATCAACAATGATACGTTTCAAAGCATCTTTCGGATTTTCGGGATCGTGCAACCGATCGCCGTAGGTAGATTCAACGAGCAGATAGTCACACGCGGGAGGTGGCATCGGATCGCGAATGATTGGCTGATCGTAATGTCCCAGATCTCCTGAGAAGAGGAGACGCGGCCCCTTACTGCCATTCCCAAACTCAATCAGCACCAGACTAGAGCCGAGAATGTGACCGGAAATCCGGAAGTCTGCGCTGATCCCTTTCGCAACAGCCACTGGTTCACCTGAGTTCGGCACTGGCCGAATGAATTCCAGTGCGGCAAACGCGTCCTTCTCTGTGTACAGAGGCAAGGCAGGAGTGTGTTTGGTGAGCTTGTGACGATTGCGATAGTCGGCCTCTTCCTCCTGCAAACGGCCCGCATCCGGAAGCATTATCTTTAGGAGATCTGCCGTGCCACGTGAACAGTAGATGGGACCATTAAAGCCATGTTTCACCAGGCGAGGAAGGTAGCCCGTATGGTCAATATGGGCGTGCGTAATCAACACTGCGTCAAGAGAAGTGGCAACAAAGGGAGGCGCCTGCCAGTTCCGTTCACGCAGTTCCTTCAGACCCTGAAATATTCCACAGTCGACCAGTACCTTGGCGCGCTCAGTTTCGACCAGATATTTCGAACCGGTTACGGTGCCGACTCCTCCCCAGAATGAGAGTGTTGGAGGTGTGATGTGATTCACGACTTCCCTTTCACCACAGAAATCTCCGGTAAGGTCTGGCTAGTGAGAGAAGGAGGTTCTTGAGGGCGCTTATGCTTGAGGCGGGGAGATCCAAAAAATAGTATGCCGACGGGCAATAGCAGGGCCAGATTTCTGAGAGCGGTCTTCACTCCTAACTGGCTGGCGATAATGCCGCCAAAGCAACCACACTCGAGTGGTTCACCATGTAAGACGTAAACATAGTAGAGCGCATACCCCGCAAAGGCGATTAGCATGAGAGCCGCCAAGATCGCGCCTAACCGAATTGTGCGGGGAAGAAACAGAAAGACCGCGATTACCACTTCGCTGGCGATGACGATTACTGTAGTTGGCCACATCCAACGCTGGAAGTTGAGGCCTGAGGCACTCAGCAATTCGCCAACGTTGCTGGCAAAGGTCTTGGCAACCGCCAACTTGGCACCGGCAGTAATCAAAAACAGTCCGGCAAGTCCAAAACGACTGAGATGCACCAGCCACTTAAGCAAGGATGAAGGATGAAGGATGAAGGATGAAGGGGCATTTCTCGAAGGTTCGGAGTTCGTTGAATCTTCCGGATCTACCAGGAAATTATTAGGTGTATCGATGCTCTTTTCATCCTTCATCCTTCCGCCTTCATCCTTTCCCTTCCGCCTTCATCCTTCCGCCTTTGCCAGTGCAACCACCTTCTCAGCAGCATCCTTCATTCCTGTTGCGACCGTGAAATTCATTCCTGATTCACGTATCACTCGTTGGCCTTCTTCGACGTTGGTACCCTCCAGGCGAACCACGACCGGCACCTTCACGCCCAGGTTTGAAGCCGCCTCTACCACGCCTCGAGCAACCATGTCACAGCGCACGATCCCTCCAAAGATGTTGATTAACACTGCCTCAACGTGCTCATCAGCGAGCAGGATCCGAAACGCGGCCTCCACGCGTTCCTGCGATGCGCCACCGCCGACATCGAGAAAGTTTGCCGGCTCACCACCCGCCAGCTTGATAATGTCCATTGTGGCCATCGCCAGACCAGCGCCATTAACCATACAAGCAATGTTTCCGTCGAGCTTGATGTAGTTGAGATCAAATTTCGATGCTTCGATCTCCAGTGGCTCTTCTTCATTCAGGTCTCGCAGGTCGAGAAATTCTTTGTGCCGAAACAAGGCGTTGTCATCAAAGTTGACCTTTGCATCAAGCGCAATTAACCGATTGTCCTTGGTTAGGAGGAACGGATTAATCTCGAGAAGCGATGCATCCATCTGTTCGTAAGCCGTATAAAGCGCTTGCATAAACTTCACGGCTTGTCCAATCAATGCCGCCGGAATCTCTATACCAAAGGCCAACTTCCGAGCCTGAAACGCTCGAAAGCCGACTGCCGGATCTATGGTTTCCTTAAAGATCATCTGCGGGGTCTTTGCGGCAACCTCTTCAATGTCCATCCCGCCAGCCGCAGACGCCATGAACACTGGTCGTCCTGCCGACCGGTCCAACACAATGCCGAGATAGAATTCCCTGTCAATAGGCAGACCTTCCTCAATCAAGAGCACTCGCACCTGCCGGCCCTCTGGTCCGGTTTGATGGGTCACCAGGTTCATCCCCAGCATCTTGCGCGCTATGTCACGCGCCTCATCGGCGCTCTTGGCCAGCTTCACCCCTCCACCCTTGCCGCGGCCGCCGGCGTGTATCTGCGCTTTTACCACTACCACGTCCTTGCCCAACTCTTTCGCTGCGTGGTAAGCCTCCTCTGGTGAACGCACCACCAACCCGCGTGGAACTGCGACGCCAAATTTGGCCAACAGTTCCTTGCCTTGATACTCATGAATCTTCATCAGAATTCCTGCAGAGAGTTTATTATTTAGAACGACGAGTGTAGCTGGACGTCGGATTATACTGCAAGCACCAAAATTGCACTTACTGGAGGTCCCTTAAAATGAGCGAGGTAACGGTAACTTCACTTACAAATCTCCGCAATGAAGTCCGCTATGGACCAGGACAAATTCTCATCACTGACGAACCCTTCCAGAGCGGGGGCGAAGGCGCCGGCCCGGATCCGTATCAACTGCTGTTGGCGGCGCTGGGAAGCTGTATTTCTATGACGACAATGCTTTACGCCAGGCGAAAAGGCTGGGCGCTCGAGCAAGTGACTGTAAGTCTGCGCCAGCGACGAGTGCATGCTGCCGACTGCCAGGAATGTCAACATACTAAGGAAGGCTTTATTCACCGAATCGAGCGCTCGGTGTCTTTCACTGGTAATCTGACCGATGAGCAACAACAGCGACTGCAAGAGATTGCTCACAAGTGTCCGGTACACAAAACCCTCACCTCCGAAATTGTGATTGCCGATATTCCAGCAAGTGAAAAGTAAATCCTTCAAGTGCGGAATTCAAAATATTTGACGATCGTAAACATATTGTTTATTATTGAGCGGTGATTAGATCGTTCCGTTGCCGCGAAACCGAGCGAATCTTTTATCGGCACTTTACGCGCAAGTTTCCGCGTGATATTCAAAAACGGGCCTTTATGAAGCTCAACGCGATCGATGCAGCCACCAGACTTCAGGATCTGCGGCTGCCGCCTTCAAATCGTTTGGAAGCTCTCAAAGGAGATCGCAAAGGGCAATACGGCATCCGCATCAACGACCAATGGCGGATTTGCTTTGTTTGGGAAGGCGGCCATGCGGAGCAGGTGGAAATCGTCGATTATCATTAAGGAGGAATCATGTCCAAAGCACGGATTGCTCCGGTGCATCCAGGCGAATACCTCAGGGAACTGCTCGAAGAGTTGAATCTCTCGCAGTATCGGTTGGCGCAAGATATCGGCGTCGCTGCCATGCGTATTAGTCACGTCGTACGTGGACAGCGCCCGGTTACAGCAGAACTGGCCCTGCGATTGGGTCGATACTTTGGACAGAGTCCGCGCTATTGGGTGAACTTGCAGAGCCGGTATGATATTGATGTGACCGAACAAAATCTCGGAACATTGATAGTTCGTGAGGTTCGGCCCTTCAAGGCGGTGGCATAATCAACACTGATCTGAGCAATGAGTCACTCTGATCCGAACAGCCGCCATTGCACTCATACAAAGATCGAACTAAATGAGCTGCTGTGGGAAGCCGCGCTTCTATTTCGCGAGGGTGCCCACAAAATCTGCCACAACACAAAACGGCTGCCAAAGCTGGCAGCCGTAATGATTAATAAAATTGGTCGGGACGACTGGATTCGAACCAGCGACCTCACGCACCCCAAGCGTGCGCGCTACCAGGCTGCGCCACGTCCCGTCAGACGCGTCTAAGTATGGCTGGAAGAACTAAATTGTCAAATCCCGAGCTGTTAAAGGCAGTACCTTAACGGGCAGCCGGTCCGTTGGCCTCTTTTTCCAACAGCGCCAGCAATTCTCGCAATTCTGACGCCAGTCGTCGGAGCGTCTGCCGGTCCTCCGCAGTGTTCAATTTGTCCTTCCGGATGGCGCCCTTGACCGATGCCGGCGTTTCGGATGCTTGCTCATGATAAACCGCACTCGACGCTAGCTCGTCACCTTCATCAGTCGAGATCACCTTCAATTTTCCGCCACTGCGAAGGTCGTTTCCCAGCCTCTTCTTCGCGCCAGCAATCGTGTACTGGTCCTCATACAGCAGTTCCCTTATTCGCAGCGCCATCTCCACGTCGCGTTTACGGTAAACGCGTTGGCCCGCACGGTTCTTCTGCGGCGCCAACATCGGGAATTCCGACTCCCAATAGCGCAAGACGTGGGCCTGCACGCCGGCCAGTTCGCAAACCTCACCGATTTTGAAAAACAATTTTTCAGGTATGGCTACAGCAGGGCGGCTCATAGACTTTCAGGTTGTAACGCAAACTGTTAGTTTGCGCGCAATTGCTCAATGCAGCGCGCAAGCTAACAGCTTGCGTTACATGACGCGACATGTTACTAGCGACGCTTTTCACTGTCAATGGTTGTACTTAGCAGCGTTCAGTTAAAACTAAGTCTTAAAAGTAATGTCTAAACTTCCGCAGCCCGGAGGTCGAACTCTCCAGGAGACTGGAGCGCGGTAGACCGAAGCTTTTGCGCAAGCTATAATTACAATTTAGTCGCAGTTAGCTGAGCCCAACAGAGGATGATTGCAGATTGTGACGACGACTCAGCCCACCCTTTTCCGCCTCGCCTCACGGCTCGACGAGGTTGGCTTTTCAGACATCGTAAATATTCGTAATCGAATAATGGAGCTGCGCGCGGCGGGTACCGCGGTTTACCAGTTCGAAGGTGGTGAGCCGTTCATGAATACGCCCGATTTTATCAAAGCGGCGATGGTGCGCGCCGTCGATGAAAACAAGAGCCGTTATGCCCCCTCGTCCGGCATTCCGGAATTGCGCTCCGCCATTGCTGCCAAAGTGAGAAGCAAGAATGGCATTCCGGCAGAAGAAGGTGATGTGATCGTCCTCAACGGCGGCATGCAAGGGTTATTTGGAGCGTTTCAATCGGTGGTCAATCCCGGAGACGAGGTCCTCGTTTTCTCTCCCTACTGGACGCCAATCAAAGATCTTATCGCCCACTGCCAGGGCAAAACCGTACTTGTTCCCACGCTTGAAGCGCGTGCAAATGGCTTCGCACCAACTTTGGCGCGCTATTCGTCTCCGTGGACCAAAGCCATCTATTTCAACACTCCGCAGAATCCCACCGGAATTGTTTTCACAGAAGATGAGGCAAAGGCGGTGGCTCGTTTCTCTATAGATCATCAGGTAGTAGTGATCGCTGATGAAGCCTATGAAGATCTCGTTTACGAAGGCCAGCACTTTTCCATTGCTTCCATCGAGGGGATGCTGGAACGAACTATCACGTGTTTTACGTTCTCAAAGTCCTATGCAATGACAGGGTGGCGCCTTGGCTATGCCGTGGCTCGCGAGCCGTGGATGACCGGGTTGCGCAAAACAACGCTCTACTCCTCAAATGGAGTCTCTACTCCAACGCAATGGGCCGGCCTCGCCGCATTCAGGCGATCCTCTAATGTGCTGGACGAACAGCTGCGCGCGTATCGCGAACGGCGAGATCTCCTTTTAGAGGGATTGAACCAGCTGGGCCTCACTTGCGCCAAGCCAGCTGGAGCATTTTATGCTTTTCCAGATGCCTCTCGCATAGATCGTGACAGCCGTGCGGCAGCGGAAATACTCCTCGACAAGGCACGCGTCGCGACAGTTCCCGGAATCGTTTTTGGTGAACATGGCGAAGGACATCTGCGCTTCTCATTTTCCACTTCAATTGAAACGATACGCGACGGATTGGAATCCTTGCGATGCAATCTGTGATTCAGGCAATTGAACGCACGCACGGTCGCGGCGTCGACAACAAACTCCAACGCAAAGCAGTCTTATGACCGAGTTCGATTTCATCGAAAAGATTCGGCATCGACGAGCCGGCAAAAAATTATCTGCTGCCGACCTTAATCATTGCGCAACGCTACTTCGTGGCATTGGAGATGACGCAGCCGTCATCAAGCAACAAGCTGGACGCGATACTGTAATCACCACGGATATGCTCGTCGAGGACATCGATTTTCGACGGGAGCAAACTGAGCCTCGGCTCCTGGGTCACAAAGCTCTCGCAATTTCGCTTTCAGATATCGCTGCTATGGGCGCACGACCACGTTGGGCGCTGCTGTCAATCGGTGTGCCTCAGAAAGTATGGGATTCAGGTTTTGTAGACGAGCTCTACGAGGGCATCTTTGAGTTGGCGGATCACTACGACGTGAAGCTGATTGGTGGCGATGTTTCGCGAACTCCTGAAAGGATTGTGGTCGACTCGATCATCATTGGGGAATGCGCTTCGGGAAGCGCAATCATGCGCAGCGGCGCCAAACCCGGTGATCGTCTTTACGTTACTGGTTCATTGGGCGCGGCGGCTGCCGGTTGCCGACTGTTGGAACGCGGCACACGGTTGTCGAGACAAGGGGAAGATGACAGTGAGGGCCATCTGGTAGGCGAACTTCTGCTACGTCATCTCCGTCCTGAGGCGCGCGTCGGTTGGGGATTAGTCCTGGGGAGAGATGGCCTCGCAAGCGCGATGATCGATCTCAGCGACGGGCTTTCATCGGACCTCCATCATCTCTGTAAAGAGAGTTGTGTTGGCGCGGTGGTAAAAGCGGAGTGGCTTCCCATCGATCCGGTTCTAGTGCGGGTTTGCGGAAGGCGGGCGTTGGATCCTCTAATGCTCGCTCTCCACGGTGGTGAAGACTTTGAACTGCTTTGCACTGTTCCTCCAGACAAAGTTTCACGGCTGCCAAACAAGGTCGACGGCGTGCCAATAACATGTATTGGTGACATCAAAGAATCGTCCCAGGGTATTCATGTTGCTGAAGGGCCTCGAGTGTGGAAACTGGAACCTGGTGGCTGGGAACATTTCGGCAGGATGAAGGATGAAGGCGGAAGGATGAACGAACGATGAAGCAGCGACAAAGAGATCATTTTCCATTTGACATACGCGAATTCAGATTTGACATTTTCACTCGCTCACTCATTGCCGGCACCAATACGGCGTCTGGAATTCTCAAACGTTTGACCGAGAATAGCAAGTGCCAAATGGTAAATGCCCAACGTCAAGTGTCAAATGCTTTTTCGTTTGCTGCCTCATCCTTCAGCCTTCGATCACGTCCTCTGGCAACTAATGTTGACTCGCAATCCTTCCTTACCTAGACTGCAAGCCTAGACTCTGAAGCCCGTGTTTGTTCGCGATTCGAACCACTAATGTTGAGACTCCATAACACGCTTTCCGGCAAATTAGAGGAATTCGTGCCTCTGCGCGAAGGAGAAGTCCGCTTTTATTATTGTGGTCCAACAGTCTGGGATTACAGCCACATTGGTAATTTCCGCTCAACTGTTGCAACAGATGTGCTCCACCGTTATTTGGAATTTAAAGGCAATAAGGTTACACACGTGATGAATATCACGGATGTGGAAGATCGGATAATTGCCAAATCACAACAAGCCGGAACGACCATTGATGATTACACGCAGAAGTACATTGACGCGCTCTGGGAGGATTTCGACGCGCTCGGGTGCAAGCGTCCTGACATCGTGCCGCGAGCCACGCGCCATATTCCAGAGATGGTGGAGTTAATCGAGCGTTTGCTCCAGACCAACCATGCGTACCGCTCTGATGGCTCAATCTACTACCGCATTAGCTCTTTTCCCGAATATGGCAAGCTTTCGAAAATCAATTTTGCAGGAAATATCGCCGGCGCCAGTGAACGAATCGACACTGACCGATACGAGAAGGAAGATGCCCGAGATTTCGCACTGTGGAAGGAACCCGCTACTCCTTCTGAGCCTGCATGGGACACGCCGCTTGGCCGTGGGCGTCCCGGTTGGCATATCGAATGCTCAGCCATGTCGATGAAGTATTTGGGTGAAACCTTCGATCTGCATGTAGGTGGTATCGATCTCGTCTTTCCACATCACGAGAATGAGATCGCCCAAAGTGAAGGAGCAACCGGCAAGCAGTTTGTTCGCTACTGGCTTCACTTTGAACATCTCAAAGTGGAGGGCGAGACGATGTCGAAGTCTAAAGGAAACTACTACACTTTTCGCGATCTCAGGGCTCGCGGATACTCGCCCGCTGGCATTCGCTACTTTCTACTGAGCGTGCCTTACAACAAGCAACTCAATCTCACTTTTGATGCTCTGGCCGGCGCCGAAAAAACTGTAGATAGCCTGCTCGATTTCCGCGCCAGATTAGGCGAAGCGAAAACAGAGCCGGGCAGCAATGAGGCGCTGCGCGAATCCGCAGTTCGAGCATTGCACGAATTTGAAGCGGGAATGGACGATGACCTTAACACGTCGGTGGCTCTAGCTGCCGTGCACAATCTTTCGCGTGAGGTGAATACTGCGTTGGCGAGAAAGCAGTTGCGTGAAGATGACAAGCACGAGTTGCTGGAATTGCTTGATCGCTTCGACACGGTATTAAATGTTTTTCATACTTCGGAGGAACCGGTATCACTCGATGTAGAGATTCAGGCACTGATTGAGGAACGCCAGGAGGCGCGGCGCCGGCGCGACTTTGCTCGCGCAGATCTTATTCGCCAGGAGTTGGCTCAGCTCGGCATCATTCTGGAAGATACCAAGGATGGAGTGCGCTGGAAGCGGAAGTAGGGGAGGCAGAGTACCTCGGAAACCAGGTCTTGCACCTCATTTGCCATTTCTGATCTAATCAGAGAGTCATAAAGTCATGAATCGGATAACACTCGAAACTGAACGTCTTATTCTTCGCATGTGGCGGGAGGAGGATTTCGAACCCTACGCGAAGATTTGCGCCGATCCCGAAGTCATGCGCTACATTGGCGGTAAGCCTTATAGCACTGTTGAAGCCTGGCGGCACATGGCGTATATGATTGGTCACTGGTACCTGCGTGGTTACGGACACTGGGCGGTGGAAGAAAAAGCCAGCGGGGAGTTTATCGGTCGCATCGGTTTCCTAAACCCAGCTGGATGGCCCGCCTTCGAGATTGGGTGGACGCTCGGTCGGCAGTATTGGGGAAAGGGCTACGCCACTGAAGGAGCGCGGCGGTCCCTCGAATATGCCTTTGACACACTCGACATAGAGCATGTCATTAGTCTGATTCATCCGGACAATCAGGGATCGATCCGTGTAGCCGAGCGGCTGGGAGAAAAGCCAGAGGGTAAGACAGAAGTGCTCGGCATTCCGGTGATAATTTATGGCATCGATCGCGTCGACTACGTTCGTCAACAATGATCACAAATCCCTCATTCAATTACTTCCAGAAGTAATAGCTCTCCTACTTATTGTCACGCTATCTGCAAGCGTGGCACATCCGCAGAGGCCGATTGATAAAGCACGGCTCGCCCGTCAGGTGCAATCCGAATTTCTGCCTGCCTGGCGAGGCTACAAGAAGCATGCCTGGTCCCACGACGAGCTGAGGCCCCTAACAAGGGGCTATCATGATTGGTACGGACAATCGCTTTTGATGAGTTCCGTCGATGCGCTGGATACTATGATCCTGATGGGCCTTACCGATGAAGCTCAACAGACTCGCGAGTACGTGGTCAAAAACCTCTCTTTCGACAAAGACATTTATGTCCAGAATTTTGAGATCACGATCCGCCTGCTTGGCGGTCTCCTGTCGGCCTATCAACTCTCTGGCGATCGGAGATTGTTAGTGCTCGCCGAAGATCTTGGCACGCGACTTCTACCTGCCTTCGAATCCGCTACTGGTTTGCCCTATCGTTTCGTGAACCTAAAAACAGGCAAAGTGCGCGGTGCGGAAACGAACCCGGCAGAGGCGGGCACGCTGCTTATTGAATTTGGCACGCTCGGTAAACTCACGCACCAGCCTAAGTTTTATCAGAAGGCGAAGCACGCGCTCATGGAAATCTATCGCCGGCGCTCGCCCCTCGGCCTGGTAGGGACATGGATAAATGTTGAGACAGGTGAGTGGACAAACATGGACACACACATAAGCGGGGCAATCGATAGTTACTATGAATATCTCTTGAAGTGCTGGTTATTGTTTGGCGATAGGGACTGCAAAAAGATGTGGTCGGAAAGCATCTCGGCAATCAACAAGTATCTTGCGGACGAAGTTAAACGCGACAAGGGTAGTTCTCCTGAAAACGAGCTCTGGTACGGGCATGCTGACATGAATTCGGGCTCCCGCACAGCAACCACTTACGGTGCGCTGGATGCATTCTTTCCGGCACTGCTGGCGTTATCAGGCGATCTAGAGCGGGCCAAGCGATTGCAGGCCTCCTCATTTAAGATGTGGTTAAAGCACGACATCGAACCTGAAGAGATCGACTACCAGACAATGGAAGTTGTAAACGCTGGTTATGCGCTGAGACCTGAGATCGTGGAATCCACGTATTACCTCTATCAATACACAAAAGATCCAGCTTACCTGAAGATGGGCCAAAGACTGTGGAAGAGTTTTGTCAAGTATTGTCACACTGAGGCAGGCTATGCACATTTACAGAGCGTCATAACTAAAGAAAAAACTGATAAGATGGATGTCTGTACGGACGATCTTGGGTCTGCTGTTCATCGCGATGCTCGCGATACCGGTGAATGCTCAGTCGAAGGAAAAAAGCTGGCCGGCAAAAGCCGGGCGAACAAATCCAGTGACGAAGGCGGCGGTACAAGTAACCACCCAATCGCAGGACAGAAGCTGGTCCGCGAAGGCCGCAGGAGCCGATAAAGTGGCGTCTAGTCTATTGATTCAAGCCGCAGCAAACAAGGCAGCTAATACCAGGGATGATGACGATGATTATGGGGCTGTATTAGAAGATACATGGCGAGCCACTGAAACCTTCAGCGACGGCTCGGTGTTCCGGGTACTTTTCACTTTTGGCGCCGGCAAGAACCAGAGCAATGGCGTTGTGACGCACAGCGATGAACTTTTCCTGGTGGCCTCTCCATCTTGTCTAACGGCGCAGGGCGTTTGGAAAAAAACCGGCCGGCGTAATTACACTGTTACAGACGAAGGATTTTGCTTCGATACAGATAACGGCTTGGCGCCAGCCGGCAAAATAAAGTTTAAGTCTGCTATCAAACTCAACAGGCGCGGAAACGAATTCAGCGGGAACATGCATATCGAAGGCTTTCTCGTCAACGGCACGCTGGTTTTTTCCGATGACGCAGTGCTGCACGGGGAGCGAATGCCTGTCGAAGCACCGTAAGGAGCAAGGGGCAAAGAGCCAAGGGCAAAGGGTGAAGGGCGAGGGGCAAAGGGTGAAGGGGCAAACCATTTTTCATTGGTCATTTGACATTTGCCAATTCTCATTGGACTACAAGTCACCACGAAAATGACGCTTTACTAAAGTCAAAGAATGTCAAATGTCAAATGCCAAATGCCAAATGCTTTTGCCCCTTCGCCCTTTCCCTTTGCGCTTTGCCCCTTTGCCCTTCGCCCTCGCGCGTCAGCGTCTTATCTGCACCCTGAAGCTGCCGCTGTTGTCGCTGTAGTCGTCATCATTGATTGCTACAACCAAACGACCTTCCGCGGGAGCAGTCCAGATCAACTGACTACCGATGAGGAATGGCTGAGTTAGCTGTCCGTTTGACTGGCGAATATAACCAATGAGTGCGCCGGGGCCGGCACTGGGCACCGGCCGCGTTCCAAGAATGGATCCAAAACCCGAAGTGCGTCCGCCTTCCGGGCCTACTTCGCCGACGCGTTTACCAGCGATCACCATTCCCGTGGCTGTGAACGTTACCTGATCTCCTGTTTGCACCTCGATATTCGTATCTGTGCCGCGCGAAGTGCCTGGCACGTCTACTGTTATCTCTTGTGGCCTTCGCTCCCGGCTGGAGTCAATCGGCACTCGTGTGCGTGTGCGCGCACGGCCAGGAAGGTCGCGCCGGCCAAAGGGGCTGTCTTCACTCTGATCACGCAAGGATGCCAAGTCGCGCTCCCTTCTAACTTGAACAGTGAACGCCCCGCGGGCATCGGTGTAGGCAGCACGATTGACCGTCAGGTACAGGCGACCGTCTCTGGCGCTAACGAATTCACGGGAGAGCCCCAGTTCCAGAATGGGTGAATCAGCATCACTGCCTACGGCGCCGATGAGTAGGCCTTCGGCGGCCCGAGGCAACGGCGCGTTTGGATCGCTCCATCTCAAGCCTTCAGGCGTAATGCGCATTCGACCAGCGACGATTGTGCCCGAAGCACTAATCTGAACGCGTTCGTTTCTACGTAGGTCCAGACCCGAGTCAATCCAGTTCGGACCGAGAGACACTTGTATGGTGCGCGTCTCGAAGCGCAGGTCGTCAAGCGAGCGGCCGTCAATCTCTATGCGTTCGACTTCACCGGGCCGAAAGAAGACAATTTCGGCTTCAGCTTGTGCGGCCGACGGTGTTCCGTGAGTATCGGCGAGGCGCACTGCGAACCGCCCATTAATAAAGCCAAGCAGCGTGCCGCGTACTGTGCGACCATCCCGCAAATAGATAGTATCTGCCGCCGCGAGGCCCACACACGCGAACAATATCACCATAGCAAGAACAAACTTTTTCATACCGCGTATCCTTTCAAACAGGGAGTTTTCGCGAGAGCTCTGTATCTTATTCGTTTTGGGACAGAGTGAGTGTGCTCAGCGCGCCAGGAAGAAAAAAGAGGTCGGGGCGAGTTCCATCACACGAAAGCTTATACCGGAGTGAGACAATTAGGCAAAGAAATATTCACAACGGGCACAATCAGTGTAGAATGACTGCCATGCACGAAGGAGACTCCAGGCGCGAACGGTGGCATGATTTCAGTGAGGAAGTCGCCAATAGTTTGAGCCATGGCTTCGGACTTGTGGCCGCTCTGCTTGGAGCCGCCGTATTGGTGCTGAGCGCACTGCGAGCCGGCGATAGTTGGAACCTGCTTGGTGTCAGCATCTTTTCGGTGACTATGGTACTTCTGTATCTTTCCTCGACACTCTACCATGGAATCAGGCCGAATAGAGCGAAGCAGTTTTTTCGTGTGCTTGATCACGGCGCGATTTTTCTCCTGATTGCGGGCACCTACACACCGTTCACTTTGGGAATCATGCGTGGCCCATGGGGCTGGACGCTGCTGGGCCTCGTCTGGACTATGGCGATCGTGGGGCTGACGTTAAAGGCAATCCTTGGAACTCGTTATATGTGGTTGTCGGTGGCACTCTACCTCGCAATGGGCTGGCTTGTTCTCATTGCCGTCAAGCCAGTGCTCTTGCGCGTACCGATGCCGGGAATACTGTGGCTGCTGGCGGGCGGTCTCGCTTATACGAGCGGGCTCGCATTCTTCGCCGCCAATCGATTGCGTTTCAATCACCTCATCTGGCACCTCTTTGTTGTCATGGGTACAACCTGCCACTTCTTTGCAGTACTCTGGTACTCGCATACGTGGTCCGGGTAAAGGTGCCTTTCACTTACTACTACTACACCGAGCACTTCGAATCAGTCGCCGTGCCTCCAGAGGCGCATCTCTGTGCGAAGAAAACGACCATCTATTAGAGCCGCCTTCTGGCGGATCCTTAGGCTGCGCTGCCCAGCCTGCGGACAGTCTTCCATCGTAAGGTCTCCATTCCGAATTAGAGAATTTTGCCCTGAGTGTGGGGCGCTATTTAAGCGGGAGGAAGGCTTTTTCGTAGGCGCGATCCTCGTCAACACCATTGCGACCGAGGCGATCATACTACTGGCTTATTTGCTCTCCTTAACCATGTTACAGACGGATTTTCAGACGGTCCTGATAGTGCTCTTCGGCCTGGCCATATTTTTTCCTGTAATCTTCTATCACCATAGCTGGAGCATTTGGCTTACCTTAGATCACTTTATTGAGTTCCTCCCTGAGTCGTAAGGTTCCGGAGGCAGACGGCAGGAGGCAGGAGCAGGAGACAGGCGGCAGACGGGAACCATTTGCCATTTCTAATTTGACATATTTCATTTGCCATTAGAGCGGCATTCGGCTTGAGCAAATGAAAAATGCCAAGTGTCAAATGTCAAATGATAGATGCGAGCATCTGAGCTCTTAGGGATTTCTGCCGTCTGCCTCCTGCTTCCTGCTTCCTGCCTCCTGCTTCCTGCCTCCTG
>DATEUF010000364.1:0-4925 GCA_035283325.1 Pyrinomonadaceae bacterium | reverse complement strand
AGACGTGTTGCGCAATACCAAGCAGGGATTTTCGGACTTGGTGATGCAGATCGCCTGTGCCTTGCACAACCTACGCACCGACTTCCGCTATCTCCGATCACGGCCATATCAACTCAAGGGCTATTTCCGATAAGGTCTATTGGAAACTTGTATATAATGCTAGAAACTCTTTCAGCATAGTTAGGAGTTGGGCACCTGCTACCAATCAGAGGCTTGCATCATATGCATAACATCAGGCTCTCAATGAGGCGTTAGGCGCGATCTGATCGCGAAGTACAGCCAGAGTAAAATCCGTATGCCAGCAGACTATTCTATTTCCCTAAGCTTTCTCCCAGTTATCCCAGATTCGTTTTCCTTCACTGTCTACCGGTTGGAAGACTCTGGACAACGGAAGACTAATCTTCCAGAGGGTGTTGTCAAACAATCTTTGCCTATCAGCCACGATGCCCTAAATGTACGAGAGAAATACTGGGTATCGCTGACTAAAATTGATGGATTTGAGGCCCTCGAGTGTAAGGAGAATTATAACCAGTACCTTACTAGAGATTTTCTGCACGATCGGTTAGTTGCATCATGCCAGGCCATCGGTTCAAAAATGCATTTTGATGAAGAAAGAGACTTCGCAAGAAAGCGAGTAGTGTTTACATTGCAGACATATCATGAAGGGGAAACAGCTATCTGGCTTCAAGCCTACTATCTCAAGTCGGTTAAGAAGTTTGGCTTCCTGATTGATTTTTGGTTCCGAAAAAGCAGTGATACGCCCTTTTCAAAACGAGTTCAGCAACTGAGTTTGAGCCTGGATCAGTATGGCAAAGAGAATAGAAACTTCTATTCTGACCGTTACGACAAGATACAGGAATTCATAACCTTGCGATTTGATGATATCTTCCCGCTTCCGCATGAACGAGGTGCCATTGAAGTGGCCCGTAAGCTCATTCAGTTGCCTGCAGGCACCCTCGATAAGAAGCTGTATTTGTTCTGTAAGGAGCAGACTGATGCATCACAATATATGGGGCTAAAGCATTATTGCCCATTGATTGGCTTGGATCAGAGGCCAACAATATTCTTTGTCTACCGCGAGCAGGACCGGCTTGTTTCGCTGGATCTATATAAGGCATTACGCGGCGAAACCTTTCCAAACGTGTTTCCAGGCACGGAAAAGATGTTCGGCTTTCCTATGACACCCGATAATGTCAAAGGAATTACTGTTGCCAATTTCAAGGCCGAGGAGATGCAGCGTGTGCGGGACACAGTGCTTTCCTCAGACCGCAGACCCGTTCTTGTTATACTTGTCGCACCGTGGGATGACGAAGAGCTAGAAGATAGTCAAGATTACTTCAGGGCGAAACATATCTTTGTTAGTGCTCGCATTCCATCACAGGTGGTTCGGCTCTACACGCTAGTACGCGATACTCGGTTGCAGTGGTCAACCTCTAACATTGCCTTACAGTGCTTCGCCAAGCTTGGTGGAAAGCCTTGGAAGGTACAACCCCGAAATAGCCGTTGTTTGATTATTGGCGTTGGGCAATCGCATCGGGAGGTTTTTTCAAATGAGAAACGGCATATAGAAAGATATTATGCGTATTCAGTGCTTACAGACTCCAGTGGGCTTTTTAAGGAGCTTCGAATTCTTGGCCGCTCAGACAACTCACAGGACTACCTGGCTCAACTAAAGCAGAGTATTGAAAACATCATTCAGGATCACCGCGAGGCCTTCGACCGATTTGTGATCCATGCGCCGTACAAAATCAGGAACGACGAACTAGACTCCATTCAAGAGGTCTTCGCAAAGTTCGGAGAAAGAGGTCGTAGTCAGTTTGTTGTTCTTAAGGTCAATGCAAACAACAACTTCTTCGGCTATAGCCACACGAACAACAGTCTTGTGCCGTTTGAAAGCACCTATGTTTCTCTAGCCCGGGATGAGTACTTGGTATGGTTTGAAGGGCTGCAATATCACAATCCCAAGGTGACTAGGCGGTACTCTCATCCAGTCCTTATGACCTTTCACTACTCGAACGTAGAGCTTTCGCCCAAAGACCGAGAGGACTACCTTCAAGATGCTGTTAACCTGTCGGGTGCGAACTGGCGTGGGTTTAACGCGAAGAGCGTGCCTGTGTCAATATACTATGCCCAACTCATCGCCCGCTTCACTAACAAGTTTGACGAGCTAGATTTGCCCGAAGTAAGTGTAGATAACCTGCACCCATGGTTCTTGTGAGGATGAACCTGTGAGTCTTCGCAAAGAAAACAAGGTCCTGGTCCTGCTCGGCGCGGGGGCCAGCTACGAGGCGGGAGTTCCCACTTCCTCACTTATGATTGAGAAGCTAGAGGGACTCCTAAAGCACGATTCATTATGGAAGGACTATCAAAGTCTTTACCACTTTGTCAAAAGCGCTATCCACTTCGCCGATGGAATAGATGGCAAATTCAATAATGACGTTAATTACAACATAGAACGTCTGGTAAACACTCTGTCGGAACTCGATAAGAAAGCAAGGCATCCGTTGTATCCATTTATTGGAAATTGGAGTATTAAGCTTACAGAACTTGGGGGCAATGATTTTATAAAAGTGCACCAACTTCGACAAATGATACTTAAAGAACTTCAGGACGATTGGGTCCTTCTCAGTGATTACAGCAAGTCTGATTACTACCGGGGTGTATTTTCCTTTGCTAAAGATTTCCAGTACCCACTCCGCGTATTCTCTCTGAACTATGATCTCTGCGTCGAGAAGAATCATAGGCGCAATGGTGAGACATTAGAAAAGGGATTCGGAGACGGACGAACTTGGGACTGGAAGAACTTCATGTCCGCTGACGGAGAAGAACCAAACATCTTCCTCTACAAGTTGCACGGTTCGATAGACTGGTTGAGAGACAAAAACAAGAACCTGACTTTTTCGGACGAACCGTCAAAAATAAGAACGGATCAGTTGGAGATCATCTTTGGAACAGATTATAAGTTGCAGTACACCGATCCCTTTTTATTCTTCGCTTACGAGTTTCGGCGGTGGACGTTGGAGGCAAAACTCATCATCGCTATTGGCTACGGATTTGGAGACGAACACATAAACGGCATTCTTGGACAGGCATTGGGGAGCGCCTCCAGTCCCCAGGAAAGGAAGCTTCTTGCCGTCGCTCCATTTGACAACGAAAAAGAGGAGGACACTAAGGCCCGCCTTGCAAACATCTTGAGTGTTACACAGGAACATCTTGTAGTAAAGAAGATGAACGCGAGCGACTTTATGCGTGGACACATGACCATTGACAAACTTAACGAATCCTTCCCAAAAGGTGATGATGTCTTTGAGAAAGTAGCGTGAATTTCTTATACCCTAATTCGGAGTTTCTCTTCGGCGCAAGCTGAGCCAAGGCATACTCGGAAGAAACAGAGACCTCCAAGCACTATCCAGATAGTTCTAGAGCAGGCCGGCTAACATCGGCTTGCGCCAGACTATTAAACAAAAGGCCCTTCGAGTTCACACGGACCCGAAAGGCCTTTTTACTTTGAACAACCGTGCGCACTCATTCCCCCTGCTGCGCCTTCTCAATCTTGGCCCATGTGTCCTCCAGGCTCACCGAGCGGTTGAAGACTAACTTGCCGCCCGCGGGGGTCGGAAAACTGCCTCTTGACGAATGTACCATTTTTGATACACTGCTGACATGGCGCAGACCCCAGACGAGCCTGTACTGGTCGTGGTCTTCTACCGCACTCAAGCGGGCAACGAGCCAGTCCGTGAATGGCTCAAAAGTCTGAAACGTGAAGACCGTAAGACAATTGGCGCGGATATCAAGACCGCACAATTCGGCTGGCCGCTGGGGATGCCCCTGATCCGGAAAGTGGAGCCGGGCCTATGGGAAGTGCGCTCCAACATTAGCCAAGGCATCGCGCGTGTGCTATTTACGGTCGAAGACAACACGATGGTGTTGCTGCACGGCTTTATCAAGAAATCACAGAAAACCCCATCGAGTGAGTTGAATATGGCCCGACGACGCCTGGCAGACTTGCGGAAGGAGTAAAGTCATGAACAAAAAGCGTATCGGCAGCAACTTTGATGAGTTTCTGCGAGACGAGCAACTCTTGGACGACGTGGAAGCCACTGCGATCAAGCGCGTGATTGCTTTCCAGATCGTCCAAGAAATGAAGCGCCGTAAACTCACCAAGATGGAAATGGCCAGCCGGATGAAAACGAGCCGCGCGGCGCTGGAACGGCTCCTCGACCCGACCAACCCATCGGTGACTTTATCTACGCTCGAGCGCGCGGCGTCGGCGTTGGGCAAAAAGCTAAGGGTGGAACTGGCGTAATTCACTCGCTCTGCTACGTCCGCTTCGCGTCGATCCTGACCCACGTGTCCTTCAGCGAGACCGCTCAGCGTCATCTCCCCCAAGACGAAGTTCCTTGACCCGATAGCCGAGCAAACCGGGTAAGGCGACCAGCCCCGCCGAAACGGCAATGACGGCGGTCAGGCCGAGCGCAGGCAGCAGCACCCCGGCCAGCCCGCCGCCGATGGGATTGCCGCTTTGCATCAGCATCCGCAGGAGCGCAAAGGCACGGCCGCGCAAACGCTCCGGGATGACGCGCATCCGCAGGGTCTGCGCCCAGATGGTGAGGGGCGCGCTGAAGGCCCCGAACAGGGCCAGGCCCGCGATCACGGACACCACCGTCGGTCGCCACAGCAGCAGCGCGAGCGCCAGGCCGGATAGCATCTGCGCGATGCAGATCAGCGCGCCGAGCGACAAGGTCCACCGCCGCCCCCCGGCCAGAAACGCGCTCACCACTTCCCCCAGCGACAGCGCGCCTAACAGCGCGCCATACAACTCCGGCCCGCCGTGAAGCGTCTGGTCAGATAGAATGGGGAGCCAGACGGACAGCAGGCCGCCGCCCCCGATGTTGAAGGCCATGAACATCAGAGTGGTCGAGAGC
>DATEUF010000363.1:0-9757 GCA_035283325.1 Pyrinomonadaceae bacterium | reverse complement strand
CGCCATCGACGCTAAGGTCGAGATGTTGCTCTCATCCGATTCGCCGGTGGGTATTGCAAAGTCTATGGGGTTGGGAGTCATCGGCTTTGCCGATGCGCTGGATCGACTGAAGCCGGACATGCTTGTAGTGCTGGGCGATCGCTTTGAGATTCTGGCCGCGGCGCAGGCCGCCATGGTGTCGCGGATTCCGATTGCGCATATTCACGGTGGCGAGACCACCGAAGGTGCATTTGACGAGAGTATCCGCCACGCCATCACAAAAATGGCGCAATGGCACTTCGTTGCCGCAGAACCCTATCGCAAGCGAGTTGTTCAACTGGGAGAGTCACCGGATCGAGTATCCAACTTCGGCGCCCCCGGACTTGATCATCTCCAGCATCTTAATTGGATGGATCGGATCGCGTTGGAAAAGGCGCTGGCGATCTTGCTCGATTCACCCACCCTTTTGATTACTTACCACCCGGCAACCTTGGGCCAACGAGAACCCGTTGCAGCGATGAATGAGTTACTTGCGGCATTGGATGAGTTTCGAGACGCGACGGTCATCTTCACCTATCCGAATGCAGACACGGGGGCGCGTGCTTTGATTGAGCGAATCGATCAGTGGGTTGCGACGAACAAACACCGGGCCAAGGCGTTTGTTTCCTTGGGCCAGCATCGATACTTGAGCCTGATGCGTGAAGCGGACGTAATCATTGGCAACTCCTCCAGTGGTCTTACGGAAGCGCCAGCCTTAAAAAAGGCAACGGTGAATATCGGTGATCGGCAGAACGGACGCCTAAAGGCATCGAGTATCATCGACGCTTTGGAAGAAAAAAATTTAATTGTTGCTGCGATAAACAAGGCGCTTTCGGAAGAATTTCGCGCAGGACTGCCGTCCACGAAGTCTCTGTATGGCTCTGGCGATGTCAGCCATCGAATCAAGGACACTCTCAAGACGGCTGCACTTCAGACGCAAAAAGCGTTCTTTGACATCGAACATGCACACTGATATGCGAACCTTCATCATCGCCGAAGCCGGCGTCAACCATAACGGCGACCTGAATCTCGCCAAGCAACTGATCGATGTTGCCGCCGAGGCTGGAGCCGATGCGATCAAGTTTCAGACCTTCCGCGCGGAGCTTGTGGTCAGCCGCCATGCGCCCAAGGCGGAATACCAAACTCGCACGACGGATCAAGCCGAAAGTCAGCTTGAGATGATCCGCAAACTTGAGCTTATCGAGACGGATCACGAGGTGCTGATTGCTCATGCCCAGGCGCGAGGTATCGCGTTTTTGTCCACCCCTTTCGATGTGCCGAGCCTGCGCCTCCTCACTAAGCGATTCGGATTGCAGACGATCAAAATTCCGTCAGGGGAAATAACCAACGCCCCCTTCCTGCTCGCCATCGCCCGTGCCGCGCAGCGAGTGATTATGTCCACCGGCATGAGCACGCTGGCGGAGGTAGAGGCGGCCTTGGGTGTGTTGGCGCTTGGGTTTACCGCACCGGTCACCGCCACGCCTCAGCGCGGAGACTTCGAGCAGGCCTTCGCCTCTGAAGCGGGCCAACGATCGCTGCGAGACCGCGTGACCCTGCTTCACTGCACTACCGAATACCCCGCGCCCTTTGGTGAGGTGAACCTGCTCGCGATGGACACCATGGCTACGGCGTTTGGGCTGCCGGTCGGTTACTCCGACCATACGCCAGGCATTCATATCTCCCTTGCCGCCGTGGCGCGCGGCGCCCGTGTGATCGAAAAGCACTTCACCCTGGATCGGAACCTCCCCGGTCCGGATCACAAGGCATCGCTCGAACCGGATGAATTGCGGGAATTGGTGCGGCAGACTCGCGAGATCGAGCAGGCACTGGGCGATGGCATTAAGTGCCCCACTGCCTCTGAGTGGAAAAACCGCGATGTGGCGCGTAAGAGTTTGGTGGCGGCGAAGGCGATTAAGGCGGGTGAAATGTTCACAGAAGAAAATCTCACTTGTAAGCGGCCGGGAACGGGAGTGAGCCCGTCTTCCTATTGGCAGACACTCGGTCAAGTGGCCACTCGGAGTTATGCAGCCGACGAGTCATTAGATGGCTAAAGCGGTTTATCTGCTCGGTGGCGGTGGACACGGCCGAGTTGTTCTGGATGCTCTGCTTTCGAGTGGTGTGAACGTTGCCGGTATCCTTGATCCTAATCTAAAAATTGGCGATCAAGTGTTCGGTGTGCTAGTGATGGGCGGCGATGAGTTTTTGGATCAGGTCGCCCCAACAGATGTGTTGCTGGTCAATGGTCTAGGTGCCAATCCATGCGTGCTCAGGCGAAAGAGATTGTTCGAAGATCTGAAAGTGCGTGATTTTTCATTTGATGTGGTTCGACATCCTTCAGCAGTGATTGGGCCGGAGTGCGACTTGGGCGAAAGTTCGCAAATCATGGCAGGCGCGGTTTTGCAGAACCGGGTTCGAATCGGAGATAACGCGGTGATCAATACTCGCGCCAGCGTTGACCATGATTGTGTGATTGGCGCACACACCTTTGTTTCACCAGGCGTTGTGTTGACTGGGGATGTGTTGGTAGGAGAGTCAGCCTTCATTGGCGCAGGGGCAGTTGTGTTGCCTGGTATTGAGACCGGTACAAATGTTGTTATTGGCGCCGGTGCAGTAGTCACCAAAAGTGTTGCTGATGGATGGATCGTCGCAGGTAACCCCGCAGTCAAGATTGGAATGAACGAGTAATGGCGAATTGGAAAGATGTAATTGTCTCGCCTGAGACGCCGCTGGCGGATGCGGTCGCCAAGATTAATGCATCAGGCCTGCAGGTGGCTTTGGTATTGGCACCCGATACCTCTCTGCTCGGGATTCTGACGGATGGGAACATCCGTCGAGCCATTCTGGCGGACAAGACCCTCCGGGTTCCTGTTTCAGAGGTGATGAATCCTCAGCCAACCGCAGTGCCGGCATTCACCCCAAACAATGAAATGCTGGCTTTGATGCGTCGTATGACCATCCACCACCTGCCACTGGTGGATGATGCCGGCCGCGTCGTCGGGCTGGCCACGCTTGACGAACTCGTCGGTGTCGCCGAGCACCCCAACTGGGTAGTGCTGATGGCTGGCGGACTGGGCACGCGCCTGCAGCCGCTTACCGATGAATATCCTAAGCCGCTCTTGGCGGTGGGCGGCAAGCCGATTCTGGAAACCATCCTCGAGAGCTTTGCCGAACAGGGCTTCAAGCGCATCTTCCTGTCGGTCAACTACAAGGCCGAGATGATCCGCAATCACTTTGGCGCGGGCGATCGCTGGGGTGTGCAGGTGGAGTACCTGCACGAAAGCACCCGCCTCGGCACAGCCGGTGCGCTGTCGTTGCTGCCGGAAAAGCCGAGCGCCCCGATCGTTGTGATGAACGGCGACCTGCTCACGCGCACCAACTACGATAACCTTTTGCAGTTCCACATTGAGCAGGGTGCCGTCGCCACCATGGCTGTGCGCCAATATGACTTTCAGGTGCCCTACGGCGTGGTTCGACTCGATGGCGCGCGGATCGAGGCTATCGAGGAGAAGCCCGTGCAGAGTTTTTTCGTCAATGCTGGCATCTACGCTCTGTCGCCAGAAGCGCTGGACTATCTACCCGCCGAGACCTTCTTCGACATGCCCACGCTGTTCGAACGCCTGATCGCCGCCGGCAAGACCCCCGCCGCCTACCCATTGCGCGAGTACTGGCTGGATATTGGGCGACTGGACGAGTTTGAGCGTGCGCAGCGGGAGTGGGTGCGGGACAATCCGTGAAGGCTTTGGTTATCGGCTATGGCTCACTTGGGCAGCGACACGCTAGGCTACTGACCGAAATGGAGTGTGAGGTAGCCGTGGTGAGCCGCCGCTCCGTCGACTTTGCTCCTCACTATTTTGACTTGGCTCAAGCGCTCGCCGATTGGCAACCAGTGTATGTGGTGGTGGCAAATCGAACCAACGAGCACCTTGGTACGCTCAAGACTCTTGGCCAGCATGATTATCGAGAGCGGCTACTGCTTGAAAAGCCGTTATTTGACCGGGCATCGGAATTGTTTAACCACAGCTTTTCGCTGGCTGCGGTGGCCTATAATCTCCGTTGCCATCCGCTGCTGATGAAGCTCAAATCTTTGCTGGATGCTTCGGCGCAGCTAGTCACAGCAAACATCTATGTTGGCTCATATCTTCCTGATTGGCGCCCGGATACTGACTACCGACAGTCTTACTCAGCAATCAAAGCTCAAGGTGGTGGCGTTTTGCGAGATTTGAGTCACGAGCTGGACTACGCCCGCTGGCTCTTCGGTTCGTGGCGGCGACTGACGGCATCTGGTGGCCACTTGAGCCCTTTGGAAATTGACAGTGACGACGCATACACACTGCTTATGGAGACCCAACGCTGCGCTTTGGTCTCCATCCATATGAATTATCTGGACCGTGTTCCGCGCCGGTATATCTTGGTGAATACGGATCAGCATACGGTTCGAGTTGATCTGATCAAAAACACGATTACGATTGATGGCGGTCAGGAATCCGTAACTGTCGCGCGAGACGATACCTATCGCGCGGAGCATCAAGCCATGTTGGCTGGCAACGCTGAAGGACTCTGCACTTTGGAAGAGGCAATGGAGACGCTGACGACCATTGAGGCTGCGGAGCAGGCTGCTGCATCGCATACCTGGATAGTACGATGAGTCGTAATGTACCTGGATGAGTTGGAACACTGCTTCCGATGCATCGAGCATCGGAGACTACCGCTAATCGATGGAGCACAAGGGCAAGACGCCCTGGCGAATACACTCGCTGCACAGACATCCCTCAAACAAACGATCAGCGTAGAAATGAGCGGCCATGAACAACAATGAACCGCGAGCAATCGGCTTCATCTTCGCGCGTGGCGGCTCTAAGGGCGTGCCGGGCAAGAACATCAAAGCACTGGCCGGCAAACCGCTTATCGCCTACGCCATTGAAACCGCGCGGGCATGTTCGCTTATCGAAACCATCATTGTCTCCACGGATGACCCAGCAATTGCAGCAGTTGCGCGCGAATACGGGGCGGAGGTTCCTTTCGTGCGACCAGCGGAATTGGCTGCGGATAACTCGCCGGAATGGCTGGCCTGGCAACACGCCATTCGATGGGTGCAGGCGCAGCGCGGCGAGTTCGACACTTTCATCAGCCTGCCCACCACCTCACCATTTCGCACAGCGGATGACGTCACAGCTTGTATCAACACATTACGCGCCGACCCGGCGACCGACGTGGTCATCACCGTGAGAAAAGCCGAACGCAGCCCCTACTTCAACATGGTGCGTCTGGACGGTGCCGGCTATGCGCACCTGGTTATTGAACCCGCTGAAACGGTAGCGCGACGCCAGGACGTTCCCGCGGTCTTTGACGTCACCACCGTCGCCTACGCAGCGCGCCCCGTCTTCGTACTCAACGCAAACCACCTGTTCGAAGGAAATGTCAGAACCGTCCAAATCCCCACCGAAAGAGCCATGGACATCGACACCCCCTACGACTTCATGCTCGCGGAATGCATCGCGCGCGCCCGATCAACTGACACAGGCGCATGAACGGCAGACATCTCCGGAGCACAACATGAAAAAACTCGCGGAACTCATGAACCTGCAAGGGCGAGTCGCCCTCATTACCGGCGGAACGGGCTACATCGGCGTGGCGATGGCCAGCGCACTTGCGGAACTGGGCTGCAACCTCTGTCTGCTCGACCTCCAGGACGACGCTTTGGTCCAAGCCGCAAATCGACTGAGGGCCGAATGGGGCGCGCGTGTCGAAACCCTCAGGATCGATCTCGAAAACGAACAGGAACGCAACACCTTGCCGCACGCGCTTAGCGCACTGTTCGGACGCCTCGACATCCTCATCAACAACGCCGGTTTTGTCGGCGACAGCCAATTGCAAGGCTGGGTAGCCCCGCTGGAGGAACAGCGTGTGGACACCTGGCGTCGGGCCTTGGAAGTCAACCTCACCGCCGTCTTCCACCTCAGCCAGATACTCGCCTCCATGCTGCGCGAATACGGCAAAGGCACCATCGTTAATATCAGTTCCATTTATGGTGTAGCGGGGCCGGATCTACGCCTGTACGAAGGCACGAAGATGGGCAATCCCGCAGCCTACGCAGCCAGCAAGGGCGGGCTCATCCAACTCACACGCTGGCTGTCTACCGTCCTTGCGCCTGACATACGCGTGAATTGCATTAGCCCAGGCGGCGTATTCCGCAATCAGCCTGGCGCATTCGTCGAAAGATACGTCGCGCGCACGCCTCTGCGGCGCATGGGCACGGAAGAAGACTTCAAAGGTGCCATCGCCTACTTCACCAGCGATCTCTCGGCTTATGTCACAGGAGAAAACCTCATGGTGGACGGCGGCTGGACAGCGTGGTGAATTACTCAAAAACATGCAGATAGATTTGCTTAACATTCTACTCGTCTCAACACTGGTCATTGCACTACCGCTTATCCAGTGGATGAGAGGCTCTGGTCTGCGTGACATGAATCCGACCGAGGGCCGTGTTATCAAGAATTGGCTAATATTTATTACAGCAATTATATTTTTAAGAGCCGTGGTCGGCACGATATTCATAGTGGGTGGCATTAGTCACTGGAGCATACAGAAATTTTATCCCATACGAATCGCCTATCCAAACTATGGGATTCTAGGTGGCCTACCCTATGTAGTTATAGGCTTCATCATACTTGCCTATTTACGCTCCATCTGCCATTTTATTTCTTCAAACCGGTCGAGATATGTTCTGTTCTGGGCATTTTCTGTAGCGTTATCGATAACATTTGGTGGAATTCATGGCGGCATAATAACCGGAAACATTGGCGTTTCAGGAGCATTGGACCATATCCATGACGCATCACTGAACCGAACCATAGCTGAGACGTTCTCAACTCATACAGATCGAATCACAGGACATCTAGAACCAGGATACAAAGCACCGCACACTCTCTCGCATCCA
The DNA here is from genome assembly GCA_035283325.1 of Pyrinomonadaceae bacterium. GTDB lineage: Bacteria > Acidobacteriota > Blastocatellia > Pyrinomonadales > Pyrinomonadaceae > PSRF01. Next base: position 2,802 of record DATEUF010000363.1, on the reverse strand, counting down.
GCGGGTTCACTTGCCTATTGGCAATTCATGACACATGCGACCTCGCCAATTGTATTCTCTCTCATCAACGTATTTATTTTGTCGCTCGCGTTCACAGTAATGTATTGGGCTCTGCGCCGGCATTACCCAGATAAGGACGCGAGTCAAGTCATTATTGGCTGTATGGTTACACCTGCCATTCTGATCTACGGCAGATCTGACGATGCCGTTTATTATGCATTTGCGGCAGTGATTATGGCGCTCAGTTATATATCCATTATGGAAAGGCGCTATATGCTGACGCTTGGGATTGGTGTATTGCTCGCGGTAGCAATCAACATTTCTTACGCTGCACTCATAATGGTGCCAGCACTACTAACATTCACCACAAACGAACGACTAAATAAACTCTGGACACACATACGCCTGGTAACTCCACACGCTTTGATCATAGCTGTCGTAGTTATCTTCATGACTAGCGTCACACGGAAGTATTTAGGATATAGCTACTTAGATGCCTTCCTGGCATCCGTCGATCACAACTCGGGTAGCAACATCGTTCATATGCTGGGCAATGGTTATTATTGGGTAATTCTTAATGATCGGATCATGACCATATGCGACTTCTTGTTGTTCGGTGGCCCACTCTTTCTATATCTGTTTTACAGACTGTGTAAGGGGGCGGACTGGAAAATTGTTGGATGGCGCATAAGAAACATAGCACTGTCGGTTCTTATGTTAGTGCTAATAGTAAATTCAAACGGACCAGGTGAGGTATCACGACCTTGGGGCAGCATTTACTTGGTCGTGGGCATTATTTGGTTTGCGGAACTCCTAAAGCATGAGGAGGAGAGCACTCGCTGGTGGATTATTCGATCCCAGCTTCTCTGGGGGCTGACATTACAAACCATACTCAATTTTGGTTGGTAATTCAGTTGGTGGTTTTTCGACTATGACCAGCCCGCGATTTGGCGCCGCGCCTGCGCGGACGGACAGATTCCGAATCAGCGAGGAACGTTGGTTCTTCGGTGTGCTGATGTTTCTGTTCCTCGCTCTCAATGGCGCCTTCGCGATCATGTTTGCCGAGGAGAGCAGCGATAGTCGCGAGTACCTCGCTCTAGCGAAGAATATCTCCTCTGGCCACGGATACTCGATGACTGTAGACGGGGAACCCGCTCCGTCCGCCTGGCGTGTGCCGCTCTACCCTGCTGTCCTCGCGTCCTTGATCAAGCTTTTTGGTAGTCACAATGGCTGGATCCAAGCCCTCCAAGTTCTCGCAAACGGTGCAACCCTGTCGATTGCCAAACTCCTCTGCCGGCGTCTGAACGTACCCGCGCTCCTCGTCGTCCCCGGACTCGCACTGGTCGCCGTGCCACTTGTCGCTGCATCAGCCGTCGTGGGCGCCGAAAGCTTGAATGCACTGCTTGTTTGCCTCGCTTTCGCCCTGTGCCTGCTGTGGCGGCCGCTTGGTTCCGCCGGCGGGGGCGCTCTCCTTGGCATTTCAGCGCTGTTAAGGCCGGAGAATCAGGTCGTTGGACTCGTCGTCTGCCTTGCACTCTTCTGCTATCGGCAGCGGCTAGCCGCGCTTGTGGTTGCGCTGGCATTCTGCGGCACGCTGCTTCCTTGGGCGCTGCGCAACCACCATCACTTCGGCTTCTGGGCAATCACCGACCCGGTCTATTCCTTCAGCAACCTCCCGCTCGGAACCAGCGGCGATTACGGCGACCCGATCGTGTCAATGAGGGTCCAGATCATGGCAGATGGGATTACCCAGAGGGAACGTGAGCAATACGTGTCGCTTGCGTTCGACACGTACGTTGGCCGCTGGCGGGGCGCTCCCCTTAGCGTCGGCCGGGAAAAGGCCTATCAGCTTGCTGGTCTGTTGACCTATGCGCTCGAAGGGTTCGTTGGGAGCGAATGGGGAATCCAAAACGCGATTCAAAGCGGAAAATATCACTATGTGCTCGTAAGGGTTGCCTGTAAGGTCCTCTATGGACCTGTGTTCTTCTGCCTTGCCGTTGTCGGTCTGTTCTTCGGCCAGCCGAAGCGAGACCTCCGGTTCTGCGCTCTACACATGCTTAGCATGGTGGTACTCGGCTTTTTAGTCTACGCCGAGCCGAGATTCCTGCTGCCCGGCCGCGTGCTGCTCCTGCCGGCAGTGATAGCGGGAGCATTATTCATTGCGCGCAGGCGTGATGCAGTAGCAACGAAGCCAATCGCTCATGGAGAATGATGCTCTTGAGACGCCACGCAACCTTCATCGTGCTGGCGCGAACCCTGTTCTAAGAACGGATTAATACACCAGGCGGACTTAGAGACTCTATAAATGTCAGCATCGGAATTTGTCTATACAGTTTTATTCCACCCTCGATGGATCAAAAACATTATCAACACATTAATTCTTCGGCTTCTACCGAAGTTTGTGCGGGTTGGAGAAGCGGTCATCAGCATCAATCCGCGTGACCCTGTGGTATCAGGCGCTTTAGCCCTTCACGTTTACGAGAGAGAAGAGATAGCTCTAATTAGGCGTATCTGTAAACCTGGCCAGGTCGTAGTTGATATAGGCGCCAATGTAGGACTTTATACAGCATTATCTGGAATTTTAGTCGGCCCATCAGGCCAGGTATTTTCGTTTGAACCCGATCCGGAAAGTTTTGGCTTTCTACGGCAAACAGTGCTCATTAATAATTTGAAGAACGTTCATTTAGTTAATGCAGCAGCAGTGTCCAAATCAGCAGACAAGGCAGGCAAAGCTCTCTTATACACATCATCACAAAATCGGGGTGACAATCGTTTGTATTATTGCAAAGAGAGTGATGGTTC
>DATEUF010000362.1:0-5773 GCA_035283325.1 Pyrinomonadaceae bacterium | reverse complement strand
GGCATTTCAGAGACTAGCCCAACAGCCGCAGCGCCGTAACGAATAGCGAGCGCGGCTTCTTCCCGACTCTGAATGCAGCAAATCTTGACCCTGGGCCATCTCGAAGGATTCATTTGATGCTTTTCGCGCTGCCGGTCAAACTGGATCTTTCCGCGTACGGCAGAGACTGTGGGGATACTAGAACTGCAGTGTCATGAGGTCAGTACCACCGCGCGGTAGCGGGTGGGTCCGTCTGCATTAAACGCTCGCTTGTCCACGCCGAGACCCACCCGCCACCGCGCGGTGGTACTGACTTCATGACACCGTGAGTCTCAGCAGTGCAGGAGTCTTTAAGTGTGATTAAAAGATCTGCAGTCATCGCACAGGGCAGTTGCCCTCAGGCTGCGGATCATTGATACTTGCAGCTCACGACTTTCGCCATAACGAGGAATGAATATTGGCCATTACACAGACCAACGAGAACGCAGCTGACGCCGTCAGGTGTCGCTACTGCGGCCAGCGGAATCAGGTTCGTAATAACCAGGAACCAGCACGATGCGGCCGGTGCCGATTGCCACTTTCAGACGCTCCGCATAAAAAGTTTGCCCGCTTGAACAAGGAACAATACATTCATCCCGCCGATAGCCGCGCCCTGGCCGCTTTGAGGGCGATACCAGGAATTGATTCGGCGCTCAAGAAACTACTGGCAGTCACGGGCGAGTCAGCAATCCGGGTGATTTTCACCGCCAGTGCTGTGAAGGTTACACCTGAGCAATGTCCTGACCTTTTCGCAAAACTACAGATCGCTTGTACGACGCTTGGAGTGGATATGCCGGAGCTCTTCGTACAGCAAAACGCCATAGCTAATGCCTTCACCGGCGGCGTTGAGCGACCCGTAATTGTTCTCTATTCTCAATTGATTGAGCGCTTGACCGACGAGGAGGTGCTAGCGGTGGTGGCGCACGAAGTCGGTCATATCCATGCCGAGCATGTCCTATATTTGACGGCGGCGCGGCTGCTGGAGTTTCTCGCTAAGACCGCCGTCCTCGCTTCGCCCTTGCTTCCTATCGTGAAGGAAATATTGACTGTCTCAATGCGTGGCGCTCTGCTCGCCTGGGCCAGGCGCGCAGAACTCTCATGTGATCGCGCTGCTTTGCTGGTCACCCAGGATGCAAATGTCATAGGACGCACCATGATGAAACTGGCCGGCGGCACATTCGCTTCACGGATCGACTACACGCAGTTTCTGGCGCAAGCGCGAGATTTTCAGAAGAATTATGATGAGAAGGCCCTGGACCGATTCTGGGCAGACTTAATCACCTCAGGAATGAGTCATCCTTTTCCGGTGTGGCGGGTTTCTGAGATATTGCAGTGGGTTGAGACAGGACAGTACCGGCAGTTGATGGCGACGGAACCAGAAACCGCCGCCGCGTGAATCGTAAATCGTAAATAGTGAATAGTAGATCGTCACTATTCACGATTTACTATTCACTATTTACGAGGTTCTCAGTGCTGCAAAACAAACTTGGCATCATTTTCGGCGTCGCTAACAAGCGGTCGATCGCCTGGGCCACTGCTCAGGCCCTTCACGGAGCGGGCGCGCGGCTGGCTTTCACTTATCAGGGCGAACGCCTGAAGGAGAATGTCGAGACCCTGACATCTCAAGCAATGCCCGGCTCACTACTGTTGCCCTGCGATGTGACGAATCAAGAGGAAGTTGACAATACGTTCCGGCGCGTAGGTCAAGAATTTGGCCGACTGGATTTTCTGATCCACAGTATTGCCTACGCTCCCAGAGAAGCGCTTGATGGTCAATATCTAGATACGACCCGCGCCGCTTTTCTTACGGCCCTGGAAATCAGCGCTTACTCTCTGACCCAACTCGCTCGGGCCGCTGCACCGTTGATGACTGAGGGGGGAAGCATTGTTTCAATGACATACTACGGCGCCCAAAAAGTGGTTGCCGGGTACAATGTTATGGGCATTGCCAAGGCCGCCTTGGAAGCGAGCACTCGATACCTGGCACACGATCTCGGGCCGCGCAACATTCGCGTCAATGCCATTAGCGCCGGGCCGATTCAGACGCTCTCGGCACGAGGGGTGGCGGACTTTTCCACCATGTTGAAACACGCTGCTGAGCGCGCGCCGCTGCGACGCAATGTGGAACCGCGCGAGGTCGGCGATGCGGCGCTTTTTCTCTGCAGCAACCTCGCTTCCGGCATCACGGGAGAAGTTCTCTACGTGGATTGCGGTTATAACATCATGGGTGTCTAAGGAAGCCGAATGGCCCAAACCGGCGAACCAGAGGAGCGAAAACCTCGCGCGACTCAGGACGAGCAACTGCTCGAGAGTCCGCGTCCGGACGAGTTTACTCACACTGATACCTGGCGCGTGTTTCGCATTATGGGCGAGTTTGTCGAGGGCTTCGACGAGCTGGCCACACTCACACGAGGGGTCTCAGTATTCGGCTCTGCTCGGTCCCGTCCGGACGATTCGGATTACAAAGCGGCACAGGAAACTGCAGCCTTGCTGGCGCGGGATGGTTTTGCCGTGATCACCGGCGGCGGACCCGGAATTATGGAAGCGGCTAATCGCGGAGCTTTTGAAGCGGGTGGCCTGTCGGTAGGCTGCAATATTGAATTGCCATTCGAACAGAGGCCAAATGCCTATCAGACACGCTCGCTGAAATTTCGCTATTTCTTTGTTCGCAAGATGATGTTTGTCAAATACAGCCTGGCATTCATTATTTTTCCGGGAGGCTTTGGCACACTAGACGAGCTCTTTGAGGCGCTTACTTTGATACAGACTCACAAGATCAGCAACTTTCCGGTGGTCCTCTTCGGTTCAGCTTACTGGAAGGGTCTGCTCGATTGGGTTCGTGAATTTGCGATGAAAGAAGGCAAGATCTCAGAACAGGACATGCAGCTTCTGCACGTTACTGACTCACCTTCGGAGATCGTGCAGATAATAATCGACAGCCAGAGTTCCCTCCGAAGTCTCGACAAGAACATGACAGATGAGTATCGCGTACTGCAGGAGCGCAGCTAGCACCACGCTCAACTCTTTTGGAGTGCGGGGACTTGTCACCGCTCTTGAATAAGAATGTCTAGTATTAGGAAGCGGTGACAAGTCCCCGCACTCCAAAAGAGTTGAGCGTCTAGCACGTGGTGCCACTGACCTGTTCATTGCGCGAAGCAACACAATTCGTCAGCCATTCAAGATATGGCCCTGAAGCCATGGTGATCGGCACGGCAACAATCTCTGGCGTGTCGTAGCTGTGCAAGGCCCGCACTTCACTCTCTAATTGCTCGAACATAACTGCCGTAGTTTTCGCAATCAGTAGTACCTCACTCTGCCGCTCCACTCTTCCCTGCCAGCGATACACCGATTCTATTTCCGGCAACAGTTGCACACAGGCCGCAAGGTGCGCGCCTACTAACAGGTCCGCCAGCCGCGCCGCCTCTTCAGCGTTCGCCGCCGTTATGAATACCGCAATTGCTTCGGACGATTCAGCACTCATGATGGGAAATTTGGAATTCGAATCAAGGTGAAAAACTGGCTGGGATCCCCAGGCCCGTCCTCACTCGTTTTCTTGTTGTTCGTCCTCATCTAACAACGTTCCGGTCAGCGGAGTAGTGTCGCGCCCAAAGAACGCATTATATAGTTCCTGTGCGCGATCGAAGTCCCGTTCATCAACCAGCACTATTGCTCCCGGCGAAGTGCTGGAGAGCAACGGAGAAAAGGCGTCTGCGCCGCCCGACTGGACAGCACAGCGAATGCCATTTTGTCCCAGTATGTCGTTGACCATTTCGGCTTCGGCAGGCGAACCCAAATTGTGCAGCGGAACAAACCTCGCTTCGCTCGAATCATGCACGGCCGTGGTTGCATCCAATCGTTCTACCAACTGTGAACCGTCGTCCGGACACTGGGTAATTCCGGGCCGATATTCAGACTCGCAAACGGGACAAAACATATGGCCTCCATGGTCATGTAACGCAAACTGTTAGTTTGCGTGCAAACGGTTCTTGCCTCTTGTAACTCACATTGAAGGCGGCGCGCAATCTGGCAGCTTGCGTTACGACGTCAGACGTTCGGCTCGGGCAAACGGTATTTCGTCGAAATGAGTCATCTTTTTGAAACCCCGAAAGCGTTCATTGATTTCATCCGGCGTCAAACGCTGGAGGCGAGCTGTGCCAAATTCCTCCACATTGAAAGAAGCCATCACGGAACCGAAGATCATTGCGCGGCGCATGGCCGCTTCATCGAGAATCTCCTGGCTCGCGAGGTAGCCCATAAAACCGCCCGCAAATGTATCACCGGCACCCGTGGGATCAAACACTGACTCCAAGGGGTAAGCCGGAATCGCAAAATAGCTTTCCCGCGTAAACAGCGCCGCACCATACTCGCCGCGCTTCACTATCAATGCTTTAGGCCCCCAGGACAAGATCTCTCTGGCGGCCTTAATCAGATTTGGTATTTCGGTTAACTGCCGGGCCTCAGCATCATTGATGATCACGAGATCGACGGCCCGAACAGTGCGCAGCAACGATTGGCGGGCCGTGTCAATCCAGAGATTCATTGTGTCAAGCGCAACTAATTCGGCGTCAGGAAGCTGCTCGCGCACATCACGCTGGAGGTCGGGTTGAATATTGCCCAGAAATACCAGCCGGGAGCTTTTGGATTGATTCGAGAGTTTTGGTTGAAAGTCTGCAAAGACATTGAGTTCCGTGTACAGGGTGCGGGCCACGTTCAAGTCGTACTCGTAGCGGCCGCCCCAGCGAAAGGTTTTCCCGTCAGGAACTCTTTCCAGGTCTTCCGTGTCGACTCCATGAGCAGTAAAAACCCCCAACTCCTCTTCACCGAAATCACCGCCCACTACAGCAACCACCCTGACATCAGAGAAGAAGCTTGCTGAAATTGAAAAGTGTGATGCCGATCCGCCCAGCATCTTTTCGCACTTGCCAAAGGGCGTTTCTACGTAGTCAAACGCCACCGAACCCACAACCAGCAAGGACATAGATGTTTTATGGAATGAGTGGTTCTAGTTACGAGCGATGAAAGAACATTTTCCATTTGTCATTGGACATCTTTCATTGTCCATTTGTATGGCAAAACAGGTCAGTACCACCACGCGGTGAATATTCAATCATTGATGACGAATTCGACTGACGCCTCACTCAACGTCAGTACCGGGAGCGGTAGAAGCTGTGAATAAATCGCCGCTAATCAACAAACAAGTCTTGATGAACTACTCAACTCCTTGGAGTTGAGCACTCTCTACGGTTGAGCAATTTATTCACGGCTTCGCTACCGCGAGGTGGTACTAACCTGTTCCATGTGCCATCACTGAGATGGTCCATTAGCCGGCTTCGGCAACGGGCCACCCAACGATCTTAGATCTTCCTCAGCCTGTTTTCGAAACGTGCTGTCAGGATAATCGTTGACCAGTCGCGAGAGGTAGACCCGAGCATCGAGTCGGAGTTCTTCGGGTGTCTTTCCCTTAAATGTTTGCTTGCCCTTGTTGTCGGCCAGCCGCAAACTACTTTCGCCCGCAATGAACAGCACTTCATCCATCTTGGCAAAGTTGGGATTGCCGGCGTCGATCTCCTCACACCGCTTCAATGCAGCTACGTAGGCCTTCCTCAGTTTGAAATAATGGCGAGCAACTTCCAGATTGTGTAACGAGTCTTTCTCTAGATCAGGGTCCCGGAGTGTAGACGGATCGGGACCGGTGCGAACGCCACCCTGCGCCTGAGCGGCCGGCACAGCCAGCGACAACATGAACAGGATGAAT
>DATEUF010000361.1:0-84087 GCA_035283325.1 Pyrinomonadaceae bacterium | reverse complement strand
TATCTCAGGAAGACGGATACATCGGCGTCGATCAAGCGATGAGAGTCAAGGGCGTCGAGCAGATGTATGCGGCAGGTGACTGCGTAAACCTGAGCGGGCCAAAACTGGGTCATATGGCTGTACATCAGGCAGAGGTAGCTGCTGTTAACATCGCAGCGGAGATTAAGGGACAAGCGGCTGCTGCCTCCTATAATCACGAGATGATGCTAGTAATCGATGAGGGCAGCCAGGAATCAATCTATCTGCACAAAGGTTTGTGGGACGATGAACCCGCTACGGTAAAGCAAGGACGCTTCTGGAGCTGGGCAAAACGGATTCATGAGAAATACTGGCAGGCAATGCACTCTTAGTGGTTTCACTTCCCAAGCATGAGAAGCGGCAAGACAGCAAAGACCAGCAGCATCACATAATAAACTGCTGCGGCCACGGGATCTCGCGTTGCAAAGTACTCCCTAAATCGATTGGCCCCGCAGTGGGAACACGAGAACGAATTCCGCAAAGGAGCAGAGCAAGCGCGAGAATACCCATTCCGAGGCGGCTGGATGAATTTGTCGCAAGAGAGAAATACCGAACCAGCCACCATGCTGATAATGTTGATCAAGAGCATGATGGGAGCTTCGAGTAGTTCAGCTGTTCTTGCTACTTAAAGCTGTGGGGGTCTAAATCAAACGCGGGCCGCAGCCTCCTTCTTCTTCCCCACCGGCAACCTGTGGCTGGAGATTGCCTTAATCGTATCCAATACATCGTGGAAAGAGATTGCACCTTTCTCCCTACCCTCCTGAGCGTTAAGAACTAAATCATTCATCGACAGAATGCCTTCCAAAGCGCCATCAGAGTTGATTACCGGCAGGCGTCGGACCCTTTGCTCCTTCATCGTATCCAACGCCGTGCGGACGTCATCGTCGGGTTTCGTTGAATATAGCGTGCCGCTAACGACCTCTTCGACGGCCAAATCAGAAAGCTTCCGATTGCTCAGCGCGGCTGCCATGCAGATGTCCCGGTCTGTAACTAAACCGATTACCTGACCTGCTTCTGTAACCACAGGCACCACCCCACAGTCTTCGTCCCACATGAGGCCGGCAGCCTCTGCGAGAGTCGTGGTGGGCGTGCATGCCTTCGCGTTTTTCGTCATAATCTCCTTGACTCTCATAAAGATCCTCCTACAAGCCAAAAGGGCTTCGATGCTCTTACGGACCAGTGGGAAGTGTTCTAACACATTCCCTGAAACAGATTCCAGAAATTTACAAGGTACGCTGCCAGCGATTTTACAAGCTTAGTACTTAAGTTTGCGAGCGAGCAACAGAAAAGACATGTTTAAACTTAAGCCGAACTCAACCTGCATTGATTATAGGTTGACTGGCCTTGCGCGGGACAAGATGTTCATGGCTAGCCGGTCAGCGACTCGGTTTGGGGGCAAGTGCTCTGCCTCTGCGATCTTAAGAATGGTAGTGATCTTCTCGTAAATTCCGTTGACCTTAATTAGACAATCCGCCGGCCGCCACTCGAGAAGTTCCTGGCAACCATTGATGACACCACCCGCATTGCTCACATAATCGGGCACCAAAAGGATGTCCTTTTCATGAAGCAAGTCGCCATGCCGGTCTTCGAGTAACTGATTGTTAGCTGAGCCTACAACAATTTCTGCTCGCAACCGGGCAATTGTTTGATCATTGATGATTCCCCCGAGTGCACAGGGAGCAAAGATGTCCGCACGCGTGTCAAAGATCTGCTCAGGCGGAACGGCTTTAGCTCCAAACTCGTTGACTACTCGCTTTGCTCTGTTTGGATCAACGTCGGAGACGATCAAATTAGATCCGGCTTTGTGAAGCTGCCCAGCAAGTGAGTAACCCGTCTTGCCACATCCCTGCAGGGCAACGGTACGACCGGTCAAATCGGCTGATTTCCAACGATGGTTTGCGGCCGCCTCTAAAGCACGAAAGACTCCAAGGGCGGTCATTGGTGAGGGATCGCCCGACCGGCCCGGCAAACCTGCAACGTGGCAAGTCTCTTCCCGTACGAATTGCATGTCAGAAGGCGTGGTGCCGACATCCTCTGCTGTTATGAATTTGCCCGCCAGGGATTCGACAAAGCGTCCATGAGCGCGAAATATCTCTGCGCGGCTGGTTGTGAGGCTATCGCCTATAATAACGGACTTACCGCCACCTAGGGGCAGTTCGGCAAGAGCGTTTTTATATGACATTGCTCGCGATAGACGGAGTGCATCGAGAAGGGCAAGTTCCTCGGTGGCGTAATTCCAGAAGCGCGTGCCTCCCACAGCTTGTCCCAGTGCCGTACTGTGAATCGCAATTATTGCGCGGTAACCGCAAGAAGGGTCGGCCCGGAATATTACTCTCTCATGCTCGGTTTCGACCTTTATCTCACGAGTGCTCTCGATTGTTGATTCACTCGTCATCCGCGTTTCCTGTCGCTATTTTATTGTAAGACATAGACGCCGCTGTGTCCTTCGGCTTAAACTATTTCTCGCAAGACAGATTTCGAATACCGGACGCAGAAATGTTACAGATCTGCAGCTGCGTCAATTGGAAAGGGAGTCTGCAATGAGAATCTTAACGGCGGCGTGTATTCTCGCTTTCGGCATGGCCTGGGGATCGGTTCACGTCCAGGAAGCTGCCCAAGCTCCGACCAAACAACCCGAGACACTTGTGCTTTCCGAAAAGGCTGTATTGGGCAAGGTAACCTTCAGCCACCTAAATCACACCACCAAGAATTACAATGTCGAAGGTACCGCACCGGTCTCTTGCATGGAATGCCACCACGTTGAGCAACCTGAAGCTGAGGCCAAAAAGATCGCCCCGCATCAGACGGCTTACCCGCCGGATAGGACCACCACCCTTTCGGCGGAACTTCTCGACAAGGAACCGATGACGAAAGTCACAGCTTGCCGCAACTGTCATGCTCGTAAAGAAGAAAAGCCGGCGGTGTGGCCGGAAATTCCGAAGATCAAAAGCGAGAACTCAACCGCAATTCTCACCCTGACGAACCAACAGGCTTTTCATCGCGCGTGCGCCGGCTGCCATGATCAGGTTCTTAAAGCACGGCCGGGTGCTAAGGCTCCGGCAACATTAAAGTGCCCAGTCTGTCACAAGAAGGCGGCCACTTAACGCAAAGCGCACAAACTACACAACTTCACGTACTTTCGGAGATCGAGCTAAAGGTATCGACAGGGGTTAGTGCGGCTCTTTTAGGAGCCAGTGCACTAACGCCGGAATTACGTCATGGTCGTGGGAAAGGAGAAGGAGATCATGCAAGAACGAGGTCTGACACTTGGTGAGATTGGCTTGATTGCAGGGACCCGCGGGGCGCTCGGGGCCGGGTTGGCGCTACTCCTGGGTAATAGACTCAGTGAGGAGCAAAAGAGAGCGGTAGGTTGGACGTTATTTCTGGTCGGCACTGTGAGCACGCTTCCGCTCCTGCTCCATGTTTTAACCAAGCCCAAAGTAGTGGCCGCTTCCGATACCAACCTTTAGCTGTGAGGGCGACTGATGCGCTCTAAAGTTTTATCCCAAACAGAAAACGGCGTGATTACATTTACGCTGGTTTTTGAGAGTGGGGACGAAGTCGTATCTCTTCTAACACGATTCGCCGGGGAGAAAAAATATAGAGAGCGGTCACTTCACTGTCAAACCAACTCTGGAGATGGTTCTGGTCCAGTCTGCGGTGAGACTGGAGCGAAGACTTAATGAAGAAGCCGGCATCCCGCTGCTGGATATTCGCCCCCATTAACGAAGATTACTCGACAATACTTTAGCCGCTACGGTATGCCTGTAATGCACACCGAGACCAATTTATGGATTCCGACAGAGCCCCTCGGTGGTTAATTAAGGCATCGCCTGAAACTGGATGGCGTGCCAATACTTGGCTTCACATCCTCCTACTCCTGCCCTCTGCCTCCTGTATTCCGTCTTGACTTTTATTCGGCATTGGCATAGAAGCGGGCTCTCCACATTAGAACCTGTTGGTCCAGGCGAGGAGGCCTAAATGCTAAGGGAATTTCGCGACTTCGTTGCGCGAGGTAACGTCATCGATCTGGCAGTTGCGGTGGTTATCGGGGCCGCATTCGGGAAGATTGTCACCACATTGGTCGATGGCGTCATAATGCCGCCGATCGGTTTATTGCTGGGCAGGGTAGATTTCTCGAGTCTCTTTATCGATCTCTCCGGGCAACGTCCTGCTTCAGTGGAGGCAGCGAAGGCGGCAGGCCAGCCGGTAATTGCCTACGGTGCGTTGATAAATGACATCATCAGTTTCCTCATCATTGCTTTTGTAATATTCCTGATTATCAGACAAATCAACAAACGTCGGGAAGAAGTGGCAGCAGCCACGAAAGACTGTCCTCAATGTCTTTCAGCCATTCCCAGAGGCGCCAGCCGCTGCTCGGCATGTTGTGCTGATCTGAAGGTGGCCTGAATGGAAGATAGCTGGGGAGGCAAACATCATGAACAGATCCGTTCTGGAGCGTGAACTGAAGAGGGTCGGCATTAGCGTTTTCGGCTGGCTGCCTGTTTTGCATTGTGACGCCTGCAAACATCGATGGGAACCTTTTTACGTCGTTGCCGGGGCAAACACTCCGACCGCCAAACTTGACTACTGGAAATGTCCCAATCAGTGTAATGCCCAAGCTAGAGTTCCGCAGGACGTGGAAACCGTCATTCCGCAGTATGTCCTGCTAAACGATATTCCTGGAATGGTCTTTGGCGATGAGGATCTCCACGAATTTGAACGTTACGTCCATTCCATGGACCTAACTGTGGTTCCCAATCGTGCCGATTGACAGACTGAAGCTCAACTCCTTGGAGTGCGGGGACTTGTCACCGCTTTGACATGTAAGGTCTCCCTGCACCAAAAGCGGTGACAAGTCCCCGCACTCCAAGGAGTTGAGCTATATGGTCTATGCAGTATCCCGCTCTTCAGGTAAACTGATGGCTAAGCCACAAAATCAGTAACAGCTCTGGAGAAGCAGAAACTTCCTTAAAGGAGGATGCACGAATGTTAGCAATTCTGGGCTGGATAGTTTTCGGTTTAATCGCCGGTTTGATCGCCAAAGCCATCATGCCCGGCAAGGATCCAGGCGGTGTGATTATTACCATAGTGCTGGGTATTGTTGGGGCGGTAATAGGTGGCTTCATCGGCCGGCAGCTCTTCGGCTATGGTGGAGCGGACAGTGCCGGAGGTGTGAGCGAGCCAGGGTTCCTGATGAGCTTAATATTGGCCGTTATTGGGGCCATCGTGCTGCTGGGCGGCTACAGATTGATCACGCGTCGCAGCCTGAAGACGTAAGCATCAGAATACGGAACGACTTAAGGGGCGCAAGGCCATTGAGGTCCGTGAAATTCCTTAACATGATGACCAAGAAGCGGCTTTGATACCGCATTGATCAGCCGGAGGACTTTTCCCAGCCCTCTCTTTTGGCCGCGCCCCTTTTTGTCAACGCTGCCTCAATCTCAGAGTTGACTTCGCCGCCAATCAATACCGCGGCGCCGCTTAAGTAAAGCCATAGCATCAGAATAATGACAGCACCCAACGAGCCGTATGTTCTGCTATAAGGGTTCTTTGCTGGGAGTACGCTGGATTTTAGCTTGATATGATTGACATGGTTTCGTCATAGTTTGCGTATTCAATTCTTCCGCGAAGCGTTAACCCCCAATACCGACATTTAGAGTTGGCCCCCCGAGTTGACTTAGCTTGAAAGTCCGAGCAGCGACACCCAGCCACCAAAGAGGAGGACGATGAAATGGAAGTAAAAGAAGTAATGACCGTTGACCCGGCGTGTTGTACCGAAAGAACGAGCCTGCAAGAAGTCGCCCAAATGATGGTCGATCATGATTGCGGTGAAATACCGGTCGTCGAAAACAAGACCAGCAAGTTACCTATTGGTGTGATCACAGATCGCGACATCGTTTGTCGGACAGTTGCGAAAGGGCTCAATCCACTGGATCTCGCAGTTGTCGATTGTATGACGAGGCATTGCGTGACCGTTACGCCCGAAATGACAATTGACGAATGCAGCCGAATCCTGGAGGAAAACCAGATTCGCCGTGTACCAGTTGTTGACGCGGATGGCTCCTGCTGTGGAATCGTGTCTCTCGCCGACCTCGCGCTCCATGCACGCCGCGGAGTCGTGGCCGAGGTTGTAAAAGACGTCTCAGAACCGAGTGCTGCGGCATCGGCGGCCGGAAAATAGATTCCGGCCTGCGGTGGGGATTGGAAGGAAGGAGTAATAGATGCCAGAACAAGAGACCGTTGAGCGAGCACGAAAAGACAGCCGGAGCGGCAAAGCACCGTCCACGCAGGCGGGGGAGTTTGTGCGCGAAGAGATACACCATATGAAGGCACAGCGCTCGGCCTCGGCAAAGAAAGCAGCACGAACGCGTAAAAAATAGTAAAATTTACACAAGAATGATGCTCTTCGAGGATCGACACCATGCGGGTCGTCACCTTGCCGAGAAGCTGATGACTTACGCAAATCGCGATGACGTAACTGTGCTAGCGCTTCCGCGTGGTGGTGTGCCTGTCGCTTTCGAGGTAGCGAAAAAGCTTAATGCACCCCTGGACGTGTTTCTGGTGAGAAAACTCGGTGTGCCGGGTCAGGAAGAGCTCGCCATGGGTGCAATTGCCTCTGGAGGGATCCGCGTTCTCAACGATGATGTCGTAAATTATTTAGGTATTCCTACGCCCGTTATCGAGGCAGTTGCTTCTCAGGAGCAACGAGAACTTGAGCGCCGTGAGCGGAGTTACAGAGGCGACGCACCACCTCCAGACGTCAAGGGGCGAACTGTAATACTTATCGATGACGGCCTTGCGACTGGTTCAACAATGCGCGCGGCCGCAGCAGCGCTTCGCGGTCTGCGGCCCGCTCATATCGTCGTGGCGGTGCCGGTCGCCCCGCCGGAAACGTGTGACGAGTTCCGTGAGGAAGTAGATGAGATCGTATGCGCTCTCACGCCGCAGCCATTTCACGGCGTCGGACTCTGGTATCGAGATTTCTCACAAACCACGGATGAAGAAGTACAAGAACTATTAAGGCGAGCGACAGAAGATCGGGAACATGCATTTTCCCACGCAACCTAAAGTCTACAAGTGGAAGGAGAAGATCAATATGGCAAAGACAACCGAGAGTAGCGCAGTGGCGCAGAAGCGCGAGCATTCGCAGACCGAGAAGCTCGCTCAGGAAATTTCCAAAGAGAACGCACCGGCAAACGCGGTGGTCGAACAACTTCAACGACAGCTTGCCAATGCCTTCGTTCTGTACACTAACTATAAGCACTATCACTGGCAGACGTTTGGACCACTCTTTCGGGATCTGCATCTGTTATTCGATGAGTTCGCTACCGCCGTGCTTGAAACTGCTGACGACTTCGCCGAGCGGGTGCGCATGATTGGACAGGATCCGGTCTCGCGTCCGCAAGACATGGTCACGACTGCGACTGTAAGAGTGGCTGAACGGGGTCAGACCATGAGGCAGATGATCGAAGAAGCCGATGCCAATCTGCTGGTTGTAATTAAAGAGATGCGTGCCGCGGTGCGGGTGGCAGATGAGCAGGATGATCCCGGTACGGTTGATCTATTTTCTCGACACGTACAAATTCACGAGAAACATGAGTGGTGGCTTCGGGATATCCTAGAAAAGCGAGACGGCCTGGTACTGTGACAGTAGAAGCCGTAAACCGACAACACCAGCAAGAATCGACACGAGTGATGAAGCGACCCAGGATTGTGGCAGTGAGCGGCTTTGTTTCTGACGTGGGGAAGACCACTCTCATGTGCAAACTGCTGCGCGCTTGCCCTGGTTGGGAGGCCATCAAAATTACCCGCGGACACTATCGTTCCTGCGGGAAGGATCCGCACAGCTGTTGCGTTAGTCATCTCCTTACTGAAGAAGCGATAATTCATTCAGGGCGCGACGAAACCTATGCCTTAGAAAAAGACACCGGGAGATACTGGGATGCAGGAGCGTCTAACGTTCACTGGGTAATCGTAAAGGATGGTCAGGTTGAGAGCGGAGTTACGGAGGCGCTCAGTCGCGTCGCGGCACCGGGCGTGCTTATCGAAGGCACCAGCTTTCTTGATTTCGTTCGCGCTGATTTTGTAATTATGGTCTCCCGAACCCACGGCAGCACGGTCAAGAGTTCTGCCCGCCGGGCACTCCGTCACTCTACAGCGATCTATCTTTCGGGAGCGTCAGGTGACAACGATGGTCGACAGCAGTTTGCTAATTGGGTAGCGCAATCCGGGCTGGACCAGAATCTCATCAGCTCACTTCCAATCTACACCGAGCCCAATTTGGCAAACCTCGTCACGCTTGTGCGAGGAAACGACGTCGCGACTGTCTTGAACCCCGCAGGGGTTGAATGTTTTTAGGCCCACACGCCATTCGTCCATCCGGCGCCGTTCGAAGGAGCGGAACTGTTGTTGACTGTTGTAACTCTAGTTACTATTCTTCAGAATTCCTTTGTCGCGTCGTGTGATCCCGGTTGCCCTTAGGCCTGGCTCGGCGTTGAGGTTCCGAATACCATCGATCTCCTGACGTATACTCCTCTTCAATTTGGCTCAGCCGCGCCAGGGCCCGCCGGGGCTGTAGATGGGCGCTGGCAACGATGATCGAGTTTATTAAGGCCATCGGTGCAACATATGAGCCTGTAAAAGACGGACTACTTGTCGAGGCGAGCAGATAGGCATCACAGTGGCTGGCTATCGGAGTTATATCGCTGTCAGTTATTCCGAAAGTCTGCACCCCGCGCGCACGCGCCCTGAGAACAGCATCGACCGTCTCCCTTAGGCAGCGACCGAAACTGATCGCTATAAGTAGATCTTCGCGAGTCAACACGTCGATCTTATGTTGGAGGTTTCCAGTGCTACCCACGGGAGCCTCTGCATCAACACCAACAGGCAGTAAACCATAGGCGAGAAACCAGGCGAGCGAAGCTGCCAGATCCACACCCACCACGAGAATGCGTTTCGAGCGATTGATGAGTTTGGCTAACCCCAGGACGCGCTCCACATTGATGCTCGATCTGAGCACACTCAGATTCTCGGTGTCGATTTCGACGGAGTGCCTCACTTGATCGGTGACACTACGCCTCTCTCTTGTGGCAGCCTTGAGCACCCGGTAGGGAGTTATTTGCTTGACAAAATGTTTCCGGAGATCTGCGGCGAAGTCTGCGAAGCGTTCGTAACCTAATGCCTGGACTGTGCGCACGATGGTTGCGGCATCAACGTTGTACCGCTTAGCCATCTCACGAGAGGAAAGAAAAAAGGTCTCTTCGTTATTGTCAAGTATCGCTCTAATCAACTGGCGCCGGTTCCCGCTCAAGGGCGATCGCGCGAAGCGAACCTCCAGAGATGAAGGCGCAAACTGACCATCGCTGTCCTGATCTATCTGTTCTTTTCTTACGGGCATATCCTAACCCTGTCAAAAATTCCACCAACCGCAGTTGGTGGATCTTTCATACCAACCGAGATAAGGTAAGGCCCCAGATAAGTTAGAATCCCACTGAGTTGTGTGTAGGTGGGATTTCGGCGGCACGAACGGTCAGGAGGAAGGCTGGGTATGAACCATCCACCAACTGCGGTTGGTGGGATTCGCAGCTCCCCACCGGTATTGGACGTAGGTGGAGTATGAACCATCCACCAACTGCGGTTGGTGGAATTCTTCGAGTTTTCACATAGACCAGTCTTGAGTCGCCTCTGGTCTGTCGCCATCACTTAACAACCTCAACCCTTTCAGTCAGCGTTTCAATGTAATTGTGGTCGACCTCAAATCCAAGGCCGGCTTTGGACGGTACCTCTACCATGCCATCCTCAGTTACATTCACTTCGGGCACGATTACGTCACGCGCGAAATAGCGTGAGCTTGCCGATATGTCGCCGGGCAGCGTAAAACCAGGAAGACTCGCCAACGCAATGTTATGCGCTCGCCCAATGCCTGACTCAAGCATCCCCCCGCACCAAACGGGGACCCCCTTTGCATGGCATAGATCATGAATCGCAAGGGCCTCTGAGTATCCGCCGACCCGACCCACTTTGATGTTGACCATACGGCAACTGCCCAACTCGAGAGCGTTCTTTGCCTGGCGCAGGCTCGTAACGCTCTCGTCCAGGCAAATCGGTGCAACGAGTTCGCGTTGCAGGCGCGCGTGATCGAGCAAGTCGTCGTACTCAAGAGGCTGCTCGATCATCAGTAAATCAAAATCGTCGAGTAACTTCAGATGCTCCTTGTTCTCCAGGGTGTAAGCAGAGTTAGCGTCGACCGAGAGTACGATTTTCGGGTGCCTCTGCCGCACTCGTCTCACCACCTCAACATCCCATCCGGGTTTGATCTTGAGTTTGATTCGCCGATAGCCCAATGCGAGAAAGCGGTCCACACGCTCTAGAAGCGCTTCAATCGTAGGCTGGATGCCAAGACTCACGCCGACCGGAACGCGCTCGCGAGTGCCCCCGAGCAGCCAGGAGAGTGATTGATTCGTAAGGCGGGCAAGCAGATCCATGTAAGCCAGTTCTAAACCCGCCTTCGCCATATTATGACCACGAAATGGAGCGAAACGCTCCGCCACATTGCTGAGACCCGCAACGGGTTCGGATATTAGTGCCGGCCCTAAAAAATCCCGGATGATGTGAAAAGCGGTGCCAACAGTCTCGTAACTGTAGAGAGGCTCTTCGGCAGCCACTACCTCCCCCCAACCTTCCAATCCATCCGCTGCAATACGGACCAGAAAGATAAGGCGCGATTCTATGCTTCCAAAACTGGTCTCGAAAGGTTCCTTCAGAGGCAAACGAATCAAACGAACCTCAACCGTTTCGATGGACAGCTCAGTGGGAGAGACCACATCCTTCATGCTATCTGAAACCGTGGTTCGCATGGCGGGCGAAGATAACACACCACCTTCGGGGATGCAACAATTGTTGTACCGATGTTGACATGTTGCAACGATAGGTGTTATATACCCGCTCACTCAAGGGTTAGGCACTTGGAATAGTTGCGACGGCTCACATCGGGATGCTCCCGTGATGAGCCCAACACGCTGGACTCTAAGACAGGGCGGGTTCGAGTCAAAACTTTCCTTTTTAAAGAGGAGGCGGGAGTCATGAAAAGGGCTGTGCTAACACCGATCTGCCATCTTCCGGGAGGAAGCGGACACAACAAACTGGGCCGTTGTTGTACTTCGCTAATAATCCTTTCCCTTTCGCTGCTACTGTTTCAGCTATGGTCACCGAGCGCGACTGCTCAAACCACCACTTCCACCGTAGAGGGAACCGTTACTGATGCCAACGGTGCGGTAATCGCTGGCGCAGAGGTGAAGGCGACTGCAACAGCGCTCGCTTCTGAGCGTACTACTGCTACTGATTCGGAAGGTTTTTACCGCCTCACAGCACTGCCTGCAGGAACATACATCCTTACTGTTTCACGGACGGGGTTTGCCACGAGTAGCTCCAATATCGAGTTAACGCTCAATCGCGTCGTGACTTTCAATATCAAACTGCAAGTTGGAAATATTGCCGAAGAAGTCGTCAGCGTCGATGTGTTGCCATTGTTGGAACAGAATACCTCGGCAACGGGTGCTACCATTACGCCCCGGCAGATTACGGAATTACCCGTCAACGGGCGGGACTATCTTGATCTGTTGCAACTCGTTCCGGGTGTGGCCATCAACCGCCAAGCAGATCCCGACGATGACGAGGCGAACCCAGTGTTAGGTGAGCGCAGCGGCAACAATAACTTCTTCATCGATGGACTGCCAAACAAGGATACGGTAGAGGGTGGGCCAGCCGCACAGTTCAACCAAGAGACAATTGCCGAGTTTCAGGTGCTCACCACTGGTTATAAGGCGGAGTTTGGCCAGGCATCCGGCGCTATAGTAAACGTCATTACCAAGAGTGGCGGTAATGGTTACCATGGTGTTGCGTCGCTATTTCATCGCAACGATGCTTTCGATGCGTCTAACTCGTTGGATCCCACAAAACCGGATGCACCGCCACTCCGCAGATTTGACTACAGCCTGGCAGGCGGTGGCCCAATAATTAAGGACAAGATTTTCTTCTTTGGTTCTTCCGAGCGAATTACTGAGAAGCGACGTTTGAACTTCAATTTCCCTGACACCGGCAGCCAGGTCGTTAACACGCTTTTGCGAGACCAGGAAACTCGGTTTGACAATCCTACCAGGCTCTTCGAGACTCGCAACTTCTTAAAGCTTGACGAGCAGTTTGGCCGGCATCACCTGACGCAACAGATAAACTATACGAATCGCGTCATCCGCGATTTCCTGCCGCTCTCACAATCGGGCAGTCTGCCTTCAGCGCGAAATGACTCGGGAGCTCGCCACCTCTTGCTAGGTTTCGGCGACACAATGTTGTTGGGCGAGTCAGGGAATCCCTGGGTTGTCACGCTTCGTGGCGCGTATCGTGGTGAACCATCGGATACACGTCCCTCTCATCCAGAGGTCCAAGGATCCACTCGTTTTAATCCCTTCAGCTCCAATACTACGGGAACATTCTTTGGAGACTTCCCTACAGTTGTTTTTGGCAATATTGCATCGCCCACGAATTTGGATCAGAAGTACACCTCCTTTAGTGGCCATGCGGGACGGCTCTTCGGCAATCACGACTTAAAGTTCGGCTACAATTTCTTGCGTACGAAGGTGGATGGCGTCGAATCTCAGCTGCTACAAAATCAATTGTTTGCCACAGTGGACGACTTTGCCACCTTTGGACCGCAAAATGCCGGTTTCTTCACCATTACCACTGCTGGAGGATTCACGCCTGAGGCCAACGAAATCCATCTACGGAATAATTACCACGCACTGTTCGTGCAGGACGATTGGAAGCTGCGCAGCAATATCACTCTTAATCTAGGTTTGCGATGGGATTACGACTCTGAATTCGTCACAAAGAAAAATTTCTCGCCACGACTGGGGGCAACCTGGGCAGTAACGCCGCGCACAATCGTGCGGGGCCATTTTGGCGTGTTTTACGATCAGTTTCGCCTTGGTCTTGCCCGCGATGTTCCTTCTTTTGGCGGTGCTGATCGAAGAGTCTTCCAGCCGTTTTTCTACCCGCGTGGGTTTTATGGCGTGCCAACCTTAGTGGTAGCTCTCGTCAACTCTCTGCTGTTTCCTCCCAACGGCCTGTGCATCTCGCCGAACCTTACCGACGCTCAAATCGCGAGTATGGGAGCAACATGCCCGTTTGGGGGACCATTCGTCGGTATAGATCGACTCAACGGAGTAGTAGCAGCAGGCCATGCGCCCATTCCTGCCAACTCTGTCATCAATGCAGCCAACATACAAACCTTGTCAGGCTTGACTCCAGATCAATTTGCGGCACAGGCGAGTGCCGCTGTCGGCCAGCCTACGGGATTCTTCTTCTTTTCTCCTTCGGGTGTATTGACGCACGGCGCAGTTCCGCCTCAACCTTTCCCAACTAGTATCGACGAAAGTTTCAAAACGCCTCACACGCTCGGCTTCAGTGCGGGCGTGCAACGTCAGATCGGCAACGATATGGTTGTAGAGGCCGATTACTATCACCGAGACATCCGCAATCTTTTGGGCGTACGAGAGAGTAATATCGATTTTGCGGCGCGCGTACTCGGCCGAAGGTATCTGGAGCCATTCCCCTCGGGACCAATCACCACGTTCGGCCCGTTTTACGAAGGCAATTACGACGCTTTCATTGTCAGTTTCAATAGACGTTTCAGCCGGCGTTTCCTCGTGGGCGGAAACTATTCCTTCGCGCACGCGACAGATAATTGGATTGCGAGCGGAATTCTTCCATCCGATAGTTTCATCGGAATAGTTCCAGAAGTGACGGACCCAGATACGGGACAAAGCAACCAAAACGGCTCATTTATTTCTCAGACTGGCGCTTTCGTTGCCCAGGCCGGAACGTTTCTTAACGGCCCCGATCTCGATAAAGGGCCTTCCGACCTGGCTCTGGATCACATCTTCCAGATCAACGGGTTAGTGGGGTTTCCCTGGCAAATACAAGTCAGCGGAATCTTCAGAGCACAGAGCGGCTTTCACTTCAGCCGCGATGCCGCGGTCACGGAGGACCCGGACGGAAATGGCACTTTCAACTCCATCGATCATGGGCCGGGTGGTGGTCGAAATGCTTTCACCGCCCCTCCCTACGTCAATCTCGATATGCGCTTCTCCAAACGGTTTAATGTTGGCGAGCGGGTCAAGGTGCAATTGCTGTTCGAATTCTTCAATCTATTCAATCGCCAGAATCCTGCTGCAGTGAGTCAGTCAACCACCAACGTGATTCAGCCTTTTGGCGAAGCGATACAGGTGTTGCCCGGACGAGAGGGGCAGGTGGGATTGAGAATCGAGTTCTAATTACTGTAGGACCAATGGGGCAACAAGCGGTGAGCATTAAACCTGCTATTGCTCGCCGCTTCCTTTTTGCATCTAGCGCATTGCCGCGACAATTTTCGGACATCAGATGCTATCTCAACCTAACGTAGTTACAGCATTGTCGTCTAAGATCTCTTTGCTGATGAATCTGCGACAAGCAGCCCTTGCTCTACTGCTGCTGATGGTTGCTACCGCTCTGGCGACTGCGCAGGGAACGCGAATGCTGCGGCACCCAACAGTGAGCCGTGAACTAGTGGCCTTCGAATTTGCCGGCGACTTATGGGTAGTTTCACGTCGCGGTGGAGCGGCACGCCGTGTCACCTCCACGCAGGGTGTCGAGATCGATCCGTACTTTTCTCCGGATGGCTCAAAAATCGCCTTCACTAGCACTGTTGCCGGGAACACGGATGTTTACGTAGTGCCAACGACGGGCGGGGATCCCATACGACTCACTTATCATCCCGATGTAGATCGCGTACGCGGCTGGACTCCGGATGGTCGAGTCATGTTCGCTTCAGTGCGAACCAGCGCGCCTCAACAATCATATTTTCAACTCTGGACGGTGGGTGTCAATGGAGGATTTCCGGAAGTATTGCCATTGCCGCGCGCCTTCAGTGCTGCTTACTCACCTGATGGCCGCCGTCTGGCTTACGAGGAGTTCCAAACCGCCTTCGTTCCCGAGTTCTACGAAACTAGCCATTGGCGCCATTACCGCGGCGGTCGCACACACCCAATCATAATCATCAATCTGGCTGACTACTCGGTAGAGAAGCTGCCGTGGACCAACAGCAACGATACTTTGCCCATGTGGGTGGCTAATACAATCTACTTCCTCTCCGACCGTAATCACACCATGAATCTCTTTGCCTGTCGCGTTGACACAAAGCAGGTGACACAACTCACACGTCATGAAGATTTCGATATCATGACCGCGTCAGCAGGACCGGACGCGATAGTCTACGAGCAGGCCGGCTATATTTATCTGATCGATACCGGAAGCGGGCAGGCGCACAAGCTCAATGTCGACGTGACCGGCGATCTTCCCTGGGCGCGCCCGCAGTTCAAGAAGGTTGCTCGCATGATTCGTAACTCTGCGCTCTCGCCCACTGGAGTGCGCGCGGCTTTCGAAGCACGCGGCGAAATTTTTACTGTACCGGCGGAAAAAGGTGATTACCGTAATCTTACACAGAGCCCGGGTGCTCACGACCGCAGCCCGGCATGGTCGCCTGACGGAGCTCAGCTTGCCTGGCTCTCAGATGCGAGCGGCGAGTATCAACTCATGCTTGGCGATCCCCTTGGCGTCTCCAAGCCGGAGGTCATTTCACTACCATCTACAGCATTCTTTTCCGCGCCTGCCTGGTCACCAGATGGGTCCGCAATCCTACTCCAGGACAACCATCTAAATCTCTGGACCATCGAGGTCAAAAGCGGCGCCGCAACTAAGATCGACACTGATATCTATCCTGATCCTGTACGCAGCTTCGATGCCAGCTGGTCACCGGATTCAAGGTGGGTCGCTTATTCAAAGAATCTTCCCAGCCACATGCGGGCAATCTTCGTTTATTCATTAGCAGAGAAAAATGCAACCCAACTTACCGACGGGTTGGCCGACTCGGTTCAGCCCGTCTTCGATGTGGAAGGCAAATACCTCTACTTCCTTTCGAGCACGAACTATGGACCGAGTACCGGTTGGTTGGAGATGAGTTCGCTGGATCGACCGGTGCGCCGCGCGATCTACCTGGCTGTGCTCAATGCGACCGAGCCGTCTCCACTCTTGCCGGAAAGGGGTGACGAGCCGCAACCCGCGCCGAAGGAAACACCACGTACAGAACCTACGCCACAAGCAACTCCGTCATCCCCCGGCCCAGTAAAGGTGCAGATCGACTTGAAGGACATCGGACAACGAATACTTGCAGTTAACGTACCTCCAGGAGATTATAGCAACCTCTCAGCAGGTCCAGCCGGAACCTTCTTCTACACAGAACCTATTTTGACGAGTGACGGAGAGGGACCACCGTCACTGCGTTTGCAGCGATACCAACTCAAAGAACGCACAGCCGCGCCATTTCTGGAAGGCAGCATCCGTTCATACACACTTTCAGCGGACAAAAAGAAACTTCTCTACCAGGCCGGCACGGGCGGCGGTGAGTCGTGGGGAGTCGTCGCGACTGAGCGACCTGCCAAAGTCGGAGATGGGCCTCTCAAGGTGGCGCAACTAGAGTTGCGAGTCGATCCGCGAGCCGAGTGGGAACAGATTTATCGCGAAACATGGCGGATTCAGCGCGAGTACTTCTACGATCCCAAGATGCACGGGACCGACTGGCAAGCGGTCTACGAGAGGTATCGCCCGCTACTTGCCTTCGTCGGCCACCGGGCCGACCTTGGATACCTCATGGCGATGGTCGGAGGGGAGCTGGCGGTAGGACACTCATATTTAATTGGCGCCGGTGATATGCCGAGTGAGGATCCGGTGTCTGTGGGGTTGTTGGGGGCCGACTTCGCCGTGGAAAACGGCCGTTACCGGATCAAAAGGATCTATACCGGAGAGAATTGGAACCCTGATTTGCGAGCTCCACTCAGCGCGCCTGGGATTCAAGTTTCCGAAGGTGATTATCTACTCGAAGTAAACGGCCGAGCTCTCTTACCACCTGCCAATCTTTATGGCATGTTCGAAGGGACGACGGGGCGGCAGACTCTGATACGGGTCAACAAATCACCTTCACTGGACGGTTCACGCGTAATCACCGTTGTGCCCGTATCCAGCGAAGAAGGACTCCGGACGCGTGCATGGATTGAAGAGAATCGCCGGATTGTGGACAAGCTTTCCGGCGGGCGTCTGGCGTATGTGTGGCTACCTAACACCGCCAACCCCGGTTACGCATACTTCACCCGCTATTACTATTCGCAACAAGACAAAGATGGCGCGATCATAGATGAGCGCTATAACCACGGCGGACAAGTGGCCGACTACATTGTGAACGAGTTGGATCGGAAACGCATGGGTTACTTCGCCATGCGCGATGGCCAACCGTCGACTTCGCCTACAGCCGGAATCTATGGCCCCAAAGTAATGATCATAAACGAGTCGGCCGGTTCGGGAGGGGATGCGCTGCCATACTATTTCCGCCTGCGCAAGCTTGGTCCCTTGGTAGGCACTCGGACGTGGGGTGCACTTGTCGGAACAGTCGGCGCTCCAGACACATTAGACGGCGGCGGCATCACTGCACCGTCGCTGGCCTTCTATGACCTCTCAGGCAGATGGGCCGTGGAGAACGAAGGCGTAGCGCCAGATATCGAAGTGAACTATACGCCGGCGGACGTAATTAAGGGACACGATCCACAGCTGGAGCGCGCTGTGCTGGAAGGCTTGAAGCTGCTTGAGCAGAATCCAGCTGCACGCGTGCCGCGCCCTCCGCCGATCAATCGAGTCTCGAAGGATCAGGAGAAATAGTAAGAACCAGTGGCAATGAAAAAATCTACAGTCACTCTGTTCTGGAGCGTGCTGTTCATCGTCGTTTGCTTCGCGAGTGTTCCGCCATGCAAAGCACAGCCGCCGGCGGATTCGAACTTCACTGCCACCGAAGCCATGATTCCGATGCGTGATGGCGTGCGTCTTTATACACAGATATATGCGCC
This sequence comes from Pyrinomonadaceae bacterium, assembly GCA_035283325.1. GTDB lineage: Bacteria > Acidobacteriota > Blastocatellia > Pyrinomonadales > Pyrinomonadaceae > PSRF01. The sequence goes on along the minus strand of DATEUF010000361.1, from coordinate 66,085 downwards.
GGTTCGCGCTGCCGAACGACTTCCGTTCCTGCTGATCAGGACGCCCTATGGGACGGGCGCGCTTAATTCAGCGCGAGTGGCCCAAGCACTGCCGGAATTGACGGAAGACGGATACGTATTTGTGTTTCAGGATATTCGTGGCCGCTTCAAATCAGAGGGCCAGTTTGTCATGCTCAGACAGCCGCGGGACCCTAAAGACAAGAATGCCATTGACGAAAGCACCGATACTTATGACACGATTGAGTGGCTGCTACAGAACATACCTAACAATAACGGTCGGGTCGGCATGGCTGGAACAAGCTACGGAGCGTGGCTGACGGTGATGGGGATGCTCGATCCGCATCCAGCGCTCCGGGCTGGCGTTCCACAAGCTTCACCTGCAGACATGTGGCTCGGCGACGACTTTCATCACAACGGGGCTTTCCGCTTGAGTTACGGCTTGGAGTACGCATACATGATGGAGTCGTCAAAGGAGATCTCTGATGTCTCCGCCATCATCGATCGCTACGACGCTTACGAGTGGTATCTGGGTCTCGGCCCCTTGTCGAACGCGAACTTGAAATATTTCAAAGGCCGCCTCCCGACCTGGAACGACTTTGTGAACCACCCGGACTACGATGCCTTCTGGAAGCGGCAAGGTTTTGCGCCTTGGCTTAATCGGGTGACCGTGCCGACCCTGAATGTGGCAGGCTGGTGGGACCAGGAAGATTTTTACGGCCCACTCAAGATCTACGAGCTGCTCGAGCGTCACGATTCGGCGAACAAGAACTTCCTCGTCGTCGGTCCCTGGAATCACGGAGGTTGGTCGGCAGGTGACGGGCAAAAACTCGGCCGCATCGACTTTGGCAGTGCGACTGCAGCGTACTATCGGCGCGACGTCCGAGCGCGGTTCCTGGCATATCACTTAAAAGAGAAAGGAACCCTCGATCTCCCCGAGGCGCTAACCTTCAGGACCGGCGCCAATGAGTGGGTGCGACACAACGCCTGGCCGCCCAAAGGCAATGTAGTTCCGCGGCGCCTGTACTTTCAGGCGAATGGCAAACTTTCCTTTGAGCCACCGCCGGCTAGATCAGGGCAGGCTTTCGACAGTTACGTTTCAGATCCTGCGCACCCGGTCCCTTATCGTCCGCGGCCGATCGAGGTGGACTCGGGGTGGACCACATGGCAGGTGGAAGATCAGCGGTTCGTGGATCACCGGCCAGACGTTCTTTCATGGGTGAGTGACCCGCTTAAGGCTGATGTGATCGTGTCTGGAAAAGTCGTGGCGAACCTCTATGCGTCAACGACCGGCACAGACAGCGATTGGGTCGTCAAGCTCATCGACGTGTATCCGGAAAAGTACACTCCCGATCCGAAGATGGGTGGTTACGAACTAATGATCGCGGGTGATGTGTTTCGCGGCCGCTACCGCAACAGTTTTGAGCGGCCCACGCCGATTGTTGCCAACTCGGTGAATCGCTACGAGATCGGATTTCCGGGCAATGACCATGTGTTCCTTAAGGGGCACCGGATCATGGTCCAGGTACAGAGCACCTGGTTCCCGGTGATCGATCGCAACCCGCAGCGATTTGTGCCGAACATCTTCCTTGCGAAAGAGTCAGACTTCCAGCGAGCAACACAGCGAGTTTTACGCTCAGGCCGGTATGGGTCACATATCGCGATGCCTGTGGTGTCGGCGCGGCCCTGATAATCGAAATCCACGCCGATGACCAGGACCTTTTCCTGCCTTGGGGAGTGAGGAATTAGAGTTGATACAACTCGAGCAACAGACTCTTCTGCACCGACGGTTGAGGGCCGGTCTAAACATCTCCCGGCGCATCCTCCCCCGTCCACTAATTTGCCTGCTTGCATCAGCCATCTTGCTGGTTCAGGTCGCGGCGCAAAGCCGAGCGCCCATTTATGACCTGGTAATACTGACGCTCGAGGAGGCCATCCGCAAGATGACTTCCTGGCCCGCAACACGCTTGCGACTCTCGTCACGCGGTCTAATTAAAGAGGGCGGCTGGGCGGATGTGGTAATCTTCGATTACGAGAAAGTCCAAGATCGCGCCTCTTACGAACAGCCACTTCTCCACCCTGTTGGAATTGATTACGTGCTCGTGAATGGACAAGTCGTAATTGATCACGGCAAGCATACTGGCGCGCGGCCCGGAAAGGTGCTCTATGGTTCGGGCCATCACGAGTAATTTTCCAACCCCTGAGGGCGCAATGTTTATAGATGCAAACATTGTTATCCGGGACATTGAAGGTGTACCGGAGATGCGCGCTGTTGAGGACCTTCAGAAAGAGGTTTGGGGCCTACCCGATCTCGACGTCGTGCCGTTCTCTCATCTGGTTGCCGCAAAGGCGGCAGGTGGCGTCCTGGTCGGGGCATTCGATGGGTCCAAGCTAATCGGTTTTGTGTATGGCTTTGTCAGTTGCGAAGACGGAATGATGTTGCACCATTCACACATGCTCGCCGTTAAGCCACGTTATCGTGACTACAATATAGGACAGAAGCTAAAGTTGGCGCAGCGTGATCGAGTGCAAGCGCAGGGCATCACCGCAATCACCTGGACGTTCGATCCTTTGCAAAGCCTGAACGCACATTTCAACTTCAGCAAGTTGGGCGTCGTTTCGGACCGCTATCTCAACAACTTTTACGGCGAAGATGCTTCGAGCTTTCTGCACCGGATCGGCACAGATCGCCTCTGGGTGACCTGGCTTCTCGATGACAGCATAAGCAAGAGCCTGGTGAAATCGAATTCCATGGTGGACTTCAACAAGATAACCCCGCTGGTTCAGCCCGGATTAGACGATTCACCGCGACGGAATGCTTTAGAGGAAGGCCTGGCGAGTGAGCAAGCTGCAATAAATATTCCGGGCGATATTAATGCTCTTCAGCAGCGGTGTACTGAACGGGCTTTCGAGTGGCGAGAGGCCACTCGCTGGGCATTCACCGAAGCGCTGGCAGCAGGCTATGTGGTGGTGGATTTTCGTCGTCTGAGTCGAGGCGGGCAAAGCTGGGGAACATATGTCCTTAGCAAAGGAAAGGAAATTAACCTGCTTCGACAAAAGAAGGAGTTCGGTGGATGCAAAAGCTAAACGCGTTCTCTGACGCTCTCGGCGTTCTTTGCGGCTCTGCGGTGAAATTCAACGTTGAGATGCGTCGCAGCGAAAGCCGCAACCAAACAGCACTTCGGTTGTCTCGGCTTTGCCGCCCGATGTGCGGCGGTGGCTATGCCTCGCCGATAAACGGGCTGGTACATTTTGGGCTACGCCCTTGGTATGGGCTTTTGCCAAGATCGTTCATAACTAAAGCTCCGGCCATCAACTGGACTAAGCCCGAACCAGGGGGCATAGCCCAAACAAAGAAGCAGCTTACGGCGAGGCATAGCCACCGCCGCAAATCGGGCGGCTGAGCCGTAATTACAGACGCGAATTTCATCCACAAGGTAAGGCGGCGAACGCAAACAAAGGGGCACAGCCCGAGTGATTTCAGGCAACTGACCGGCGAGGCGTAGCCACCGCCGCACATCGGGCTGCAAAGCCGTTACCACGTTGCTCAAGAAACAAGGAGCTATGAACTGGCTACGAATACTTCATCTGGAGTGCGCAAGAGCCATGCATCCAGCTATGAAACAAAGACAAAAATTGATGACGCGCCGAGAGTTGCTCAAACAGCACACTTGTGCCTGTAGCCCCGGATCGCTTCCGTCTTGAAGGCGCGCCGGAAGGCTTTTTTGCGCAATTCAACATGACTGAAAACAAAGTCAAAAGCTTGACGTTGGTGCAGGGTCCAAGGCCAAGCGTCACTTTAATGTTGAAGCAATCGCCGTAGTGTTCGCTGCTCGCATAATCTGCAGAATGGGAGTGCATAATCGTGAGAAAATGGACGGCTTTTGTCATGCTCGCTTTGATCCTCACCTCGGCTGTGTGGGCACAAGTTCCAACTTTGCCATCTGTCCCTCATAAAGAATTGGAGCGGCAAGTAATTACCGACAAGGTAACCCCGGGTAGTCACGAGTTGACCGCCGCCGACGTGGAAGCCTTCCTCGACGGGATCGTTCCTTTACAGCTTCAGGTGGACGACATCGCAGGAGTAACGCTCGCTGTGGTAAAGGATGGAAAGCTTCTCTTCGCTAAAGGCTATGGATATGCAGATGTGGAAAAGAAAAAGCCGGTCTCGGCGGAGGAGACACTATTTCGCCCGGGTTCAGTCTCCAAACTATTCACCTGGACGTCGGTAATGCAATTGGCGGAACAGGGAAAACTGGATCTCGACCGAGATGTCAACGCTTATCTCGATTTTAAGATTCCCGACGCCTTCGACAAGCCGATCACACTCAAGAACATAATGACCCACACCCCGGGGTTTGAAGAACAAATAAAGGACCTGTTTACGGTCGGTACCGGCAGTCCTAATTTGGGAGAGTATATGAAGGCGCACATTCCGGTGCGAGTTTTCCCTCCTGGAACGGTACCTGCTTACTCAAATTATGCGACGTCACTTGCAGGCTATATTGTGGAGCGAGTATCTGGCCGGCCGTTTAATGAGTACGTTGAGGAGAACATTTTTAAGCCGCTGGGCATGACGCATTCAACTTTTGCGCAGCCCCTGCCTTCTTCTCTGGCTTCATTCATGTCGAATGGTTATCAACTAGGATCCGACGACCCGAAACCCTTTGAAGTGGTAGGTCCAACCCCCGCCGGTAGTTTGAGCAGCAGTGCTACGGACATGGCTCGGTTCATGATGGCCCACCTACAGGATGGCCAACTCGGCGATGTCCGCATACTTAAACCCGAGACAGCACGCCTGATGCACAGCAGACTGTTTGCTCTGGATGAAGCGGCCAATGGAATGTGTTATGGCTTCTACGAGGAATCACGCAATGGGCGCCGGATTATTGGACACGCCGGAGATACCTTCTACTTTCACAGCGATCTCCACCTCATTCTCGATGCTAATGTTGGCTTTTTTATTTCGTATAACAGTGCTGGCAAAGCGGAACATTCCCCGAGAACAATACTGTGGAATGCATTCCTGGATCGCTATTTCCCCTATACTGCCCCGCCGGCACCTGCTCTTAATAGCGCCGCTGAAGACGCGAAAGCCGTCAGCGGACACTACATATTGAGCCGTCGCAGCGAGACGTCATTTCTGAAAACGGCATCGGTGCTTGGAGAGTTCACTGTTGCACCCGCTAAAGAGGGAATGATCGAGGTGGCTGAGTTGACCGCTCCCAATGGCAAGCCCAAACAATGGCGAGAAGTGGCGCCTATGACGTTTCTGGAGGAAGGCGGACAGGACAAGCTGATATTCAAACCTGACCAGAATAAGCGCATGCAAATGATCTTGCCTTACCCCTTCTTCACGGGCCAATCGGTGGGACTTTACGAAAACAAAAAGTTTCTCCTGGCGGTAATCGGCGCTTCGCTTTTTATTATGTTACTAACAATTTTATTGTGGCCCGTCGCCTGGTTTGTCAGGAAGCACTACAGTCACAAGCTGGAACTGACGCCGCTGGAATGTCTCCTGCGATTGAGCGTGAGAGTTGTGCTCTTGCTCGACTTGATCTTCGTAGGCGCAATGGTTGGTCTTGTCTTCTATGGCCTAACCCATCTGTGGATCTTCAGCGATCGGGGAAATACCTGGTTCCGTCTCGTTCAGGTGTTAGGTCTCGTAGGGGCCACGGGAACACTCGTTATAGTTTTCAACGCGATACACTCCTGGATGAATAAGCGAAAGAGAATATGGGGAAAGCTTCAGGCAACAATTCTAGTGCTGGCATGCCTCGGTTTCATTTGGTTTGCGTTGGCCGGCAACCTATTGCATTTCGCAGGAAGTTATTGAAGAACGCTTCGTATGACAAGTCTCCCGCGTACTCTGAAACTCCGTGACATGACGTTGCTGACCGTGGGATCAGTTATCGGGTCAGGCATATTTCTGGTACCTGGCTCGGTACTTCGTCAGGTGGGCGGTTTCATTCTACCGGCCATGCTGGTCTGGCTCGCAGGTGGCCTCCTTTCATTCCTCGGCGCATTGACCTACTGTGAACTTGTGGCGATGAAACCGGCGGCCGGAGGTCTTTACGTTTACATTCGTGATTGCTTTGGAAGGTTCCCAGCCTTCCTTTTCGGCTGGACTCTCTTCTTTGTTATCACCAGTGGCGCGGTTGCAACTCTGGCGGTCGCCTTTACTGCCTACCTCAGTGAGATCGTGCCTCTGAAACCACTGGTGGGGAAGGCGATCGCGATCTTGATAATTGCTGTCATGGCGACAGTGAACGTGCTTGGCACGCGAGCAAGTGCTGATCTGCAAAATTGGACTACTGCGACAAAAGTTACCGGCATCTTATTGATGAGCGCCATCCTGCTCTGGCTTGGTCAAGGATTTCAGGGAACGCTCCCTGATCTCTGGCCGTCTCGCTCCGAGCAGTCGCTTGTTTCCGGCTTCGGCCTGGCGATGATTAGCGTGCTATGGGCCTATGAAGGTTGGCAGTACGTAACTTATAGCGCAGGCGAAGTGATTAATGCGCAACGAAATCTGCCCCGGGGGTTATTGACTGGCTCCGCAGCGTTGATCGGAATCTACCTGTTAGCAAATATTGGTTACCTGTTTGCGTTGGGTCCGATTGGAGTTGTCAACTCGAATCGTCTGGCGGCGACAGCAGTAGCCACGGTCGTTAGTCCGCAGGCAGCAAAACTAATCGCGCTCATAATTCTGATCTCAATTTTTAGCGCAGCAAACAGCACAATGCTTACCGCCCCACGCGTCTACTATGCGATGGCTCGCGACGGACTTTTTTTCCAACGCCTTGCCCAAATACATCCACAGTTTAAGACGCCAGCATTCGCAATCGTCAGCGGCGCCATTTGGTCTGCTGTTCTCGCGATCACCGGAACATTCGAACAGTTGCTAACCTATGTTGTTTTCATAGGATGGTTTTTTTACGCGCTAGCGGCTGCCAGCATCTTCGTATATCGGAAAAACTTCCCTGAATCTGTGCGGCCTTACCGCGTGCCTGGCTATCCCTGGACGCCGTTGCTGTTCATTGTCGCTGCCGTAGCACTGGTTGTTAATACGATCGTGACTCAGCCCATGCGCGCTGTGATTGGAATGGGCATAGTCCTGCTCGGTGCGCCGGCCTACTTGATCTGGCGCACCGCGGGCGAGAACGTTAAAGAAGAGCCGGTGACAGAAACGTCATCATGAAAGCACTCGTTCCCAAGCTAACCTTCTTAGTAGCGATAACCTTAACAGTTCCACTCCGGGTTTGGACTCAGCCCGCAAACGCGAACACTTCTTCTGCAAATGCGTCTGGCTCGGTTGCTCAATCACGTCTGCCCGGAGAGGGTAAGCCTAAAACTGCTCCCGCTTCCTGGCGCGCATTAATCGGAGAATATGGTACTGATGATGACATCCTTTACATTTTGGAAAAGGATGGAAAGCTTAGCGTCCTGTTCAGGCGAGTCGAGCTCGAGCCTCTCCAGCCGGTCTCCCGGAATACTTTCGAATTTGCATCAGGTACACGTAAGGGCCAACGAGTCGTCTTCACTCGGGACGCTAAGGGAAGCGTGACGCAAGTTGAAGTTGATAAGTCAGCATTCAAACGAAGGCAGATTGGTCCAGAAGAGGGTGCCGTTCAACTGCGTGTCACGCCGTTGCGTCCGGTTCCAGAGCTGCTGCAAGAGGCCCGCGCAGCTTTACCGCCAGAGGAGCCTGGGGATTTTCGCCAGTCCGAGCTGATGGAGTTAACAAAACTCGACTCGACGATAAAGCTGGATGTCCGGTACGCGACTACCAACAATCTGTTCGCCACCGTCTTTTACGCGCAGCCCCGCGCTTTCATGCAACGTCCCGCAGCGGAGGCGCTGGTCCGTGTTAACCGCAAGTTGAAACCCCTTGGTTATGGATTACTGGTCCATGACGCGTACCGGCCCTGGTACGTAACGAAAGTGTTCTGGGACGCCACGCCGGCCGACAAGAAACTGTTTGTGGCTGATCCTTCGAAGGGATCACGACACAACCGAGGTGCCGCTGTTGATTTGACACTTTATGATCTGAAAACAGGCAAGGCTGTGGAGATGGTTGGCACCTATGACGAGACCACCAACCGCGCTTCTCCCGATTATCCCGGCGGTACCTCCCTCCAGCGTTGGCACCGTGATCTACTACGCGCGGCCATGGAGGAAGAAGGCTTCACCGTCTACGAAGCCGAATGGTGGCACTTCGACTACAAGGATTGGCAAAAGTACCGCATCGGAAATGAGTCGTTCGAGCGAATCGGCAAGTCACAGCACTAAGACCTGAGTAGAGGAGCTTTACAGTGGCTAAAACGCGTTTCAATTTTAGATCCTACTTTCTTTTACCACTATTCATTGCCTCACTCGCGTTTCCGGCTTTTGCTCAACAAGCTGCGCAAACTCAGAAGCCAGCGGCGGGAGCCCACCAAAAAACTGATGAAGTCAAGATCGATTTCAATCGTCGTGTCCGCATGCGCGATGGCATCGAACTTTCTGCCGACGTCTACCGGCCAGACGCGCCGGGACGCTTTCCAGTAATTCTGTCGCGCACCCCGTATACAAAAACCGGTAGTAGCAGTTTTTGATATGAACGATTACTGGCTGCGTTGGTTCGATTACTGGCTAAAGGGAATCGACAATGGGGCGTTGAAGGAGCCGCCGGTGCGCATTTTCGTGATGGGAGAGAACGTCTGGAGATACGAAAATGAATGGCCGATTGGGCGCACACAATGGGTCAAATATTATCTCCACAGCAACGGCCGCGCGAATACGCTCTCCGGCGACGGCTCGCTTTCAAGCGTCGAGCCGGCGAATGAACCGGCTGACAATTATGCTTACAATCCGTCGAAGCCGGTACCATTCATCACAGATCCGAGCTTCGCGCAGATCGGCGGCCCGGACGACTATCGCCAGGTGGAACAACGTGATGACGTGCTCGTGTATACCAGCGAACCTCTAACAGAGGGACTGGAGGTATGTGGGCCAATTCGCATGCGCCTTTCCGCCAGCTCTTCTGCGCGCGACACGGATTTCATGGCAAAGCTCCTTGATGTTTGGCCAAACGGATTTGCCCAGCGTCTTACAGACGGGATGGTGCGCGCGCGATTTCACGAAGGGATGGAGAAGCCAGCCTTAATCGAGCCTGGGCGAATTTACTCCTATGACATTGATCTTTGGAACACCTGCCAACTCTTTCAAAAAGGTCATCGGATAAGGATTGAGATCTCCTCCAGCGCCTTCCCGAAATACGACCGGAACCTCAATACGGGTGAACCGCTTGGCAAAACTACGGCGATGTTGGTAGCGCAGCAGAAGATTCTTCACGACCGCGAGCATCCCTCATATGTATTGCTACCAGTCGTGCCCCGCAAGGCACCATAAAAGAGGGTCGGAGGCCCGAGCGTGGTTTCACCCCGTAGCGGGGTGAATTTATCAACTGGTCTGAGAAAACAGAATCGGACCAACGACGGGAATTTGGGTGCGGCGGAGGTAGAGTACGATCAAACTCCCCACCAAAACGGTCACCCCGAGAGCGAACAGTTCGCCGTGATCATCTACTGCCGGTAACTTGATTCCCAACTTTGTTATGTGTGAAAGGATAGCCCCGGTCGCGACACCCGCCGTAAGCAGCGCGCCTAACGCAGCCGTTCGAGGCACCAAGAGGAGTATCGCGGCAATAAGCTCGACCACGCCAGACCCAATGCGCCCCCAGGGTTCAGCGCCGAGTGTACTAAAGATGTAGACAGATTCCCTTGCCCCGGTGAACTTAAAGAATAATGTTTGCAGCAAAATCACCGCCACAAGGATGCGGAGTAACCAATCAAAAATGGTTAAAGCCTTTGAGCTCGGCATTGGGAAATTCCTCCCGTTTCTAGAGTTCGTGCGCAAATTCGGAGGCCGAATCAACCTCTCTGGGTATTGGTCGTAGATTCGCATCAGACCTTTCAGCTCTTTCGTGCCAATTTTCAATTATTAAGCCCGCTAGCCGCCGCAAGGACGCTGGTCTGGCGCCAAGTTTTCCATTTTGGAACCCAATTTCGAAGGCAAGACGCCATTGTTCGCAAAGAACGCTGTAAGCTGTGAGCAGGCTATTTCGAGGATCGTAGATGTGCGTAGCCTCAGACGTGACGCCATTGAGTTCAATGACCTTGAAGCTTAGGCCCTCCTGGAGCGCTGCGAGTGAATCTGCACGAATGTCAAACCGTCCAAAATAGAAACCAGTGAATCCGCGCGCCAGGCGATCGATGGCTGCCTCCAGGGCTTCAGTCTGAATCTCCTTACCATCCAGAAAAACACTTCCGCGGCAATGAGTGCCAATCTCAATCAACTGCACTACCTCCTCTGCGCGAGGAATATCCCACAGCCGCACGCGCTGAGCATCAAAATAAACTTGAGCCAGACATACAGCCCGATTATCTTTCAGGATCAACTTCTCCAGCGTGCACACTCCGTCTCCGACCACGGATGGAAACAACTTTCTGGTGATCGAGAAGATCTGCCCGCGTTCCCGATCCGGATAGCGGTAATAGAATATTCCAAACTCCAAGCCGGCGATGTACTCTTGAACGATCACATCAGTAGTTGCCGCTCGCAGATATCCCTCCAACTCCTCATTGGAACGAACAATTGCAACTCCAGAGCCTCGCTCTCCAGTATCCGGCTTCAGGGTGACAGGAAAGGACAACGAGTGTTTGCGCATGAACTCAAGAGCGCGGTCAACCCGGACCTCGCTTTCAAGGACCTTCTTGATGAGCATTGACGAAGCAATCAGCGGATGAACCTCCTTACCGCAAGCCAGCGCCTTAAGGATCTTGCTCTTCGACTCGCCGATAAAACCGCCTTCTTCGATCCCAGGATTGGCTGCGGTGAAAAGTGTGAGGCTGCGATACCTCACTCCCAGGTAAAATATGTAGAGCACAACCGGTGGGTAAAACGCCCAGGGAGGCCAGAATTCCCAGTGCACCAGCCTTCGCCAGCGGGCCAACAACAATCTACGGCCGCGGAAGGTCCCCAATCGCATTAGGAGGCGTACAATAACGAATATGGCCAGCGCGGTAACTGCGACGCGAAGAAAGAGAGATTCCTGTGGTATCAGGGTGAACTCGATGAACTCGCGACCGAGAACCATTGATGCGCCCACCAGGAGCGGCGTCCAGGCAGCAGCAGCAATCAGAAAATAAAAGCCAAATTTTAAGAAGCTAGTGTCGAGAAGACCGGCGGCAAAGTACGTGGGTAACCGTGTTCCCGGGAGAAAGCGGCTGAGTAAAATTGCCCACATCCCCCTTCGTTGAAACCAGCGTGAACTACGTTCTACATCCGCAGTTCGTACCAACCAACTGAGGGGCGGGTATCGCAACAAGGTGCGGCCGATCAGCCGGCCTGCCAGGAACAACAAAATATCTCCCACAACAATGCCGGAAAGGCAGGCAATTACCGCAAATTTGAAACTGACCCTGCCTTCAGCCGCGAGAACACCGGCCCAAACGCAGGTAAGATCTTCCGTGATCAGCGTCGCCAGCCCGAGCAGACTAAAGAGCACAAGGGCGGTTGGTCCCATCGCTCTGGGAACGATTGAGGCTGCATCGAAGGGTGCGGAAGCCTGGGCAACTCTAAGTGGGTCCGCCTCGGCCTTTGTCGCGGCTTCTCCTTTTTCGACCCGCTCGAAGAAGTCCATTGCCAGTGCCGCTTGACGCTCCGGCCGGGCGAAAACATAGAAATGACTCTCGTTGGGAAACAAGACCATTTCACTTTGGGGCACCAGGCGATGAGTTTCCCGGGCCGCCTCAATCGGTACCATGATGTCCTTACTTCCATGAAGGATCAGCATCGGCCCGGCATAATGCGAAAGGATCGAGCGCAAAGGACGCTGGTCCGTATCGTAAAAGTTGCGTGCATAAGATATGTCAAGCATCGAATGATCAAGCCAGCCGAAATGGGGAACCAGCTCGCGGATAAGCCATAAAAACGCCAGTTGTGCCGCATGAATAGAATGATTCAGATGATAGTTGCCTAGCAGCTCCAGCTCTTGCACGCCAATGCCGGAAAGCATTGTCAGGGACTTGACCCGTTCTGGTGCGATGTCAGCAACGTTTAAGGCGACGCCCGCGCCCATGCTGAAACCGACGAAGTGCGCCCTTCCACCCTGCAGTTGGTCCAACAGTGCCAACACGTATCGGGCGTGGGCTCGATTTGAATAGTCGGCGATGTTATGGGAGGAAGAACCAAACCCTGGAAGATCCGGGGCGATAACGTGGTATTGCGCAGCCAGTTCCGGCCCCAGCTTCTGAAAGTCGCGATGATCTCCGGGGCTACCCTGCAACAAGACGATTACAGGCGCTTCAGGATTGTTCTGAGGTTGGTATTCTGCGTATGCGAGTCGAACCTTGCGGTCCGTGGGCCTATCGTTCTTAAACTCAGTTACAGAAAGAAGCGAAACGTCCGGCGCGATTGTTTCCTCGGAGGTTCGCCAACGCTTGAAATCGGAGAGAATGAGCAGGCAGACGTAGACAAAAAGGATTCGCCACTTCCAGGCAGCAACTTGCTTGAGAATTCGTAATCCGATTCTCATGTGATTGTCTGGTTCTTAGATCAAACGACCTCAGCGCCGTTGCCACTGTTAACAATATTTCTCGAATCGAGTCAGCTCACTCAACTTTGCTCACGTCTCGGCGATGTCGTCAGCCTGCGAATCATGGCTCAACTCAGAAAACGGCTTTGCCGCCTGATGTGCGGTGGTGGCTCTGCCTCACCGGTAAGTTGCAAGAAGGATTTGGGCTTTGCCCTCTGGCTTGGGCTTCGCCCCTCACTTCCATAACTTAGCAGCGGGCACTGGCCGGCTGAGCGGCTAGAAAAGATGTTGCGTGCAAATTCCATTTCGGCTCAAAAGGCTACCCGGTCTGTTGTGGGGGAAGCGGCACCCTCCAAACCAGAGGGCACAGCCCAAATCCTTCTTGCAACTTACCGGTGAGGCAGAGCCACCACCGCACATCAGGCGGCACAGCCGTTACCTTGCCAGCAACTTTGTCTTTCGGGCGATTGCGAGCTTCTCAGTCTTCGCCGGGGCACAAGGAGATGCCGGATAGTAAAAGAATTCTATGGACTTTCTGTCAACCTTCACCATGCTCAAACTGACTGTGCAGGCGTCCTGGCGATGCATGCACACCGAAATTGGACCAGACTCGGGAAGGTGGCTGCAATGAAATTGCTTCAGTACCTCAGCATCGAGTTGTCCCCGCTCAGAGATCATCTGCTTGAGTTGCTCGCGACGAAGTCTGTTTACTCTGTCGTCGTCGAACGAAGACGAGCATAACGGCAGCTCTTCTTCGGCATCCGCTTGAACAAGACACTCGCGCCCCGTCCAATCAATCCGCATCAGCGGTTCCCTGGAGGACAGAATAGCCAGTGTGAATGGCTGAAAACGCTCGAGGTCCATCGACTGCACGCGCTTGTGAAGTTCGTTGCTCTCTTTGGAGTCGAGCAAGTCCCTTAACAACCATCCTCTGCTCGTGTAAGCAAGACCGTCTGGAGCAGGCGAATCATGATAGCGATTCAACAAACAGAGGGTCACACCAAACTGGTTGGTACCTATCCAGGAGCCGCCCTGATCCTGATCAACGGGTGCGACATAAGCGATGCCGCGAAGAGTTCCCGCTCGTGGCCCAAACGCAGGCTTGCGCGTCCGCCTTTCATCGCGGTTGCAAAACAGCACATAGCCACCCGGCTGCCGCAGCCAACTTACCGTGCACATGCCGCTCTTTCGTTCCAGTAACTAAGTGTAGACGGTGCGACCCCGAAATTCTCAGGTGGTTCGATTTCGTGCAAACGCAGAATCATCGCAATCAGTGAGTAGTGATGGACGGTATGACTTTCAAGGAAAACCAGCTCGCGAAGAACTGAAGAGTTACACGAGAAATGTGATCCACTACCATCGTCTTCCGCGCTCACAAGCAAAAACTCTTGCTCATCGATCGAAGACAGTAATCCTAAGTCTTCGATCAGAGAGCCAACTCTCGTTAGCGCGCTGTTGAGGTCTCGCTCAATTTTTGGATTCCGTTCGCGCTTGTCGTAATCAACCCGGCTGGATTCAATGCCAGCAAGGAAGCATTGGTAGAAATCCAGAACGTGGCGAAGGTGTGCGCCGATGCTGCCACGCGGCGAGATCCGGCACGTGCTCACAAAGACCGTCTCATCCATGGATTTGAGCAGATCGTCTGCCTGTTCCAGCAGTCCAATACACTTGTTTATGATACGACTTGACTGTTCCATAACTACCTGTGCGCTGCCGGTGCAAGCTGCGAACTGACCGCCGACCACAACCTTGCAGCCAGAACATGCCGATCCTCGGCCACAATTGGTTCGGGCCCATATACGACATCGGCTTCGAATGACCTCAATCGCAAGAGACGAAAGAGATGCCCGGAAAATGTCATATCTCCCCACCAGCAGACTGACTCCTGGGCTGGAGTTGCCGTGGCCGGGGTAGCATAACTAATGGTGGCATAATGGACCGGCACCCGCTTGCTAGCCGCAAATTCCAGTAGCGAAGACTTAAAGGGCGCCACGCTCGTCCCATTTGTACTGGTCGCTTCGGCAAACAGAACTATGCCCATTCCTCGCGTCAGGGCTTTTTCAATCTTTGCGAGTGCCCGCGGAATATCTCTCTTCATTTTTCTATCGATAAAGATTGTGTCCATTGTTCTACAAATCAGGCCGGCAACGGGCCAGCCGGCAACTTCGCTTTTGGCAACGAACGCGCAGTCAGCTAGCGATTCGAGCACAATTATATCGACGTAGCTAAGGTGGTTCGATACAAGCAAAAAGGGAGCGTTGGGCTGAATATTGCGGGCATTAATCCTCAAGCCAAGGACACGCGCAACTCTTCGCGCCCAGTTACTAAACGCCCAACGTCGCCACCACAATCGCGCCTTTGGAAAAGCACCAACAAAGGGCAGCGCTGTCACGTAGCACAGATAGTATTCGGCCGTCACAATCAACAGCACAATCAACTTAGCTGTGGCTCTCAGATGGCCCATGATGTCGCAAGGTTTATCGCCGGCTTACTGGAGCAGGTGCGAAAAAGAGTTGGCGCAATTTTTCTTGCATCGATTGCGTGTCGAGCAGAACAAGGAGATCGATTGTGCCGAAACGCCTATCAATCGCCGGTTGGCTGACAACTTTTGCGCCAATTGAAAGGTAGCTTTCAAAAAGCTTCGGAATTTTTACTCGTGTGTCCTGATCTCTTTCTGCGTCGGCTAAGCACCTAAAGGGCATTCTTACCGGAACCAGAAACGAATGATGCATGTGGCCGCGACGCTGCAAGTGCGCCAGCGTGAGAACTCCCTCACGCGGGTCCTGACTCGTCAACGAACAACAGCCAAATGTAAAGCGCTTATGAAAGCGAGTCAGGTAAGAGGCCAGGCCTTTCCAGAGCAGCAATAGAACTTGCCGGTTGCGATACGGACGCCCGATGCAGGCACGACCCAGCTCAACTGCATTATCTGTTACGTAGCGAGGAAGAGAAGATACTTCAAATTCGCTCGCAGCATAAAACCCATCTACACTACCGGCCATCTCCATAGTGAGAAGCCGGTACGTGCCAATGACGTGGCCCCCGTCTTTCTCCACCGCGATCAAGTGATGGCAAATCGCATCAAATTCGTCACGGTCACGGCCGGTCTGAAAAGATGACTGCAATCCTTCGCCGAGCTCAAGATTGAACACTTCAAAGCGCAACTTTAACGCCGCATCAATCTCCGCAGGGGTCTTAGCCAGACGGACAATATACCTGCCGTCTGCGATTTGCGTGCCGGCGACGCTGAGCTCGGGTGGCCGATCAATACAATGTTTAAGAATTGAACCCGCCTGCATGCGTTGTTATTACTACGTGGCTTTGGCGGCACGCACCGAACTCTCGGTTGTATAAACATCTTCGACGGCGGCGCGCAGAAGTTCGGCAACGCTCCACGCTTGTGCAATACAGCCTCGGGGCGTATACGGAGCATCACCGTCGAAAATTTCCGATACTTGGCCCAAACCCGCCTCTCTCAGATGTTGCTGGAAATCTCTGAGCCACACGGCGGCGGCCTTTCGCCCTACTTCGCCTCCAAAGGTCTTTACGCAGGCGGTGATGTAAGGTCCCATTAACCATGGCCACACAGTGCCCTGGTGATAGACACTATCACGACTCGATGGACTGCCTTCATAACGCCCGTGATATTTAGGATCCTGCGGCGAGAGGGTACGCAAGCCACGCGGCGTCAGTAATTCGCGTTCGACGACGCGCAGGATCTTTTCTGCTCGGTCCTGCGAAACCATAGAATTTTCAAGACTAATCGCAATAATCTGATTGGGTCTGACCGAGCCATCGCGGATGTCGCCATCAATCACATCGTAGAGACATCCTTTCGCTTCGTTCCAAAAGAGGGCATTAAAACTATCACGCGCGCAATCGGCCATCGCCCCATACTTCGTCTGCAATTTTGTATTCTTGAATTTGTCCGCAAGCTGCTCCATTACCCGCAGAGCGTTGTACCAAAGCGCCTGAATTTCCACAGGCTTCCCCTGACGTGGCGTGACTACCCAGTCGCCGACTTTCGCATCCATCCAGGTAAGCTGAACTCCGGGTTCGCCCGAAAGAAGTAGGCCATCGGCGTCCACATGAATGTTGTAACGCGTACCTTTAACGTGCCAATCGATGATCTCAATTAGCACGTCGTAAAGCTTTTCACGAACGAATTCGTAGTCACCCGTGTATTGCAGAAGCGCGCGCGTAGCCTCAAAAAACCAGAGTGTGGCATCGACCGTATTGTACTCAGGAGTTTCGCCGGCATCGGGGAAGCGGTTTGGAACCATGCCTCGATCAACGTGGGCCGCAAACTCTCCCAAAATACTCCTGGCGAGTTCTGGGCGGCCTGTAGTCAATGTGAGGCCCGGGAGAGCAATCATGGTGTCGCGCCCCCAATCACTGAACCAGTGATAGCCGGCGATGACGGTCTTTTGTGAACCGCGGGCAACTATGAATTGATCAGCGGCCACAGTTAGGGCGCGGACGAGTTCATTCTCCCCTACTGCTCGGGCCATCGTCTGTAGATGTTCCCGTCGTCCTCTCTCCGTGGCGAGGTGATGTTCGGCACCGCGAACATCGCGAGGCTCAGTCGACGCCATAATGCGGGGGCGGGCATATCGATCCAGATCAAATGTAAGACAGAAGGGATTGAACAGGTCCTCTGTAAAGTCCAACCCGCGTTCCTGCTCAAGCGTGTAATGGAAATTGCGATACCAATAACCCCGGGGATCAATTTCACCTTCATCATGCGCAAAATATAGCGAAGGTAGATCGTTGTAGGGAGTGATGACCGTTATTCCGTCTTCAGTTGTGACATGAGAGTTAAGCGCCGTGTTTTCGTGAGTGGTGCTATGGTAATCGCGAAAAGCGATAAGTGGACGAATCTCCAGTTTGAGTGAGCCAGGGACACCACCGTCAGCATGTCTCTTTAACTCATAAGTGGCCACGACCGTGTTCTGTCCCTGGACCATGAAGACCGACTTTTCCAGACGCCAGCCCTCGACTTCGTAGGTAAAAACAGGAAAAGGATCCAGCCGGAAGCCAATCTGATAAAAGAAACCCTGAGGATGTATGACGCCAGAATACTGGTTTGCAGAAAGTTCGTAGCGGTTCCCTTCGATCACCAACGTTTCTTCGAGCTTCGAAAGCAAGACTATCCGACCTACGGGCGGCCTTGTTGCAGCCGTGAGCAGACCATGATAACGACGGGTATTGAGACCGATGACTGTCGAGGAGGAGAAGCCGCCGAGACCGTTAGTCTCAAGCCATTCGAGAGATGTAGACGCTTGAATGCTTTTGATAGTGTCGCTGGTCATATTGATCATGTCTTTGGGGATGCTGTGGGACGAATAGACCCTCACTCCTCAAGGAGATTGAAAACTGTAGCGACTAGAACCCCGCCACCTCGCAAAAGACCTTGAT
The DNA here is from genome assembly GCA_035283325.1 of Pyrinomonadaceae bacterium. Lineage (GTDB taxonomy): Bacteria > Acidobacteriota > Blastocatellia > Pyrinomonadales > Pyrinomonadaceae > PSRF01. The sequence continues at coordinate 48,093 of DATEUF010000361.1, read as the reverse complement.
GGCGCCGTTGGGATTCGTAAGTTTTGCAAAGAGCTCTTGATAATTCTCCAGGCCACGCACCGGATGCGTCAAGAGACGAGATAGCCAGCCTGCATACTCCGCTTCTGCCTGAGCCATGTCTTTCACGCCCATTTCGAAGTATTCACGATTAGCATTTACAGTGCCTACCATGACTTTATTGCCCAACACAAACTCCAGATTGATCTTATCCGCCGGCACTTCTATTTTGCGATCGCCTCCTGTCACGCTCGAAAGCACGAGCACGCCGTTTTTGCCCAGTGCCTGCATACTATCAAATACGACGGGTGAAAAACCTGTCGCTTCGAAAATAATGTCGAACGGTCCAAAAGTTTTTGCGCCTTCGAGGATCGAAAGCTCCTCAGTAGACTGATACCTCGCCCCGATCGCCTCGATGAGATCAGAATTGAGGTAGGGCTTCGGTGTCTTCCCAAAGGTAGTTACCTCTAAGCCGCGTAGCCGCAGCGCCATTGTTGCCAGCAGTCCAATCGTTCCCGCTCCCATTACCGCTGCCCGACGAGGACGCCACACACGGAGGCGACGCTGAATTTCATACGCCTGCGCAATTCCTTTTTCGACCACGGTGGTAGGTTCAAGCAGGACTCCTACCTCTTTGAGGCCCTGCGCAATCTTGACGATGAATTCCGCATCGTCAACATAGTATTCGCTCATGTAGCCGTGGCGCAGATTGATGCCTCGTTCAAAGTATGTGTCGTCGGTGGTCATGTCGTTGGTGCCGATTAGGTCGTAGATACTAGATCCGGGACGGCGCACAGTGGCGACAACATAGTCTCCCGGCTTGACCTCGGTGACGTTGGCGCCAACAGCTTCCACCTGGCCAAAGCTTTCATGGCCGATGATTAGAAAGTCGTAGCCGGAAGGAGCCTGGCCATATTCGGCCGCGTTGATCTCTTTATCTGTACCGTCCACTCCAACGCGAATAACCCGTACAAGAACGCCGCGACCGTTTGGGACTTCAGCGACGGAAGGTGCGGGCAGCTCAGTTAAGTGAACCGAGTTTGGTACTCCGGGTCTTACAGCAATTGCTTTCATGATGCTCCTTTGCTTGATTCCGATGGTCTAACGCTCATTCGCCACTTTGTTGTAGAAGCTTCGCAACTAGGCCCGTCCATCCCGTCTGATGGCTCGCTCCGATTCCCGCGCCGTTATCACCGTGAAAATATTCGTGAAAAAGGACGAGGTCGCGCCAGTGCGGATCATTCTGAAACTTTTCACTGCCGCCAAACACGGGGCGCCGTCCACTGTCATCCCGCAGAAAGATTCGCGAGAGCCGCTTCGAGATCTCAGCTGCAACTTCCCATAGCGTCACCATTTGACCCGACCCGGTTGGACACTCAACCTTGAAATCTGCACCCAGGTAATGATGGAACTTCTGAAGCGACTCAACCAATAGATAATTGAGCGGAAACCAGATTGGTCCGCGCCAGTTGGAGTTGCCGCCAAACAGGCCTGTGCTTGACTCCGCCGGTTCATAGTCGACGCGATGTTGTGTGCCATTCACCTGCAGCACATAAGGATTATTCTTGTGAAACCGGGAGATAGCCCGTATTCCGTAAGGCGAAAGGAACTCGTTTTCATCAAGCATGAATCGCAACACACTTCGTAATTGATCGCGGTTGACGATCGACAATAGCCGCCGTTCGGCATGGCCCGGGGTGCGCATGCAAGCCACATTTTGCGTCAGGTCAGGACGGTTGTTGATAAACCACTCCATGCGCTTTTTGAAATCAGGCAGTTCGTCCAGCAGTTCTGGCTCTAATGTTTCGACGGCGAATAGCGGAATCAGACCCACCATCGAACGCACCTTCATTGGCAGTGGCTTTCCCTCAGGCAGGTGCAACACATCATAGAAGAAACCATCTTGCTCGTCCCACAGCCTGATATCCTCATCACCCCGATTGTTCATAGCATGAGCGATGTACAGAAAATGCTCCCAGAATTTGCTGGCTACATCCTCATATGAGGGATCTTCTTTTGCCAGTTCCATGGCGATAGCCAACAGATTGAGCGCGTACATCGCCATCCAACTTGTGCCGTCTGATTGCGCGATATGACCACCCGTAGGCAGCGGCGCGCTCCGATCAAAGACACCGATGTTGTCCAGTCCAAGGAAGCCCCCTTGAAAGATGTTCATGCCATCAGCGTCTTTACGATTGACCCACCAGGTGAAGTTCAGCAGCAATTTTTGGAAGACTCGCTTGAGAAAAACTGTATCACCAACGCCACACCGTTTCTTGTCAATTTTATAGACACGCCATGCGGCCCACGCGTGCACTGGCGGATTCACATCACCGAATGCCCATTCATATGCCGGTAATTGTCCGTTCGGATGCATGTACCACTCGCGGAGCATGAGAATGAGTTGCTCCTTGGCAAATTCCGTGTCTACCAGCGCAAGTGGCACGCAGTGAAACGCCAGGTCCCACGCCGCATACCACGGATACTCCCATTTGTCGGGCATGGATATGACGTCGGCATTGTAGAGATGTCGCCACTCATGATTGCGACCTTTCAATCTCGCAGCCGGCGGCTCAGGCGTTGTCGGATCGCCCTCGAGCCATTGTTCTATGACATAGTGATAAAACTGTTTGGACCACAACAGACCGGCTAATGACTGGCGCATCACGAGGCGGGCATCGTTGGAAAGCTCCGGCGGAATTACAGTGTCGTAGAATTCATCCGCCTCTTGAACACGCCTCGCAAAAACCTGGTCGACATCCCGGAAGGCTCCATTGCTCTCCTGTAGTCTCTTCTCGGTCAAACGCAGATGAATGCTCACTTTCTCGCCAGCTCTGACCAACAACGAGTAGTTTGCAGCTGCCTTCGTTCCGATTCCCTCCGGATTAATGGCATGTTCGGCGCCATTCACGATGTAGTCATTAATGCCATCCTTCACAAACGGCGAGAGGTTTGCGGCATTAAAGAGCCGTTGAGTGTTGGTCTCGTTTTCAGTGAACAGGAGTTCTGGAGCGCCCTCGCAATAGAGCCAGCGCGGGCCCAGCACCGGGTGATTGAGTTCGATTGTTCTCTCGTCGATCCTTTTCAGCTGTGGTCGGGGCTCTGGATTGTGGTCCCACGACCAGGTGTTCCGAAACCAAATGGTGGGTAGGAGGTTCAGTTGAGCTGCGTCCGGCCCCCGGTTGACTGCGCTAATGCGTATAAACAGATCCTCAACATCGGCTTTAGCATACTCGACAAAAACATCGAAGTAGCGGTCTCCATTGAATACACCGGTGTCAATTAATTCGTATTCCGGGGAAAGCTTGCCTCGATTTCGATTTTCCTGAACAAGCAAACCATAGGGGAATTCAGCCTGCGGATACTTATATTGATACTTCATGTACGAGTGCGTCGGCGTGGAGTCGACATAGAAGTAATACTCCTTGACATCTTCTCCATGATTGCCCTCGCTGCCGGTGAGCCCGAAAATGCGCTCCTTTAAGATCGGATCGTTACCGTTCCAGAGAGCGAGGGCAAAGCAAAGCAACTGGTGACGATCGCAGATGCCGGCCAGGCCATCTTCGTTCCAGCGATAAGCGCGGGAACGTGCGTGATCGTGTGGCAAGTAGTCCCACGCGGTGCCATAAGAACTGTAATCCTCGCGGACGGTTCCCCAGGCACGCTCACTGAGATACGGTCCCCATCGTTTCCAATGGGCCTTGTGCAGGCGCGACTGTTCGAGCCGTTGACCTTCGACTGTTGCCAGTGCTGATTTGTCGTGGGATGTTGCCATAATAACCTTCGCACCTTCGATTCAGGCCACTCGCAACTCGATTCTGCCGCATTCCGGGCAAGTGTGTGTTTCTTTAAGCACTCCTCCAAAGACCGGGTCAATCAAGGACGTGTCGTCAGCACTGTAATCGATCTTCATAGCGTGCCAGTTCATCTCCGAACCGCATTCAGGACAAATCATTTTGCTGGTCTCCGGCATGGATTAACCTCTACTTTGAGAAATTAGTCGCAGCTATCGGGCTAACCTTACATGTCTGCCAAGTCGCTTCTTAAAGTAAGCCCTCCAGCTCTCTGGAAGGGCGTCAAGCTCAACGGCGCGGCGCAACAGTTGCACATTATGCTTATCGCGGACATAGAGTCGTGTGATGTCGCTGACTGTTACGTCTCCACCGTCTTGTTCGATCAGTTGGATCTCATTGCCAGCTTCCACCTCGCCTTCCTCGAGCACCGCAAGATAGAAGCCCGAGCGCCCGCTCGCCAAAAATTTCCTGATGATATCCGTACGTCCAAAGCGAATGCCCAGTTTGTAGCAAGGCATACGAGGCTCAGTAACCATTACCAAGGCGGAACCAATTCGAAATTTGTCGCCAATATTTACCTGGTCTTCACTCAGTCCCTCGGTAGTGAAGTTTTCGCCGAACACGCCGGGGGGCAAATTCATTCCTGGAAGTTCTTGACCCCAAAAGTCATAGTGTTCCGACGGGTAGACATAGACTGCTTTGCTTGGTCCACCGTGGACCGACAGATCAGCCTGGCGGTCGCCATCAAGGTTCAACGTTCGCAGCTTTACTGGCCCTGCTACAGGTTTTTTGAAGATCGATGTAGACACCGTAGTGCCGTTGCGCGTTACCAACTGCGGCAAACCAACATTGACGGAAATGAGTTTCATACGGCAGCTATTGCGAAATGTTTTCCCGTCCATACCTCAGCACCTTGCTCATCCAGATGAGTTCTGCAAGGAACTTATCCGTTCTTCTTACATAGGATTGATCCTGGAGCCTTCCTTGTTCGTCAAATAGCCCTTGTGCGCCAGAGAAATTGCCGTCCCAAAAGATTGTGACAAGTCCCAACTCTCGTAAAACCGGCAAGAGGTTTTCTATTACACGTGTGCCGCCGAATCCTCCCGCTGAGACACCACAGATGCCCACGGCCTTGTGAATGTACTCCTTAAGATTGGTGTCCAGTACGTGCTTGAGTAGTCCGGGATAGCCGTGATTATATTCGGGAACCACTAGAACCAGTCCGTCAGCGCGGCTAATCGTTTCCGAGAATTGTGGATCCTTTATTGCTTCGCCGGCGTCATCTGAAGGAAATTTCAGTTCGCGGATATCGATGAACTCGGTTTCGACACCGTCGCGCTTTTGCACTTCGCCATAGACAAACTTTGCTACGTGCTCACTTGCCCGACCCTTGCGTGTGGTGCCTAGAATGACAGGAATAAAAAGTGGCCTGGAGTCCATTTAGACTATCCTCAAGTAACAGGTAAGCATTCAAGCCGGAACTCATCCATTCAATTCGAAGAACCCTCAGTCAGGAAGGGTTGCTTGCACCCGCTGACCCCCCGCCAGTCGAGTGGTTATGTTTCAGCGGGTGCAAGCAACCCTTCCTAACTGTGAATCTGCTGTGGCGTCACTTTCTTTTGGAGGCACTCAGTCATTCACTTTGATTCATTTAAAATCGTTTTCATTTTTCAATCAGTGCCATTACGTGACCGTCAGGATCGCGCACCAGGAGTCCCCGGGCAAAACCGAAACGGCTATCGTTTAAGACCACCGATCCGGGTGAGACGAAGCGCGAATGCTCAGCCCGCAAGCTGTCCTCGACATTGGTTGCGTTACTCACTACAAGGCTGGTTTGCCAGTGAATCAAGTCGTTGGCTTTTGCGTCAGCGGGCGTTGACCGGCCGTCGCGCGGCGCCAGATATTCGAGAAACTCGATGCCCGGCCCCCCGCCCGTGGTCCGAAGACTCGTAATGCGCAATCTGGCGCCAAACACGTTGTTGAGATGTTCTTGCTCGACTCCATAATTCTCACTCATGCCTGCCACGCTCAATCCAAGTAGGTCTCGGTAGAATCTTAAGCTTGCATCAGTGTTGGCAACCACGATAGCGGTATGGTCAATTCCGAGGAAGAGCCGGTCTGTTTGCCGGTGCCACTTCGCGTCCCCTTTGCCTTCAGGAAACTGGAGAATCTCCAGATAATGACTGTCAGGGTCGCGAAAGTAAAATGCCTTGATGCCGCCGGCATTCTTATTCCACTCGGGCAATTTCTGAGGCCCCGTTGACGCATGTTCGACCTTGTTCTCGCGCAGCCACGCGTAAGCTTTTTCCATATCGCTCGTGATGATGGCTATGTGCTGAAACCAACGATCGTTTCCCCTTGAATCAATCGGGAAAGGCCGGCCTTTAGGCGCCAGATACTCGGTCAGTTCAATAAACTCGCTGCCGAGCTTCAGGCGCACCACGCGCATGCGCAAACCAAATACTCCTTGCAAACGTTCATACTCTTCACCGGCAACTTCCAGATCAGAAACCTTTTCAAAAGAAAGTACTTTTGAATAGAACTCCACCGACCGGTCCATGTCAGAAACTGTCATCCCTACCGCCGCTATGCGCTCCACAGCCGGTGCGATATTCCTGGTTGTCGCACTCGAAGGGAGGGAGACGCGCGAGCTATTTGTGGCGCGCGCGTCTGTCGGCAGGTGCTGAGCCCTGGCAGGTGATACGAATAAGCTCAGCGCAACTAGTAATAGAAAAATCAAGACGGTTTGCGAAAAGGGAGAAACTGGGGAACAGGGGAATGGGGGAACAGGGAAATGGGGGAACAGGGGAACTGGGGTGCCTGGGCGACAAGGAGATGGGCCAGATTGCGTGTCCAAGTTGCCGTCGATTGTTTCTGCAGCCGATTTGTCTAATGACTCTTGTCCCATTGGTGATTTCTTTCCTTCTTGCTTTCCCCCTGTTCCCCTGTTCCCCCCGTCTCCCCGTCCCCCGTTCCCCTATTTCATCCTCTCCAACAGGTGATCGCCGACGCGCAATGCATTCGCCATAATGGTCAACGCTGGATTCACTGCTCCACTCGAGGGAAAGAAACTCGCGTCGACTACATAAAGGTTATCGACTTCATGCGCCTTACAGTTGCGATCGAGCGCGGAGCTCTTGGGATCATTGCCAAAACGAATTGTCCCATTCTGATGGGCCACGGCCGCCAATGGCAGACGCTGGCCCAAATAGAGGTTGCGAGCAAATAGACCCTGATGGCATTCATGTCCGTGCACATCACAGTTTGTCTGCTTCATGGCCTTCTGGAGACTGGCTTTCAACCTGTCGTGCCCTTCAACGTTATTCAGTTTGTAACTGAGCACGACCTGTCCTTCCTTGTTTAATGTCACCCTGTTATCAGGATCGGGCAGATCTTCTGAGGTAAGCCAGAAATCCAGGGAATGTTTGGCCATGAGATCGAGCGTCCAGCCGGGCGCAATTGCCGGCGCTCCCGCTTTTAAGGTGTCAGCATCCAACTTCCCTACAAATGAAATGTGGCCCATGGGATAATCCCAGTCCTTCGAGCCGAAATAGAAATCGTTTATCGCCAGGGTCTTTTGAAAGATAGTAGGGTTTGGGCACCTTGAGAGCGCCATCAGCACTGAATTGATGTGACCCATGTAGTGGCGTCCCACTACGTCTGACCCATTGGCAAGCCCGCGTGGGTGCTTGTCACTCGCCGAACGGAGCAGCAACGCCGCGGAATTAACCGCGCCACATGAGACGACCACAATATCAGCCGAGTATTCTTCGCTATCGCCGTTCCGTTTAACGATCACTTTGCTAACTTCGCGAGCGTTGCCGTTGGTTTCTAACCTCATCACCTGTGCGTTTGTTATCAGAGAGACGTTCTTATATTCGAGGGCCGGATCGACGCAGATTGTCTGGGCATCAGACTTGGCGCCTATAAGGCAAGGATGACCGTCGCAAGTGTTGCAGCGAATGCAGGCACTGGTGCGCGGGTTCTTTTCGTCAATTCTGATACCCAGGGGTACGTGAAAGGGCTTCAGCCCGGCACGCTCGAGATCGTCCGAAAGATGTTGAATGCGCTGCTCATGACTTACTGCCGGGTATTTGTAGGGCGCGCTGGCAAACGGTTCGGTAGGATCTTCACCGCGGTTCCCGTGCACCTGGTACAGGTGTTCCGCTTGCGTGTAATAGGGTTCGAGTTCGTCGTAAGTGATCGGCCACTTTGGTGACAAACCTCCGTGGTGCCGAATTTCACCAAAGTCTTCCTTGCGCAAGCGGAAAAGGGCGGCTCCGTAAAACTTGGTGTTGCCTCCCACAAAGTAGTTGGTATGCGGGTGTAAGGACTCCCCACTCATGTCGTACCAGGATTCTTTCGTGTTGTACTTCGCCTCAAGGTTGACGGCTCGCGTGCTCCAGTTATCTTTCTCGCGAGGCACATAGTCGCCGCGCTCCAACAACAAAATCTTCTTGCCGGAAGGCGCGAGTTTATAGGCGAGCGTGCCTCCACCCGCCCCGGTGCCAATGATGATGATGTCGTATCGATTGTTGTCTGGCATTCCTTTACTCCGTTGGATATTAATTTTGTGCAAACTTGGGGCCGACGAATTGCCGCTCTCACTCGGTCCGCAGTTGGTAAGCGGAGCCGCCTACAGTTAACGTCAATCTGCTGGAAATGAACTGGAGTAAATTCGTTCGTCAAGCTAGTAGTCGCGCCTTGGGGAGAGAACCTTACAGCCCGATTGATGGGAGATCGTTAAGATCCAGCCCTTTAGGGTTTGGGCTGCACATGGCAGGCTAGGCTGGATCTTAAGTATCCCTCAACTGCCGTTGAGGGTATTGGGGGCAATAGCGATACTACTTTAAGCACTGTGGGAACTCGTCGCCTGCATTAGTTTGCTATCGGTAGCGTTACGGCGTTGTTTCATCACGTGTTCAAAGCTCTGTCTCATGGCGGGTAGATTTGCCGCCAGGAGATTGAAGTCGCGCTTATGCATGCTGAGTACGTTGAGCGATTCAACACACCTCACTGTGGCATTGCGCGTCGTCTGGTTCAGAAGCGCCATTTCCCCGAAGTACTCGCCCGGTCCAAGTTGGGCCAGATGTATCTCTCGCCCGTCCTCGTTGCGCACTACGTCGGCACGTCCACTGGCGATAATGTAAAGGCGATCGCCCAGATCCCCTTGCTTGAACACATCCTGTCCAGGTTCAAAGTGTTCATGCGAGATGCCGGTTGATTGACCGAGCTTAAGCTGCACCAGGTCGGGAGGCAAAAAGAGATCGAAGGTCCATGAAGCTGCTACCTTCATCCGCCGACCCCAACCGGGCAATTTCATCAAGTAGATGGTGCGCCAGAGAAACCAAGCGAGAAATCCTGAGACATTTACTCCAAACATCTGGGCGACGGCAGATCGATGTCCCAAGGCTCCGAGCTTGCCGAGCTCCTTGAACTGAAAAGTCCTCTTTTCGCCTCCGCGCATGGCCGTCACAATGTTGTGGGCCGCCGTCCGAGCCTGCCGGATGGCAAACTGCGCGGTCGGTGGCGAAGAACCGCCGCCGGCTAGTGGCACCAGCGCGCAATCACCGAGCGCCCAAATATTCTCTGTCCCTTCTACGCAAAGGCCGGCATCAACTTTGAGGCGTCCACGTTCCTTTGGCAGGTCTAGGGCATCGATTAAAGGATTGGGTGATGAGGGCACAGTGGAGATCAGGGTCTTGGTGGGGATGCGCGAACCATCACTCAGAATCGCGTCCTCTCCGGTGGCAGCCTGCAGCTTGGTATTAAGAAGGATCTCAACGCCGCGCTTCTTGAGAATGTTCTGCGCGTAAAGAGCAAGTTTCTCATCCAGCTCGGGCAAAATCCGAGCGGCAGAATGTAGCAGGACCACTCGTACTTCTTTCGGATCGAGCTGTCTATAGTTGCGAATTACATCTCGGACAAAGTCGTTCAACTCTGCCACCACCTCAACGCCCGAAAAACCGCCGCCGGCTACTACAAAAGTTAAAAGCTTTTGTCGAAGAGCGGCGTCATCATGTTCGATCGCCGCTTCTTCGAGCGCATGAATGGTGTGGTTACGGATAAAGAGCGCATCACCCAGATTCTTAAAAGGAATCGCATGTTCGGGCAAACCACGCAAACCGCGGAAATCGGTGACGTTGCCAAGCGCCAGCACCAAATGGTCGTAGGAGATAATACTGGGCTGCAACCGAAGTCCTGGCGTGGTAGTAATTGTCTGCTGTTCAAGGTTGATCGATTCGACTTCCCGAACATGCAAATCGGTGCGCGGCAACAGCCGCCGTATGGGGCTCACGGTATCCAGAAGACCAATATTGCCGGAGACAATTTCGGCAAGCATCGGCTGAAATACGAAATAGTTTTCTTTGTTAATAAGGACGATTTCAAAGTCGTCGCGTCTCGTTAGCGCCTTTTCCAGGTAGAGCGCGGTATAGACGCCGCCGAAGCCTCCGCCCAGAATTACGATGCGCTTGCGTTGGGGGTCGTTCATGATTCGGTCCCTTCTCCATTCAGTGCGGCCCTGGACTTTTCAAGCACAAGGACCAGGACTCCAATAGCAGTCAGTAAGGTAATGGTCGTCACCAGCATTAGACTCCGAGGTCCAACCAACTGAAAAAGCTGTCCTATGATCAAGGGGATTAGCATTGAGCCCGCGCTTGACCCAAACACAAACCAACCCGTCAGGCGACCAGTCAGTTTCATTCGCTCCCCGGCAAGCGCGAGTGTTGTGGGAAAAATTGAGGCCATTGAAAGGCCAAGACCAGCAGTTCCTAACACAACTGCCGCGAATGCGCGCGCGCTGATCAGCATCAATCCCGCACTGAGAAGGCAGCCCACCAGACTAAGAATCAGAATCGGTCCGGATTTGAAGCGAGCAGCCACCGGAATGGTCAACATCCGGCCCAGAGTTAGCGCGCCCCAGAACAATGACGTCAAAAATGCGGCCGTCGTCGCGTTGCTCAGCTTGAGTTCAAAAGTATAGGTGAAAATCCAGCCGGCAAAGCCGACTTCGGCGCCGACATAAAGAAAGAGGAAAAGTGCGATTAGGAAGGCTAAACGATAGTTCGTTTTCGACTGTCTTTCAAGGCTTTTACGGGTTGATGGAACGGGGCTGGGTAATCGCAGGGTGTACGCGGCGCCGGGCAGAAGCAGCAAAGCCAGCACAAAATAGCTATAAGTTGCCGGATATTGGAGGAGCGCAGTTTGGGCCACCACAATTGGAGCTAGCAGCGCGCCCACCCCAAAGAAGGAGTGCATTGCATTCATGAAGGGAGCAACGCGATTTCCATGCACCCACACGAGTAGCGTGTTGGCGCCTACATCCAGGGCTGCTTCGGCCGTACCGAGAACAAGCATTGCTATAAGCAATAGCCAGATATGAAAAGCTAGCGGTGTGAGGACCATCACGGTCGCCATTACGATTAGCGTTGTCGCAATAACTGGGTTGCCGGGTCTTTTATCGAACAACTTGCCACCACAAAGCGCACCCAATACATAACCCAGAGAGCGAGCAGCGAAGAGATAGCTAATTGTCCCCAGGCTAACATGCGATTGTTCAGCAAGACTCGGCAGAGTGGGGCCAAGCGACCCGATACTCAGGCCCAAGCCAATGAAAGCGGCGAAGTACGCAGCGGTTTGCGAAAAACGACTCGCTCTTCGCGCTCGCTTCATCTCGACAGGCAGCATTGCTGGAGCAGCATTTATGTCTTCATTCATTCCCTGTGATGGCGATGGCCTAAGCAGACGCAGGATCCCTGAAATGACGGCGAGAAGCCGAAGCATGAGCGGGCGCCGCAGCCAGCGATTCCCCAAGCGTCCAAAAAGCGCCTCCCAGCAAGACCAGATCCTTGAGCAGAAACCCTCCTGAACCGGATAGCGCCGGGAACCCGCCCAGGCTCTTCTCCCAGCCAGGCAAAGAGAATAGAAAAGTCAGCGTCGTAAGAAATGTAAGCACCGCAATGATACTTCCGATCACAGACAACCTCGGCGAGAAGGGGCGAATCGCAATGAGTAATGCCGCAGTAAGTTCTGCTATACCTATCACATTTGACGTTGCTTGCAAGCTGAGGATTCTATACATCCAGCTCATAAGCGGACTGCTGGCGACCAAAGGCTTAATACCCTCAGCTTCATAGGCTGTAAATTTCATCGCGCCAATCCAGCCAAGTACGACCACCAAGCCATAGCGAATAAGAAATTCTCCCAACTTTTGGGCCAAAGTTTTGTTTCCCACGAAATTGGTTTCGATGGACATTGGTACCTCCATATAGCTCAAATTAAAGTGGCGAGTGCTTGGGCGGCCACGGAGTTCTGCCCCTACATCCGTTTTCACGGACGGATGCCAGCAATATTCACGCGAATGCGGTAAAGTCCGCTGCGGGCGCAAAGGTACAGAGTCTTGCCATCCGCATCGCCCCACGCGAAGTTATGTGGATGTTTAGGCGCAATGATCGTTCCCAGGTGTTTTCCTTCGGCTGAGATGATCCAGAGTCCGCCCGGTCCGGAAACGTAAAGGTTCCCCTTCTGATCCACTTTCATTCCATCGAGCGCGTCTTCACCCGTAGCGCCGGTCATGTCGAAGAAGGGTTTTCCGTTCTTCACGGTGCCGTCGGCATTGACTTCATAACGCATAACGACTTTCTTTTTTTCGTCCCAATTCCCGACATACAGGTACTTTTCATCCGGCGAAAACGCGATGCCGTTTGGCCCGCTAAAGTCGGTGGTAATCAACTGCAGCTTGCCTCTGTAGATTGAAAAGACTCCGCTAAATGGCAACTCTCTACGGCGGTCGTCAAAGAACTTCGGCAATCCAAACGGAGGGTCGGTAAAGAATAGCGTGCCATCTGACCGGTAAACCAGATCGTTTGGACTGTTAAGCCGTTTGCCCTGATAACTATCGGCGAGGACCGTGTCGGAACCATCGTTCTCGACGCGGATAACGCGATGATTGCCGTGTTGATTGAATGTTAAGCGACCCTGTGGATCCAGCGTCAGCCCATTAGAACCAGGCTGCCCGTACTCCGCGATGTCGGCCCCGGAGTAGCCGCTAGGCTTGCGAAATACGGTGAGCTGTCCGGGTTCGTTCCCATTGGGCTTGTATCTGTAGATGATGTTACTGTTTGGATCACTGAACAGCAGATAGCCGCCGCCGTCCTGCTTTACCCAGATTGGACCTTCCGTGAACTTGAACCCATCGGCCAGCTTGAAAATCTTGGGATTGGGGCCAATGATCTCATTTATAGCCGGATCCTTTCGCACAACTTCCACATTCACCTCGCTCGGTGTGATCGCTAGCGGCTCCGCAGTACCTTTATAGAACTCCAGCTTCGCATAGCGCATCCAGATGAAATTTGTGGGCGGATTCGAAAGTGGGCCATTGATCCCGAAGATAGCTAGTTGGATCTCTTGACCGGGCCTGACGTTGCGGCCCGCGATTAGGCGGTTGGCAGCATTCCAGCCCCCAACGACCGATCCCCCCATTTGTCCGGCGGCGCGCACAAGTTCGCCATCAACCCAAATTTCCGCATAGTCGTCCAACGACGTCTCAAAAACCGCGGTCGCGCCAGTCGGATCGAAATCCCCAACCCGTTCGGGAATTGTTAGCTTTATGCGGTACCAGTTGAACGAAAGCCGGCCCGCACCACGTCGCTTGGACAAGGTCGTCGGCTCAATCTGTTCCCAGCGAGAATCATCGAAATCAGCACTCCCGGCGTGGGGCGCATAATCGTAGGTTTTAACCGCTGAACCGGTGGGCTGGCCGTCGGCCCCAGGTCCGGTAAAGTCCACTTCTACAATTTTTGTGTCGCTGTATCGCCAGGCGCCTTTTACGAGCCGCAATCCTTCGGCACTAGCTAGATCGATCACTGCTTCCGATTTACCGGCCGGCACGAAGGGCATCGTCTGGGCCTTGGCGTGAAGTTGTGTAACTCCGAGTACGGCGATACAAAGCAAACCAGTCAAAACTAATACGGCTGCGAAAATCCGGATTGGCTTCATAGCATTCCCCTTCCACTCGCTATCGCACCTTGATCGTGTAGTAAAGAAATGTGCCGCCCACATCCTTGAACCAGTGTGGAGTGCCACTCGGCACAATGATCACATCGCCCTTTGTTAACTGCCGAGTCTCACCGTCATCAATGCGCGTTCCCCGCACCTCGTTGGCTGCCACTTCTTTCGTCTCGACCGCTGTACCACCCGTAACAAAAGTCGCCGTGCCGTCGAGCACATAAATGATATCGGTATCCAATGTGTGAATCTCTGCTAACCCCGGCTTTTCGCGTCGACTTGTGTGCACCATGTAATTGCGGTTTGTTCCATCAAGCAGTACTGTGCCCTTCGCAAAAGAGGTGCTCACCTGGTCTTTGTTAAAGAACAGGACAGAGCTATTCACAGGCGCCGCGCTGGTCTTTGTGTCGCTGGAAAAGGCGTTCGCCCCGGCAATCGCCAATTCCTCATCCTGCTGGGCGCTTGCTGCGCCGCTCACACCGACGCCGCCAACGATCTGGCCGTCGATCGTTAGAGGCACCCCTCCTTGTAGGGGCGTAAAGTAGGCATCGGGTAAGGCCACCATCGCCGTCCGGCCGTTCTTAATAATGTCTTCAAATGCTTTTGTTGGTCGTTTAAAAAGTACCGCCGTCCGAGCTTTGCCGATGGAGATGTTTGCGCCCGCGGCGAACGTTCCGTCGATCCGTTCCAGGGCCATCAAATTTCCGCCTTCATCAACCACGGCAATCACTCCGCCCGGAGCATTGTTCTTTTTTGCATAGGCCTCGGCAGCGGCGATCACTTTTCTTGCGCCTTCAATAGTCAGAGATTTCCTCTCTGCTACTTGTGCTCCAGCCAGGGAGCTCACGGTTACGAGAGTCACGGCCGCCGCGAAAAACCTAATGATCGTTTTCATAGTCTTCTCCTTTTGTACCGCAAGCTGTCAGCTTGGGCTTCCCACGTTTGCCAAGCTGTCAGGTCAGCCGACTAATTGACAGCAAGCTGACAGCTCGCACCGCGATTACATTCCGTTTTCTGCTGCTATGGTTACGCGAAAGAGCTCTTCATTCTTCCCATAGAATCGCACCTCTTGCGCTCGACGGACTGTCCCGCGCTCCTCAGCTCCGGTGTTTGCCGCCTTCTGTCGCGGAGCCTGGTTAGCCCCTACACCCAACTCCTCATCAACCTCTGTACCTGCATCCCAGAGAATTAGCTTTTCAGTAACATCACCGCTGATCGGACTGCCCTTAGTATCGAACAAGGCAATGCCTGTTGTGTCTGGCGCATAAAAGAGATCGTTCGACTGGCCAAACATGAATGCGACAAACAACTTCACTCCTGGCGCTGCCTCAAAGCTGAATTTATATGACCCCGCCGGGCCAATCGGTCCTGGGCCCATCGCGCCTACAGGTGTGTTGTAAACTCCGTGTAAGCCGGCAGCGTGGTGCATCCTCTCGAGAGAACCGATCAAGCCCGATGGATTACCATCCTCAGCCTGAGCCTCAAGCCCGTTTCGTCGAACCGGCTTTCCTTCGGAGAAGAGCACGCCATTTTTCTTGTCAAGCACAAACATCCCGGGACTGAGAGCAAAGGGCCACTTGCTGCCGTCAGCGGCGGTCTGCCCGTCGGCACTGGAAATGTTTTCAATGCGTACTGAGAACTTCGTGGTCTTGGGCCTGCGCGTGGCCATAGCTACTGGTAATTGAGCGGCCAGCGCAGATACGAGCAAGGCTAGACCTATTAATAACCTGCGATGTTTCATGAATTGAATCTCCTTCGGTCAACGCAAGCTATTGGCCTGCGTGGTTTTCTTTTTAGACTGCACAAGCTGACAGCTTGCGTGACTTCTCAAAATTGCACCGGAAGATGCAACGCTTGTTGTTGTGGTGGTGCAACTTTGCGCACGCCACTGCAGCGTCGCCCTTTAAACGTTTGTAAGTTTCAGCCGCCATCAGCATGCCCAGGGGAGGCGCCGTGAAGTAGATCCACAGAGAACTCCAGATACTTCCCACTGACGCAGAACCAAACGTGCGCGCGGGGTTCATGCTCATGCCGGAAATGGGTGATTCGATGCTGATGTAGGTAGCGACGAGCGCGCCGGCAAATAGTCCGGTCCAACGGCCCAGCCTTTTGGTGTTAGAAACCGTCAGAATGGTCGACATCAGGATAAAGGAGATCACACCCTCAGCCACAAATGCCGGGAAGACACCCCATGAACCAGGAACCGTCGCCGCATAATTCACCGCTCTATCGGTGATCAGATTGCCGAGCAGCATAGAAGCCAGCACCACGCCAACAATCCCGCCGCTGAATTGAAACAGTGTGTAGAAGGCTGCGTCCCAGGGCTTAACTTTCCCTAGCCTCAGGTAGACGAGCGTAACGGCGGGATTGAAATGGGCTCCTGAGCGCTTGCCGAATGGTGAAAATACTATCGCTATAGCTGTTGAGCCCATGGCAGTGCCCATAGCCACGCGCCTCAACGTTTCACTGCGAAGTAATTGAGTGACCGGGGAAACAGGATGAAACAGAAGCACACTGAATATGCACGCGGCAATCATGAAGACTCCAAGCTCGGCAGCTTCCATCAAGTATTCCGGCCAGTGTGCTCTCAACGCCGAGATCACTTCTGGAGCCGAGCTGTTTGAGTTTTTGTTGGCGTCCAGACCCTTCTCTGACGGCAAAAGAATCTGCTGATGCGGGCTTTCGTACACACCAATACTGTTAGAACTTGTCGGTTCCATGATCTCACCCACGCGATCTGCGGGGACCTTCTTTTATCAGTTCGGTTTTAGCCCGCCATTTTTTTTAGCCTCGAAAGGGATCGGTTAGTCCCGCGCTAATCAAATCACAAGTGGAGGTAGATATATCCTCGGTTGCTCTGTTCGACGCCAACGGCAGCCTCTGTCTTGCCGCTGCTCTTCGCACGCTTATTCTTCTACGTCGAAGCCTCCTCTTCACTAGTACTCTGCGCCGCATGATCTTATTTCCTCGATCCTATTCCTCGTTGTAGTTCGACCGTTCCTTCATGCTATTAGTCGTAGACCACACTGCTTCCTTACACAGCTTGCCAGCAAATCTCTTGATCCACAGACTCCGTAGATTTCACAGATTTCAAAACACAGAAATGGCTTCATAAAAAATAGCCAAGAAACTAGTGGCTGACGGAAGATCCTGTCTCGGCGTGTTGCTGATAGCGGCTTTCCAAACAGCCAATGGTTTATGGGCTAATTAGATCCTTTGCCACTATTTAGCCGTCTCTCTGATTTTTCTTATTTTCTTTCTGTGAAATCTGTGCAATCTGTGGATGAACCTTGGCCCAGAGAATTGGCGATGCGGGCGTTTTGATCCACAGATTCCGCAGATTTCACAGACTTAAGAACACAAGAAATGGAGTAAGCAAGGTAGCCCGGGGGGTTACAGCTGACTTAGATCCTTTGCCCTATCTAACTGGTCTCTCTGATTTTTCTTATTTTCTTTCTGTGAAATCTGTGCAATCTGTGGATGAACCTTGGCCCAGAGAATTGGCGATGCGGGCGCGAACTTCTGCACTGAGGGTGGTTGTCAGAGAGTTATCCGGTTGATCAATTCCGCTACCGCTCCTGGCAACCCTCCGCAGCAATTTGATCTGCCGCAAATAGCGAGCGCACCAGACGCAGATCACGAGGTGCAGTCTGAGCCTCAAGATTTCACTAAACCCGAGTCTGCGTTCCATCGATTGAGACATCAGCGGAACGAGGTCGCGGCAGGGCTGCAGGTTGAGGAGTAGCCATCTTCTGACAGCTCTTTTGGGATTGGAAAAAAATTTCAAGCTCGGGCCTTCCGGACATGTTGCCTCTTTCGATACTTACTGGTTTGCAACATTCCCTATTCTGCGATCCATCTGCAATGCAACTTAGAAGCAGGCAGCCCAAAGTGCGGCGCCCCCCGTTCATTAGTCGGAACGAGCGGTCATCCCTTACAACCTGTCCCTTAAATCGAGTAAGCTCTCGCTCCAAAGACCGACTCATAGGTGAAAGGCTCGGGGCTTAAACAAAAGCTGTGTTGCAGTTACTTGCTTCTCTTACCTCTTTGCTCTTTGGAGATCCGCGCCGCTTTGCCCTCGAGCACCGTCTCTTCAACACGATTACCTTGTTGAGCGCGGTCGCTAACATTGGTGGTTCGTTTCTGTTGATGAGCCAGCAGGATTACCTGTTTCTCCTGTTTTTGAATCTTGGGACCGGCATTCTCTTTCTCCTTTTCTATTTTCTGTCCAGATTTCGCCATGGCTACAGTTACCTTTACTGGCCATTTGTGCTTCTGATTGTGGGATTTCTCTTTGTTAACGCCTTGCATAATGCAGGATCGCGGGGCGGCGCTCACTATTACTTAATCTCGGCTCTGGTAGCGGCCATTATTCTTTCTGGGAAAGTCTGGCGAACGATGCTGGCCATAGTTGTTTTTACGGGGGCGGCGATTGCGCTGCTGATAATCGAACAGAGATTTCCAGAATGGATTACGCAGTACACAAATGACAGAGATCGGTTTCTGGATGTCGCGGCCAACCTGATGTTTGCGCAGCTCTTTACAGGCGTCCTGGTGCAGGTGTTGGCTCAGAACCTGAACCAGGAACGCAGAAAATCGGATCAGTTACTCCGGAATGTGTTGCCTGAGAGCATCGCGGTGGAGTTGAAACAGACAGAGCGCGTGCGGCCTGTTGATTACCAAAGCGCGTCAGTGCTGTTTACGGATTTTGTGGGTTTTACGCAAATCGCCGAACACTTCACACCACAGCAGTTAATTGAAGAACTGGACAGTTGTTTCAGTCAGTTTGATCAGATAGCGGGTAAGCACAAACTGGAAAAGATCAAGACAATTGGCGATGCTTACATGGCTGTCGGCGGCGTGCCGGTCGCTAATCAGACCCATGCCCTCGATTGCGTTCTTGCGGCGCTCGAGATCCAAGAGTTGGTCTCGCGGCTGCGAGAGAAGGAGATGGCTGAGAAGCGTCCCTACTGGCAGATCCGCATTGGTATTCATTCGGGCAGTCTGGTGGCCGGCGTTGTGGGACGCGAGAAATTCTCGTATGACGTCTGGGGAGATACTGTCAATACCGCCAGCCGCTTTGAATCATCTGGCGCAGCCGGACGGATCAATATTTCAGGCTCGACTTACGCCTTAGTGAAAGACTTCTTCGAGTGTGAATTTCGCGGCAAGATACCAGCGAAGAACAAAGGTGAGATTGATATGTTCTTTGTCAATGGAATCCGGCGCGAACTCTCGGTTGATTTGGCTGGTCGCATACCTAACGAAAAGTTCTTCAAGTTGTATGAATACTTGGTAAGAAGTGCAACAGTTGTTCAGGATAGAGCCATGGATTCTGAGCACTCACCTCGTATGGCGACCGTCATCCACTAATCACACGAAATTGCACGAACAAAATAGTTGGTGTAAGTTCGTGCAAAATAGTCGATCAGTCCACGCGGTTTGACTCCATGAGTAATTTCCTCCTCATCCTGAGAAAGACTTGCTGTTTTGGCCTGGCGCCTGCAACTCACGCGCTCAGAGGAACTTTATGTGTTGCTTGGCTGCTATTTCCAGTAACAGTAGTAACTCAAGCACAAACCGTGAGCACTGAAGAAATCAGTCTTCTTCGTTTGCAGCAGGCGGCCTCAGAGATTAGTGCGGGAAACCTGAAAAAAGCGGAGACAATTCTTACCTCGGTGCTGGCAGGCAGGCCGCGTGATCCTGACACACTTAACCTGCTCGGTGTCGTTCGCGCTCAGCAAAACAGGACGGCTGAGGCTGAGCGATTGCTTCGCCGCGCAGTTGCCATCTCGCCGACACACGTCGGGGCCTACATCAATCTCGCCGAGCTTTACGTCACGATGGATCGTCCCCAAAGAGCGATGCAGATGTTATTGGCCGGTCACAAGCTTGCACCCGCTCGGCCCGACATCAATCTGAAATTGGCAGGACTCTATGGAGAGGCGGGTAACTATCAACTGGCGCTGGAATACTTGCGGCTTATCCCGCGCGAAGCTGCCTCGGCTGCCTATTTAACGTTGCTCCTGAAAACACTGCTCAAACTCAATCGTTTAGAAGAAGCGCGCCAACTGGTCAGGGAGTTGATGCAATTTCCCGGCGACATTTCCAGGGCGATCGTTTTTTCGTTGAGGCATCACTCGCCAAGGTTGGACCGCGCCACCCGCAGCCTGGAGAAGAAGCGTTCCCGCCTGGATTTGCAATCGTGGCCATACTTTTCGATGGCAATCCGGCAAACCGGATCGAGTGGCTTCTACGAAGCGACGGGATCTTCGAGGCGTGGGTCAGCGTAGACGGCCGTATGGAGCGCGTCGACAACAGCAAACTGGCTACAAAAGAGAAAAATGTACGGCTTGGAGTCGGACGGCGTGGTGACCATATCTATTTTATGCTCAACGGGGAAGTTGGACTTGAACGCTTAGTTCGCGGGATGCCGCAGAACTTCAAGGTCATGGTGTACGGGTTCGGTTCCACAGAGAACAACTGGGACTCCGTAGCCGTCCAGACATTGAAGCAATAGTAGACGATGAAGGTGAGAAGACGAGAATTTCTGGGCGCCACAGTCGCCGCCGGTGTAGGGCTGTCAACACGGCGGAATCTGGTCCAATCATCGCGAGCGGCCGACTCGCGTATAGAAGTTCTCCTCGATGAGGGGATCGGTACCATTCACCCTAACATCTACGGTCACTTCGTCGAACACCTCGGCGCCGTGGTCTATGACGGAATCTGGGTTGGCGAAACATCGCGCGTGCCAAACACCGGTGGGATTCGCACCGCTATTGTCGATGCGTTGAAGCGAATCAAAGCGCCCGTCATTCGCTATCCCGGCGGCTGTTTCGCTGACAGCTACAACTGGCGACGGTATCGGTCTTCGTGAAAAACGGCCGCGCCGGACCAACTTCCGCATCTCAGCGAGACGCGGGAAACCGAGATTGCAGTGCGCGGCGCGCGCGTGAGTTCCGCCCAGGTGCGTGTTCTCACTGACAGCGATGTCCACGCGCACAACACTTTTGAGAACCCCCGCGCGGTTCAGCCGCGCGACGATCAGCTCGCCGCCGGAGCGGACCCCTTGGTTTACCGCTTTGCTCCGGCTTCGGTGACCCGACTTCAACTTACGCTGGCGTGAAGCGGGTAGGTACGAAACTGTGAATAAATTGCTAAGAGAGACTCAACTCCTTGGAGTGCGGGGACTTGTCACCGCCTTTGAGTAGTAATGTCTCTATTTGGAAAGCGGTGACAAGTCCCCGCACTGCTCCAAGGAGTTGATTTGTTCACCTAGAGTTTTCATTAAATAGAAAACCATGGTCTGGGAAGAGCGTTGGCACCCACTACGTGAGGAATGGGTAATTGTTGCCGCGCACCGTCAGAATCGCCCGTGGAGTGGCGAAACGCTGGAGCACGACAATGAACCGCGACCGGAATATCTTCCCGATTGTTATCTCTGTCCCGGAAACTTGCGAGTGAGCGGTCAGAGGAACGACGATTACTCCAGTACATTCGTATTTGACAACGACCATCCTTCGGTCGGTCTCGATGCGCCGCAGAGCCTCTCCCGTCCCCCGGGGATTTTTCAGAACCGACCAGCGCGTGGTATCGCACGGGTGGTCTGCTACAGTCCCAACCACAGCCTGGCGCTGGCTGAACTGGCTGTTTCGGAAATTGAAGAACTGTTGCGAGTCTGGCAGGAGCAGTATCGCGAGCTTGGGAAGCGCGACGATATCGAGCATGTGCTGATCTTTGAAAACAAAGGAGAGGCCGTCGGTGTCTCTAACCCGCACCCCCATTGCCAGATATACGCGACCAACTTTGTTTTTAAGACGATTGAAACCGAGGCACGCGCCGGAGAACGCCACAGACGGGAGACCGGGCGAATCCTCTTCCAGGACGTGCTGCGGTCGGAACGCGAGGATGGGCGTCGCATAATCTGCGAGAATGATAATACCGTCGCTTTTCTTCCCTACTTCGCGCGTTACGCCTACGAAGTCTTTATCGCACCCAAAGCAACGCACCCAAGTATTGCAACGCTATCGACAGACGAGTTGCGCGATTTTGCTGCTTTGCTCAGGCAAGTACTGATCAAGTTTGACAATCTGTGGCGAATGCCTTTCCCCTACGTAATGCCGCTCCACCAGGCCCCAACTGATGGGGGCGATTACGGTGGGTTTCATTTTCACATCGAGTTTCATCCCCCGCTGCGACGCCCCAACCTGCTCAAGTATCTGGCCGGACCGGAGATTGGGGGAGGAAATTTTCTGTCTGATACTGCCCCAGAAGAGAAAGCAGCAGAGCTGCGCGAGCTGCCAGACACACATTACAAGCATACTGTGCAGGATAAACAGTGACGAGCGATTCGGATGACAAAAATGAAATGGTTGCGGCAATCCGCCGCATCCATGAACGAGTGCGCGATGCGGTGGTGCAGGAGTCTGAGCGGGTGGCAATCGAAGAACTCGCTCAGGTAACCGACGACGAGTCTGAAGGCGATACCATATACGCAATTGATCGAATCAGCGAGGAGTTGATTGTCGAGCTGTTTGAGCAGGAGGTCGCGGAGAAGCGGCCACTCGTGCTAATCGCCGAAGGTATCTCCGGCGGGCGCATGACCTTGCCGCGGGGATTAAGTGAGGCTGATGCGGTGTGGCAGGTCGTAGTCGATCCTATAGACGGAACCCGCGGAATAATGTACCAGAAGCGGAGTGCCTGGGTGTTAACTGGCGCCGCAAAAAATCGAGGGAATGAAACTAACTTGCGAGACATTGAACTTGCTGTGCAGACTGAGATTCCGCTCGTTAAACAGCATCTTTGTGATTCGCTCTTTGCCGTGCGCGGCGAAGGAGCCGGCGGTGAACGATTCAACCGGCTCAGTGGTGAACGCCATCCGCTGCATCCGCGCCCCTCGCGAGCCCAAACAATACGTCACGGCTTCGCGATGATTGCGCGGTTCTTCCCCGGAGCGCGAGACGAACTCGCAGCCATTGATGAGGAGATTGTGCGGGGGGCGCTGGGCCCAGTCGAGCCGGGCAAGGCACACTGCTTTGAAGATCAGTATCTCTCAACCGGCGGTCAGCTCTATGAACTCATGATGGGTCATGATCGTTTTGTCGCCGACTTGCGCCCCCTGATCGAAACAGTAATCAATCGTCGTGGCTTCTCGCTGGGAATATGTTGCCACCCCTACGACATGTGCACCGAATTAATTGCCCGGGAGACGGGCGTGATTGTGACTGACGAGCGAGGCAGGAATCTGAGTACGCCCTTGCGTATCGACGCAGACATCGCCTGGGTGGGCTACGCCAACGAGCACATAAGGCGAGAGATTGAACCACTGTTGCGTGATGCTTTGAATCGGCGAGGCCTTCTCAACTGATACAAAGGCGAGTTGACCATGACGACGCAAGGAGTAAGACCCAATGCCAGCTACGAAATCGTTCACGGTAACGTCCGTCAATTGTCTGACGTAATTGCATTTATCGACACGCTTAACACCCTGGGGACAAACAATTCCGCGGCAGCCCGGACGCTCTTCGACACCGACGCTGAACTCTTCATCTCCCGGGCCCCGGGGCGACTCGACGTAATGGGAGGCATTGCTGATTACTCGGGTTCGCTGGTGTTGGAACTGCCGATTGCCGCAGCTACGCTGGTCGCCCTGCAGAAAGACGACTCGCGCACCTTGCGCATTGTGAGTCTTGGCGGAGACAAGCGGCGTGACGCACTGTTTGAGATGCCGCTGGCAGATTTTGAGCGTGATGGCCAACCGATAGAATATGAGGCCGCGAGGGACTACTTCGCCGCGACTGGTGGAAACCACTGGGCAGCATATGTGGCAGGTGTTTTCCTCGTGCTGATGCGTGAGTGTGGGATTCGCTTCGCTCAAGGAGCTCGTTTGTTGATCTCCTCCTCGGTATCTGAGGGCAAGGGCGTCAGTTCATCAGCGGCGCTCGAGGTAGCAACCATGAGCGCAGTGGCCGCGGCATTCTCAATCCCGCTCGAGCCGCGCAAACTCGCGCTTCTCTGCCAACTCGTTGAAAACCTGCTCGTGGGGGCACCCTGCGGCGTCATGGACCAGATGACCTCAGCATGCGGTGAGGCGCACCAACTGCTCGCGCTTCTTTGTCAGCCCGCGGAAATTCTGGGAAGCATCAAACTACCCGACGAGCTCGCGGTTTGGGGACTGGATTCGGGTGTAAGCCATTCAGTCGGGGGAGCCGATTACGGTTCAGTCAGGGTAGGTGCCTTTATCGGGTATCGAATCATTGCCGACCTTGCCGGCCTAAAGAGCACACAGCACAACGAAAGTGTCCTGATCGAAGACCAGCGCTGGCACGGCTATCTGGCCAATATCCCGATTTCCGGGTTTGCGGAGAACTATTCCACACAATTGCCGGATCGAATCAAAGGAAGCGATTTTTTGCGGTGCTATGGCGGCACGACCGATCCGGTCACTAGTGTACATCCGGAAAAAACGTATGCTGTCAGGACGCCCACTGAACATGCTGTCTGCGAAAGTTTTCGGGTCCGCGTGTTTGCAGAGTTGTTGCGTTGTAACAGTAGCGGCATCAGTGAACAACAACTATGCTTATTGGGTGAATTGATGTATCAGTCGCACGCCAGCTATTCGGCGTGCGAACTCGGTTCAGGTGGTACCGATACGATTGTGCGGCTCATCAAGGATGCGGGAGAAGATCGGGGACTGTACGGAGCGAAGATCTCGGGCGGCGGAAGCGGCGGCACGGTCGTCATACTGGGAAGACGCGATGCCGCAGGCGCGGTTGCGGAAGTGGCAGAGCAGTTTGCAGCGTTGACTGGGCACAAGCCACATATCTTCAGCGGCTCTAGCCCGGGCAGCGCTTCATTTGGTCATCTCAGACTGCGCCGCCAGAAGCCTGCACGGGCGTAAAGCACATGCTCAACTCTTTGGAGTGCGGAGACTTGTCACCGCTTTTGAGTGGAATGTCTCACATTGGAAAGCGGTGACAAGTCTCGCGCCCCAAAGAGTTGAGCAGCAGTAACGTTGAGAGCCAGTCGAGGTTTATTATGGCGATTCTCGTAACCGGGGGTGCCGGCTACATTGGCAGCGTCACGACGGAGCTATTGCGCGCGCGAGGCGAGCAATGCGTCGTGCTGGATAATCTCTCGCGTGGGAAACGCGCCGCCGTTGCGCCCAACGTGCCGTTTTATAAAGGGGACGTGGGTGATCGGGAGTTGATCACCCGAGTGGTCCAGGAACATAACGTCGAGTCGTGCATCCACTTCGCCGCTTTCGCCTACGTTGGCGAATCAGTGCTCGCGCCTGCGCTCTACTTCGAAAACAATGTGGAACAAGGAATCAGGCTCCTCGGCGCGCTGGTCTCGCTTGGGGTGCGGCTAGTGGTGTTCTCTTCGACCTGCGCAACCTACGGTGAACCGATAACTGTTCCTATCGATGAGAATCACGCCCAAAACCCAACTAACCCCTACGGTTGGTCGAAGCTCTTCATTGAGCGTATCATGGGGAATTACGATCGCGCCTATGATCTAAAGTTCGTCGCATTGCGCTATTTCAACGCGGCCGGGGCAACTCCGGAACGAGGTGAAGACCACGATCCTGAGACTCATCTGATCCCGCTCGTCTTGAAAGCAGCACAGGGCACCATTCCGCATGTCACCGTCTTTGGCGACGACTACCCAACGGCTGATGGAACCTGCGTGCGCGACTACATTCATGTTGCCGACCTGGCGGAGGCACACGCCTTGGCGCTCGATTATCTGCGGGTTGGTAATTTGTCAGCGGCAATCAACTTAGGGAACGGCCACGGATATTCAGTCTTCGAAGTAATCGCCTCAGCAAGAAGCGTTACGCAGAGGGATATCAAGGTAGAGGTACAGGGACGGCGTGCCGGCGATCCTTCTCACCTGATTGCTGATGCCAGTCGCGCGCGTGACGTACTTGGTTGGCAGCCACGGCGACCCGAACTTGCAACGATCATTGGTTCGGCCCTGGAAATGGCACCAGGAACACCCGAAAGGCTACGCTATGGAATCAGAACTTTATGGGAGAACAGCATGAAATCACTAATCCGGTATGGGCTAATCTGCACGTGCCTTCTAATAGCCGCATGTGCTCGCAGTGGTGATTCATCGAAAAATCTGCGTCTCGCTTTTGTGACGAATAACGCCTCCGATTTCTGGACCATAGCGCGACGCGGGACTGAGAAGGCTGATACCGAATTGAATGACCTCGTTGTCGAATTCAGGATTCCCTCCGATGGCACGGCAGCGGAACAGAAACGCGTAGTGGACGACCTGTTGGCAAAGGGCGTTGAAGGCATCGCCATCAGTCCTGTTGATCCTGATAACCAAATCCAGATGATCAATGAAACGGCGAAACAGGTGATCGTAGTAACGCAGGACTCCGACGCTCCCAAAAGCGATCGCGCCTTCTATGTGGGCACAGATAACGTGGCCGCCGGGCGCCAGGCAGGCGCATTAATCAAAGAGGTTCTGCCCCAGGGCGGAAAGGTTATGCTCTTCGTCGGCAAGCTCGACGCTCGCAACGCGCAGGAACGTTATCAGGGAATCCGCGAAACACTGCAGGGGTCAGCAGTGCAGATCATCGATGTCCGCACGGACGACACTGATCGGGTTCGGGCAAAGTCGAACGTTTCCGATACACTCGTGCGCTACCCCGACGTCGCGGCCCTCGTCGGCTTATGGAGTTATAACGGCCCGGCCATTCTTAACGCAGTGCGGGAGGCAGGCAAGGTGGGCCAGGTGAAATTGATAGCCTTCGACGAGGAAGACGAAACGTTGGCAGGTGTGAAAGATGGCTCGATATACGCTACGGTAGTACAGCAACCCTACGAGTTCGGCTATCAGGCCATCAAGATGATGCACACGGTATTGCAAGGTGATCGTTCGGTCATCCCCGCAAACAAGCAGATCTTTGTGCCAACGCTGGTCATTAAGCACGACAACGTTGCAGACTTTACGCAGAAAATCAATGAGCTGCGTGGTCGGTCTTAAGGATTCGTTCTTCAAATGAAAGACCCCATTCTGCAGATGCGTGGCATTGATAAGCGCTTTGGAGGTGTGCACGCGCTCAAAAGCGTCAATTTCGAGATCGCGTTAGGCGAAGTCGTCGCCCTCGCAGGGGAGAATGGTGCGGGCAAATCCACCCTGATGAAGATTCTCGGTGGCGTATATCAACCCGACGCGGGAGAAATCCGAATCGACGGCGAGCCGGTGGCCATTCAGGCAGTCGCCGACGCTACTAGATTCGGCATCAGCTTTATCCACCAGGAGCTGAACGTTCTCGAGAATCTCGACGTGGCGGCGAATGTGTACCTGGGTCGCGAACCCTTGCGCGGCGGGTTCCTGCGATTGATTGATAACAAACGTATGCACCGGGACGCTGCCGTCCACCTCAATCGACTGGGCCTGAATATTCCCACCGATACGCCACTCGCACGTCTTTCCATCGCGCAACAACAAATGGTTGAAATTGCCAAGGCGCTCTCTTTGGACGCTCGGATCCTCATCATGGACGAGCCGACTTCGAGTTTGACGCTCACGGAAACGGGGCGACTGCTGGAAGTTGTTCAAGAGTTGAAGGGGCAGGGCGTGGCCATAATCTACATCTCGCATCGTCTGGGCGAAATTGAACAGATTGCGGATCGCGTCGTCGTTCTCCGTGACGGCGCCAATGTCGGCGAGCTCGCGCGTGAAGAGATCACGCACGAACGGATGGTAAAGATGATGGTTGGCCGTGACCTTGAGCAATTTTATCAACGCCCGGAGATGAAAGGATCGCCTGGCTATTTCCAAGTCGAAAAGCTGCGCACCAGACGCTACCCGAACCAGGAAGTCTCATTCAACATTGGGAAGGGGGAAATCATCGGACTCGCGGGACTCGTAGGCGCAGGCCGCACGGAAATTGCGCAGTCAATCTTCGGCATTGACGGCGCGCTGGAGGCTAAGATCAGCCTGGATCGCCAGGAGTTGAGGATCAGTTCGCCGCAGGACGCTATCAGCCACGGCATCTATCTTGTTCCGGAAGACCGCCGTCACGCCGGCTTAATCACCGACATCCCGATTCGCGAAAACGTGACCCTACCCGCGCTTGACCGCTACGCGCAGGCGGGCCTCATATCCTTCAAACGAGAGCGACAAGGAGCCACAGCAATCTGCCAAAAGCTGAACGTCAAAGCTCCATCCATCGAAGAACGAGTAATCAATCTGAGTGGCGGCAACCAACAGAAAGTTGTGCTGGCAAAGTGGCTCGGTCTGGAGCCGAAGCTCTTCATTTTTGATGAACCTACGCGCGGTGTAGACGTAGGTGCGAAGGCGGAAATTTACGCGCTGATGCGGCAATTGGCACAAAGCGGCGTGGCCATCCTGATGATCTCGAGTGACATGGAAGAAGTCTTGCACATCAGCGACCGTGTTGCGGTAATGCACGAAGGCGTGCTGACGGGCATTCTCGAGCGCGACGAATGCACAGAAGAGAACATTATGCGTCTTGCCGTTGGCAAACGCGCCGCCTGACCCCCACAGGTAATAGGAATGTTTTGGAATTGTGAGTCGGGGACATGTTTAAAACGCGTGGGCGTGGTCGGCCTCGCGTTGGTCCTGGGCGCTGCCACAATGTCGCCCTCGGTCGCCCATATGGTCCAAAAGGTTACAGCGCGAATAGACAAGCGGGTCTTCGGCGAGCTTGCGGATGGAAGGGCCGTTGATATTTACACTCTAACAAACAAGAACGGGCTCGAGGCGCGGATTACCACCTACGGCGGCGCGGTAGTGAGCCTCAAAACGCCCGATCGCCGCGGCCAACTGGCCGATATTGTCCTCGGCTACGACAATCCCGCGGGCTATGAGAGCGACAAATCATATTTCGGCTCCCTCATTGGCCGTTACGCGAATCGCATCGCTCGGGGCAGGTTCTCCTTAGGCGGCAAAGACTATCAGCTGGCCCGGAATAATGACGCCAATCACCTGCACGGTGGGGCTCGCGGCTTCAACAAGGTTGTATGGCAAGCACGCGAATTGCACCGTCCGGGCGGTATGGCACTCGAGCTCTCTTATCGGAGCAAGGACGGAGAGGAAGGTTATCCAGGAAACCTGGACGTCACTGCCGTCTATTTTTTGACCGACAAAAATGAGCTGCGGATTGAATACTCGGCCACAACCGACAAATTAACGATCGTTAACTTGACCCACCACTCTTACTTCAACCTTCGTGGTGAGGGTTCAGGTAACATTCTCGATCATGAGTTGAAGATAAACGCGGATAGATTCATTCCCGTTGATCCCACACTTATTCCTACTGGTGAACTAAGGCTGGTTCAAGGTACGCCTTTCGACTTCAGGTCTAGCACAACGATCGGCAGCCGGATCAATCAGGCAGATGAGCAGTTGCGGGTGGGCAAGGGTTACGACCATAGTTACGTTCTTAACAAGAAGGCGGCAGAGTTATCTTTTGCGGCTGAATTCTACGAGCCACAAAGCGGACGCACGCTTCAGCTTTGGACCACAGAACCTGCTATTCAATTCTACTCGGGAAATTTTCTTGATGGTGTTAAGGGTAAAAGAAATAGCATCTACAACATTCGTGACGGCTTCTGCCTGGAAGCCCAGCACTATCCCGACTCTCCAAACCATCCTGCCTTCCCCTCGACCATACTCAAGCCGGGCGAGCAAAACACGCAAACGACGGTATACAAATTCATACTAAGAGAGGCTGAGAAGAAACCTTGAAAAAAGAACTCGGCACTTTCATCTTGCTCGTTGTGCTGTGCGCTGTGGTCGCGGTTCTCAACCCGCGCTTCCTGGCGCCGGCGAATCTCCAGAACATGGCGCGACTGATCGGCGCTTACGGCGTCTTTAGCATCGGACTTGGAATAGTCATCATCACGGGCGGCATTGACCTTTCAGTCGGCTCAGTATTTGCGCTACTGGGAGTGCTCCTATCAATGATGTTAACCGAGTGGGGCTGGCCGGCAGCCCTCGCAGTTCTAGCCATTCTGGCGATTGCAATGTCTCTGGGCGCAATTCACGGGCTGTTGATCACAAAGCTCCACATTCAGCCCTTCATTGTCACGCTGTGTGGTCTACTGTTCTACAGAGGACTGGCCCGCTTCATTGCCAACGACGAGACGAAGGGGTTTGGTAGTGCCGCAGGATTCGAATGGCTCCGCAACCTCGCTACCGGCAGCGTATTGGGCATCCCCACACCCTTCGTCCTTTTCGCCATCATCAGCATTGTTATGTGGGTGGTGTTGCATCGCTCGGTCTACGGTCGTTACTTATTCGCAGTAGGTCGAAATGAGCTGGCAGCGCGGTATTCAGGCATCAATTCCTGGCGCATAGTAGCTAGCGCTTATATAATTCTGGGACTCCTGGCTGGCGTTGCCGCAATCGTCTTCGCTTTCTACACAAACTCGGTCTCACCCTCTTCGCACGGTAATTTTTTTGAACTCTACGGCATTGCAGCTGCGGTACTGGGCGGTTGCTCGCTGCGCGGAGGTGAAGGCTCGATCATCGGGATCATGATTGGCGCGGCATTGTTACAAGTGCTGCAGAATCTAGTGAATCTCCTGGGCATACCAAGCTCGCTCAACTTCGCTGTCATGGGTGCAGTGATTCTGTTGGGAGTAATGGCGGATCAAATTCTGCAACGGCGCACAGTGCGTGCAACTTAAGGTAAGCCTAATGAGCAACGGACGAATGGCAAGATTTTGTAGGGGCGGCACTCCGTGGCCGCCCCTCGTTGCGCCGGCGCGGTTAGTGGGGCGGCCACGGAGTTCCGCCCCTACAAGGTATAACATTAAAGTTGCTGCTCTCGCGCAACTTGCCGTACTACTCATAACGGCGCACGTGTGCTTGGCCCAATCGCTTTTCGAAATGCCGGAGGGAGTAGAGACGCGTTGGGCGAGCGGGGAAAATCCCAAGGCAGAGAAAGGCCGCGCTGCCCAGGCAAACGCAGGACGTAAGGGCTCTCCAATAGTTTCGGTAATGGCCGGCAAGAGCATAACGCTGGCGGAAGCATCGGGCTCGAGCGGAACGGTGCGAAGAATCTGGATGACTTTTCCGGACCGCAGCCCCCAAATGTTACGCAGTCTCAGGATAGAAATGTATTGGGATGGCGCGTCTCGCCCGGCCGTAAGCGCTCCAGTCGGAGATTTCTTTGGTGTTGGCTTGGGACAGATTGTGACGTTTCAGTCGGCGCTTTTCTCGAATCCGGAAGGCCGGAGCTTCAACTGTTTCATCCCGATGCCTTTCCGAACTGGCATGAAGATTGTGCTAACGAACCAAAGTCCCTCGAACGTGCGCGAACTCTTTTATGACATCGACTACACCCTGGGCGACAAGCATGCGACGAACATGCTCTACTTCCACTCCCATTGGCGCCGCGAAAACCCTACACGATTACAACATGACTATGAACTCCTGCCGAGGGTGGAAGGCCGGGGCCGATATCTGGGTGCCAACATTGGGGTGATCGTCAATAGAGAAGCCTACTTCACTTCGTGGTGGGGTGAGGGTGAAGTAAAAATCTATATCGATGGTGACCGGGAACTCCCTTCCCTGAGCGGCACCGGGGCAGAAGATTACGTGGGATCGGCCTGGGGTCTGGGCCAGTTTGCCCATCTCTATCAGGGCTCGCCTGTGGCTGATGAGAAAAATTTGCGCTGGTGTTTTTACCGCTATCACATCCCTGACCCCGTGTATTTTCAGAAAGATGTGCGCGTAACCATCCAACAAATCGGCTCTCTTTATTCCGTCGGCCGCGCAAAGTTTATCGAAAACAATCGTCGTCTATACCGCACGGGCCCAGGTCTGGTGGAAATGACTGAAGACGGTCTGTTTGAGCGCGACGACGATTACTCAAGCTGCGCTTACTTCTATTTGGACAAACCCGAGAATAACCTTCCCCCGCTGGCTTCCGTGACTAAGAGAATTGAGGGTCTGTAAATTCAGGCGGCAGGAACAGGAGGCAGTAGCGCGCGGTGACTGGCCTTCGCAACCGGCCGTTAATGCAAAGAAACATCAGATGAAACTGTTGGGCATAGACGTCGGCACTGGTGGCACACGGGCGATTGTGGTCGATGAAACCGGAAGCGTCGTCGCGTCGGAGATAGCCAGTCACGCGGCCTTCAAGTCGCCGCAGACTGGTTGGGCTGAGCAGGATCCGGCTGACTGGTGGCGCGCGACGTCAGAAGCTGTTCGCGCCGTGCTGAAGCAACCAGAGATCAACGCGGATGAAATTAAAGGTATCGGGCTTTCGGGTCAGATGCATGGCGCGGTGCTGCTCGACCGGCGGGACGAGATCTTGCGAGAGGCGTTGATTTGGTGCGACCAGCGCACTGACCCGCAGTGTCAGGCCGTGACCCAGCGGATCGGCGCGGAACAACTCATCGAGCTAACTTCGAACCCGGCGCTGACCAACTTTACTTTAACGAAACTATTGTGGGTTAGGGAGAATGAGCCTGAGTTGTGGTCACGGGTGCGAACCGTCATGCTGCCCAAGGATTACATTCGCCTGCGACTCACTGGTGACCGCGCAACGGACGTGGCTGATGCTTCCGGCACCCTCCTCTTCGATGTCGCTCACCGGTGTTGGTCAAATGAGATGCTCGCTGCATTTGAGATTGATAAGGGTTTGGTGCCGCCAGTCTTCGAGTCTCCCGACATCACTAGTAGTTTGTCCGATGAAGGTGCTGCGGCAACGGGCTTGCGACGGGGAACACCGGTTGCAGCGGGCGCCGGTGACCAGGCGGCCGGAGCGGTCGGCATGGGCATCGTAAGACCAGGCGCCGTCAGTGCGACCATTGGTACATCGGGCGTAGTTTTCGCGGCGACAGCTCAACCTGCGCTGGACCGGCGTGGTCGGGTTCACACCTTCTGCCATGCAGTGCCCGGCCGGTGGCATGTCATGGGTGTGACTCAGGCGGCGGGTTTATCTCTCAGATGGTTTCGCGATCGGTTTGCCGCCGGCGAGGGCGCGGCAGACCATGCTGACGAATCTTATGAGCGGTTATGCACCGAGGCTGCTACCGCCCCGCCCGGTTCTGATGGTGTTTTGTGGGCGCCATATCTGATGGGTGAGCGCACTCCGCATCTGGATCCACGCGCGCGCGCCGCCCTGGTGGGGTTGGCCGCAAATCACACGCGCGCACACGTTGTCCGAGCCATTCTCGAAGGGGTGGCATTCTCGCTCAAAGACACTTTTACGATTTTCGCCGAAATGGGCGTACCCGTGGAAACCGTTCGACTGGGCGGCGGCGGTGCCCGCTCGTCACTATGGCGACAGATACAAGCCGATGTGTACGGTCACGCTGTCGAGATTCTGGCTGCTGAGGAAGGAGCGGCCTACGGGGCAGCAATACTGGCGGGCGTTGGCGCGGGTGTATGGCCTTCCGTGGATGAGGCTTGTGCAAGGTCAGTCACTGTCGCGGCACGCGTCGAAACAGATCCACTCGCCGCCGCCCTCCTTGAAAACCGCTATGCTGCTTACCGCGCGATTTATCCGGTGCTACGCAAGATAGCAGAGAAGGCCAATTGGTGATTGAAGCAAAGTGAGGTATTGAACATGATGCAAGACAAGTATATACCGCGACCGGAACACAAATTTACTTTCGGCTTGTGGACGGTCGGGAATCGCGGCCGTGATCCGTTTGGTGATGCTGTGCGACCTACGCTTTCACCGCCGGACGCAGTGCGGATGCTGGCTGAGGTAGGAGCGTGGGGTGTTAATTTCCATGATAACGATCTTGTGCCGATTGACGCGACAGCAGCGGAGCGCGACAGAATCGTCAGCGGGTTCCGGAAGGTTTGCGAGGAGAATGGCATTGTGGTGCCAATGGCTACGGTGAATCTCTTCTATGAAGCAGTCTTTCGCGATGGCGCCTTTACGGCCAACGCTAAGTCGGTACGCGCTTATGCGCTGCAAAAGACGATGCGCGCAATGGACCTGGGCGCCGAGTGTGGTGCGAAGATTTTTGTCTTATGGGGGGGCCGCGAAGGCGTCGAAACCGATGCTTGCCGCCGCCCTGACCAGGCAGTGAAACGGATGCGTGAGGCGCTCAACTACCTATGCGAGTATTCGCTGGATCGAAAATACGGTTACAAGTTCGCGCTGGAAGCAAAACCTAACGAGCCACGAGCCGACATCTACTTTCCCACCACGGGGGCATACCTGGCCTTCATAACCACTCTGGATCACACTGACATGGTTGGCGTTAACCCGGAGGTTGCACATGAACAGATGCCGGGGTTGAACATGATGCACTCCGTGGCCCAGGCATGGGAGGCGGGCAAACTCTTCCATATCGATCTCAACGATCAGGTTCCAGGCAGGTACGACCAGGACCTGCGCTTTGGATCGGCCAACCCCAAGGCTGCCTTCTGGCTAGTGAAGTTTCTCGAAGATGTTGGCTACGACGGACCCCGGCATTTCGACGCGCATGCTTACCGGTCTGAAGACTCAGAAGGAGTAAAGGATTTTGCGCGCGGGTGCATGCGAACTTATCTAATCCTTAAGGAACGGGCAGCACAATGGAATACTGATCCGGAGATTAGAACCTTGCTGGCGGAGACGGCCGAGGCAAATGGCGACGGCAGCGTCAGAAGGTTTGAGAAAGCCGCGGCCGCCGCGCTGCTCTCGCAAAATTTCGATCGCGCCGCACTCTCCTCGAAGGGCTTGAAATACGAGCGGCTCGATCAGCTCACTATGGACATACTGCTCGGCGCCAGGTAAGCAGTGACCCTGATCAGCGACAACAGCCCGTCGGCGAATTCGCAGGTAAGGAAGGGTTGCTTGCACCCGCTGATAAATGAACACTCAACTGTAAGGATCAGCGGGTGCAAGCAACCCTTCCTGACTTAGAGTAACTGACGTTGAAATGATGCATTACGGAGGTTTGTGAATTAATGATACGGCTAAGAAAAACCTTGTGGCTGGTGGTCGTGCTGCTTTTCATGCAAGGCATTGCAGCCGGTATCGGCCGTCGGTGCGGAGCCCACGATTACGATTAACGTCGAGGGACGTGGCGCCACAGTTGAGGAGGCAGCAGCCTGGGTCGAGTATTGCAATGGGCCGGCAACTTCGAGATACGGCCGGTTGCGTGCCCGGCATGGCCAGTCGGAACCTTACAACATTAAGCTCTGGGAAATCGGAAACGAGATCTGGGGGTCCTCGGTGCGAGGCCACTCCGACGCCCAAACCTACGCGCAGAACTTTAATCGCTACGTTCGCGCGATGCGAGCCGTCGATCCGACGCTCAAGTTCATTGCCGTCGGTGACAACAACATGAACTGGAACCGCTGGGTGCTAAAGGAGGCGGGCACTAACATCGACTATCTGGCGATCCATCATTACTATGGCAGAGGCGAAATGGCCGGCGACGCGATGAATCTGATGGCGCGACCGCTCTTTTATGAAGGCTTTTACGAACAGGTTGCACAGCTTCTCCGCGAACTGTTGCCGGACCGTCAGATCCGGTTGGCCATCAACGAGTGGGGACTTGACCTTCCTCTGGAGCGGCAGTATTCAATGGAAGCGGCCCTCTACGGCGCGCGTCTGATGAACGTCTTCGAGCGGCGAGGTGCGCTGGTGGAGATGAGTGCGGTATCCGATCTGGTGAACGGCTGGCCCGGCGGTATCATCCAGGCCGGGCGAAACGGCGTTTTCGTCTCGCCAATATACTTGGTCAATCAGGTTTACAATGAATATAGGGGCAGCGAACGTTTAAACCTGAAGACTGGTAGCCCCGTGTTTGATACAAGCAAAGAGGGACGGAATGTCCCCTATCTAGACGCAGTGGCAAGCCGTTCCGCGGACGGCAAAAACATTTACATCAAAGCCGTGAACACCGATCAAAGAAATGACTTTTTGACTCAGATCAATTTGATTGGCGCAACTGTGTTGCCGCTGGCTGAGATGACGATTATCAGTGCCCCGTCCTTACAATCATCCAATAGTTTCACGCATCCCGAAGCTATATCTATCACTCGTGCGTCCATTCATGCGAAGAAAACCTTCACTATAACGCTGCCGAAACACTCCGTATCGGTAATCACGTTAAACCTCAGGCGCTAAAATAGAGGTGCTAGAAGCATATGCCAAAAGGGCCGATAATCGACTATTACGAGGTTTTGCAGATCAGCGCGAGCGCTGAGCCGGAAACCATCAATCGCGTTTACCGGATGCTGGCGCAACGGTTCCATCCGGATAATCGCGAAACGGGCAACGAAGAACGTTTCCGAGAGATTACCGAGGCCTATCAGATCTTGAGTGACCCGGAAAAGCGGGCCCGTTATGACGTCCTCCACCAGCAACGGCGCAAAGATCGGTGGAAACTCGTGTCCACGGGCGCTCAAGCCGAGAACGATTTTGAAATGGAGCACATTGTCCGCCTTACCTTGCTTGAGGCGCTCTACACAAAGCGGCGTCTGGAGCCGGATGATCCTGGTATCTTCTCGCGCGATCTTGAAGGACTGATTGGCAGGCCACGTGAGCACCTCGAGTTTACTGTCTGGTTTCTAACACAGAAGAAACTGGTAACCCGTGACGACCACTCACGTCTGTTGCTGACCGCCGAAGGAGCGGAATACCTGGAGGACAACTATCGCTCGAATCAACAGCAGAAGCGACTACAGGCTTACAATGAGAACAAATGAGCCGCTCCTTTCGGCCTCATTTCGGTAATTCTTCCTTCCTATTGTTCTTGCCTCTTCAACTTTCCAGTTATTGAACTCTCCATTGACAGTGTGAGAGTTCCGCAAATAGACTACGCCCCTTCTAGCAACTGTTTTCCTAAGATGGCAGCACCTCCGGTGTGGATGGGTATATGTAGCTTTTCTGAACCCCGCAAATGGCCGACCTTCTAATCCTGATCCTGACAATAATTATCGTGGCAGCGGTCGTCTCGGCAGTGGTGCTGCCAATCGTTGCCCTGCTCATCTCCATTAGCTCCCGGAAAAAACTCACTGAAGAGTTATCGAAACTCCGGGCATCCTCTGTTCAGGTACTTGGTTCGTCTTCGTCCAACTCGAGTGAAGGTGCACTTCTCGCCGCAATCCAACAGCTCAAAGTCCGCATTGAAGAGATAGAAATGGCGCTGCGCTCTCATTCCATCCCTTTACTAGCAGTGCCTGTCGAGCGCGAGTCTCTGGAAATACCGGAACACCTAATCAACGAGGCGGCCCCTCAGATTGAACGTGCGGCTGTACCGCAACCGGCAGATATGTCCGCCTTTCCTATAACTCCCGAACAGACACGCACATCAGTTAAACCGGCCCCTTCGTTCAGTCCCGCAAGAATCGGGCTCGAGCAGATTGAATCAATCATCGGCAGTCGTTGGCTGGGTTGGGCGGCGGTTTGTGTGATTCTTTTTGCGGCCGCTTTCTTCCTGAAGTATGCCTTTGAAAACCGCTGGATTGGTGAGTTGGGCCGTGTAGCGATCGGTGTCGCGGCGGGTATAAGCATGACTGTGTTTGGATTCAAGTATAACAAACGAAACTGGCGGGTCTTCTCTCAGATACTGAGTTCGGGCGGCATCGTGCTGCTTTAT
This sequence comes from Pyrinomonadaceae bacterium, assembly GCA_035283325.1. Classification (GTDB taxonomy): domain Bacteria; phylum Acidobacteriota; class Blastocatellia; order Pyrinomonadales; family Pyrinomonadaceae; genus PSRF01. Next base: position 10,739 of record DATEUF010000361.1, on the reverse strand, counting down.
CTGTCGGTATATGCTGCTTTCGGCTACTACCATCTCGCTACTCAGACGGCCGCATTTGTCTTTCTGGCCATCCTCATTGCCGAGGCTGCAGGTCTCGCCTACCTTTACAACGCGCCGGCAATCGCGATCATGGCATTAGTCGGTGGTTTTCTAACCCCAATACTCCTGCGCTCCGACCGTGATCAATATCGATCGCTTTTTGCCTACATCGCAGGTCTTGATATCGGCGCACTGGCTTTGCTCAAACACTGGACGGGGTTGAGCTCGCTTGCCTTTGTGGGAACACACCTGCTGTTCTGGCTTTGGTACGGCGGCAATTATCACCCTCATAAACTTCTTGCAGTTATGATCTTTCAAGGCGCCGTGTTCTTGATCTTTCTCCTTGCTCACCTCGGCAGGCAACTGATGAGCGGCCACGCTGGCACAATCGAAGACATCGTGCTCTTATTGATCAACCCCTTCGTGTTCTTCAGCACTGCTCATCACTTGCTTAATGCAAATCATCACGACTGGATGGGAGTCTTTGCGATTGGCATGGCCCTCATTTACGCGGGGACAGCGAAGGTTCTATTGGATCGTCGGGCAACCACTCCAACCGAATCGTTGTTTATGGTCGGCATCGCACTAACTCTTGTGACAATTGCGATTCCGATTCAACTACGGGCAAACTGGATAACGATTGCCTGGTCAGTTGAAGCGCTCTTGATGTTATGGGCTGGCCTTGAAACCCGGGCCCGTTGGCTAAGAATTCTGGGCTGCGCGCTGTTTGCACTCAGTTTTGTGAGGCTTTTGTTTTGGGATACGCCCGGCGCCTCTCGTCCGATCTTTACCCCGGTACTGAACAAGTACTTTCTCTCTTCTCTCGTTGTGACGGCATGTCTATTTTTGGCCGCCGCCATATATCAAAGACTCGCCAGGCAGAAGGAGATCTTTGAGCAAACGTTGCGGCTGATTATCCTGCTCGCCGGAATTGTTACCCTTTGGTTCATCATTTCAGTAGAGACACACACATATTTCACAGCGCGAGCCGGCGCCCGGAAGTTGGCCGAGGACGCAGCTCACGAGCGCTGGCTGGGCCAAATGGGTCTTTCTGTTCTCTGGTCGCTTTATGCCGGAATGCTCGCGGCTGTTGGCCTCATGCGACGCTCAGCGAGCGTACGATGGACCGCGCTTTCCCTCTTTGCCTTAGCCGTAATTAAGGCCATGTTGGTCGATATAGCTGAGCTCCAACAGCTCTACCGGATCATTGTATTCTTCGTGCTCGGAGTCTTGTTGCTGGTGGTAGCCTGGGGTTATCACAAGGCTTTCTATTCACGGGAGGCGTCAAAATGAAGAAGCATGTTTTAGTACTTCTCCTTGTCGTCGTGGCTTGCATATTGCCCTCGTTCATCCCGGCATTTGCTCAGGCTTCAATATCAGCATGGCCCTTCTTCGCGGAAGTGAATCTGCCCTCAGGAGCGTCCGGGACTTACGACCTGGTAGTGCCTCTCCAGGTGATGGACAAATCTCGGGAGGACCTGGCCGACCTGAGGCTTCAGGACCACGCGGGCCGAGAGCTTCCTTATGCGCTGCGCATTCGCAAAGAGGTCGACGAGCAGCGGGAAATAGCCGCACGCGTTTTCAATCAGGTTATGGTCAGCTCCAAGACCAGTGAAGTTTCATTGGACCTCGATGAGAATGCCGGTGATCATAACCAGGTTGAGATTCAGACCGCCGGGACCAACTTCAGACGTCGTGTCGACGTTGAAGGCAGTGATTCGGGTAAAGAATGGAAAACTTTAAAAAGTGGTGACCTGATTTTCCGCTTCGAGGGACAGCATAAGGTGGTGGAGTCATCGCGGGTCAGTTACTCCACGAGCCGGTATCGATATCTGCGCGTACGTGTTTTTGCCGACGAGCTGACGGATAAGGAAGCTCCACCCATCACCGGGGTGAAAGTGATGATGGCAGATCGCGAAACAGGCGAACTGACAACCTGGTCGGTGGCCGTTCCCTCCTATCAATTGCTCCGCAACCAGGGTGCGCCCGCTTCAGCTTGGACCATCGACCTTGGCGCCCGGGTTCCTTGCGACCGGCTTATATTCGAGGTCCACGACGACGCGTTTTCGCGAACTTTCCAGATCGAGGTACTGGACGATCCGCAGAACATACGTTGGGTCACTGCCGGAGAGTTGACGCGGCGCATCGGTGAACAACGCCGGCCGCTGGTCATAAATTTTGAAAAGGAAGAGCATGCTCGGAAGCTACGGTTGCTCGTTACAGACTACAGCAACCAGACGCTCTCAATCTCATCCATAAAGGCCGCCGCGCCAACAAGACAGTTGATATTCGAGTTGAAGGAAGGAGATACGCAACCGCTGCGTCTCTTTTTTGGTAACCTTAAGGCCACCGCGCCCCATTACGACTTTGAAAAAGCGTTACCGCTGAACCTCTCAACGATGCCAATTCGCAGCGAGGTCGGTGGGATTACTAGCAATCCTGAATACACGCCTGAACCCTTGCCGTTCACCGAGCGTGCTCCCTGGTTAATCTACCTCGTACTTGCTGTATCAAGCGTCGCGTTGGCCCTGATTCTCCTGAACCTGATTCGGACGACAGTCAAAACCACCCCGCAGCCAAAAGAACCAAATCCGCCAGGCAGTATTGGCTAAACAAATCCTGAAAACCAGGTCCATCGGCTGCAAGACTGTTGGAGCCTGACAACCGAAAAGTTCCTCAGAGATTCGATGATTTAGCTTGCTGGTTGTTTACTGGCTCGAATGTGCCAAAAAGGTAATCAAACAATGGTGACGTTACACCAAAGCGCAGATTCGGAGTCTCGCCATGATGCAACAAATGATATTTCTTCAGATATAAGAATAGGCGCCGATTGGGCTTGCCGTGGTGTGCCTGGTAGTGTAGCCACTCGTAAGTGGAGTAGCCTGCAACTAGCCCAATAAACAGATACGCTACGCTATGCCAATTCCCTAGTATTCCCCATGCCAGCAGACAATAAACTATAGCAGTGGGCGCGCTCATCCGGAGGCTAATAAAGAGTTGATCTACTGACTGCGGGTCGTCATGATGCGCCAGATGCAACGTGTAGACGTGTGCTCCAGAGCAGATGGAATGCGCACCGCAATGAAAAACGAACCTGTGCAGTAGGTACTCGCCTAAACCCCAACTTAATAAGCCAAAGAGTATCAGCAGGAATACGATGGTGAATGGGCGCTCCTCGTTGGTGGCTGCCACGATGCCGAGAGAAGTTGCGATCGTCCCGTATAAATAGAATGGTGCGAATTTTTTCCTGCTGCTAATGAACACTGCTGCTCCCCTTGGTACGTCGGTATTGCTCGAGGAGTCACCTTCGCCCGGCCACTTTGCCAGGGCGCCTTGATTAGGCAAAACGTCTTGAGGAAACCCGGTGCTTACTCCCTGGACTACTTAGTAGTAATAAAGTGGTAAAGAAGTGTGCCTTTCACAAATGAGGCTAGTTATCACAACGCCACCTTCTTACGAGTACACACGAAATTGGCGAAAACTGCGATAGCAACGTCCTTACATGCCCTGTACGATACGCTTGGGCCGAACTAATCCAATTCACCGGACGAATCCAACTTCGGCTCAAACGTGTATTCGGATGGAGGCGACTCAAATGAAAGCCCATCAACCTCATTTACGCTTTTCTAAACTGCTGAAATCGTCGAAGAATTCCAAGTCAAACGAACGACTCTTGGTGGAACGAATCCGGAAATCGTTGAAGGAAAGCTTTCGACGTCTGGTAGGAACCGGCGAGCGCTTACGCGCGACGCTGGGCGACGAGACAAACTAAAACGCTGCTGAAAGCGCGAGCAGTAAGTGGACAAGAGTCTGCACTGTAGGAAGAGCTGTCTTTTCAGGTAAGGAGAGAGTTATGCGAATCATCTGCGATCACTGCGGCAATCCCATCGCGGGAAGAGTTCAAAGAATACCGGGGAACCTCAACTTTCATCCCGACTGCCTCGCTGAAGCGGTTGAGGGAACCAGACAGGAAGCGAATGGGGCGTCCTGGGAAAACCAACAGCGATCGGCCAGCGGACACGTCGACACAGATAGCCGGCAGTACTAGTACACAGAAGGTCACGTGCCCAGCAACTGGTCCAATTTCTTGGTGTAGTCATCGACGTTATTGCGCTGAATGACAACCGTTGGAATGAACATCATTTTGTTCTCAGGGATGACAGAGCGGTCACCAGACAAGATCTTTGCTGCCGTCTTAACCGCCTCGTATCCGTATTCGTACGGCTGCTGAGCCACGGTTCCAAAAATCACCCCTTCCTTAATTGCTGCGAGTGTTGCCCGCTCATCATCGAAGCAAACGATTTTGATTGCGCCAAGCTTACTCTCGGGCCTGAGTGCCTGCACAATTGATGGCCCATTATAGGACCACAAACCAACCATACCGGCTATATCAGGATATTTCTTAAGCGTTTGATAAGCGTTTTCTCTGGCGCTGGTTGGGTTGGCGTCATCGGTCATAAGATCAATGATTTCCACGTTGGAACCGCGCAACGCTTCCTGCAGGCCCTCAAACCGTTCCTGCGCATTCTGCACCTCACGTTTGCCGACAAACACCATTATTTTTCCACCCTTTGGAAGGGCTCTTCTAATGAGTTCCCCGGCTTGCCGTCCGGCGACGCGGTTGTCGGCGCCTAGGTAAAGAGCGCGATCGCTGTCCGGGGCATCGCTGTCTTGAGTGATTACCAGGGCTCTCTTCGCGGCATCGTTAATCACCTGCTTCTGCCCCACAGGATCAATCGGGCTAACAGCAATAGCATCGGCCTCCCCACGCTCCAGCGCTTGTTTAATTAGCCGATTCTGCTCTTCGACGGTGGCGTCATTTGTGGTCTGGAAGTCCACCGTGACATTGGGCAGTTCAGCGTCAGCCTTTTCCGATCCCTTTCTTACTATCTTCCAAAAATCTGAGGTAGTGTTTGTTATGAAAGCCACCGTCTTCACTTGTTTCGGTGGTTTTGGGGCGGGGGCGGCGCAACTGAGAAGTGAGACGAGGATGAAGGTCAACAATAAAAAGAACCTAGCTTGAATCGATCTTTTCATGGCTTACACCTGGCCTCCTAAACTTCAAGCCTCAAGACGTTTGCGCAACAGGCATCGCAGTTCGTTTCCGCACCTCTCGATAAGTGCTGATGCCGTCTTTGACCAGCTTGTAGATGGGCTTTCGATTCTGAATGATGGACTTGGCCCAGGTGCGCTTATCCATTTGAGGAAAGTAGATGCCGCGGAAAAACATGCGCATTACGAAATGCATGATTCGATCGTCAAGGCGGCGATCACTAAGTGACTCCAGGGCCAGGGCATTCCGTTCAGGACTATATGAAGTACGCCAGGCTGTATCCAACTCGAGCTGTGCTTCCGGAATTGTCAGCTTCAAAGGCGTATGTGACATTTTGTAGAGGTCAAAATTCAGCCAGTGCTTGGGCCGCGTTAGCCGGCCCTCGGCTCCGAGCCGGGCATACAAAGGCGTTCCAGGCAATGGTGTGAGTGGGCTAAATACAGGCATCACCGGTGGCCATTCGGCAATCTTTTCTAACGTGCGTTGGGCAACGCCCGGCGTGTCGTTATCCAACCCAATGATAAAGGAGGTGATAGCGTAGATATTCCGACGGGCCAGCCGGTCGAGTACAGCGGCATATTCTCCCGGCTTGTTAAAGCTCTTGTTTACGTCCGCCAGGTTTGCCGGATCAATTGACTCCATGCCGATAAAGACCCAACGACCTCCCGAAGCGGCGATCAGATCCGCCAGTTCCTCATCGCGTAGTAGGTTAGCGCTTATCTGGGCGGTCCAGGGTAACTGCGCATCGGCCGCGATAATATCTCGCAACAATGATTTAGTCCGCTTGATGTTGATGGCGAAGTTATCGTCAATGAAGAAGACCGAGATCTGACCGCGCTCTTTGCGAGCGCGTTCCTTAAGCAAGAGGAGTTCATTGACCACACTCTCGTTGGTCCGAAATCTTATCGAATCACCGAAGAATCCTGTCACCGTACAAAACTCACAGCCATAAGGACAACCTCGCCCTGACTCCACAGGAATCATGTTGAAGTAGCGCCAGCCTGTCCCGTGTCGCTCAGTTAGCCGGCGAAAAACCTTGGGAATCCAGTTAAATTGCTCCAAGTCAATTTTGTCCCAGGGGATGACTGGATACGGCTGCAGGCTTGGTTTTCTTTCTTTGCCGTTTTCATCCACGGGCGCGTAAATGTCTTTCAGCTCCCCGCGACTGGCATCCTCCACAATTCTGGGCCAGGTCTCGTCGGCCTCGCCCAGCGCCACTGCATCTGCATGTCTTGGTCCGCCGTCCCGACCTAGCGCTTCGTCCGGCAACTCCGTGACGTGAGGTCCCCCCATGACGACCGGCACACCGGACGCCCGCACCGCATCAGCTATCCTGTATGCTCTGGCAATCATTCGTGTCATGGCGCCGATGCCTACTAAGCCGATATTCTGCTCACTAACAAAACGTACCAGTTCAGCCTCGTTCATTGGTCGGGCATTGCCGTCGATTAACAGCACTTCGTGCCCCGCAGGAGTTAACGCTTTCAGCAGAAACATCCACAGGTGAGGCATGAAATTGCGCGTGACCCCATTGTCAGGGTTGTAGAGTAAAATTTTCATTTTCCGATCTCCGCATGAATTGTCCGGTTACAGGGGCTTAACATAGCGTCTTGTCAATTTTGGCAGGATAACAGCGGGAGGGAGTCGGAAAGAACTCGATCCTGATGTCCGTCTTATTCGGCGCCAAACTATAACACTTCTGTGCCATACGGTACATAGCGGCCGTAGAGTAAACCCCTAGCAAATTCGCGGCTCCTGGGCACAGTGATCGTATTAAGATCGGCAGAATAGAGGCCGGCCACGATCGACAGAACTTGAGGACTGAAACTTCCTCGCAAGGAGTACGTAGACACGTTAGCCCTAAAACCCTTATAAACAAGGACTCAGGAACTCGGACATGCCCTTTTTGGAAGCGCTAAGACTGGCGGTTGCCTCGATCTTCGGGCACAAGCTTCGCTCTTTCTTGACCCTGCTGGGCGTAATCTTTGGGGTCGCCACAGTGATTGTAGTAGTGTCTCTAATCGAAGGGTTCAATGCCTACGTCGATGAAAAAATCGCCAACATCGGCACCAATGCTTTCGCAATTAGCAAATTTTCGATTGACGATTTTTCCAGCGTTGAAGCCTTGAATGCTGCCCGCCGCCGCAACAAAGACGTAACGCTTGATGATCTGGTCGCGCTGCGAAACAGCCCTGGCGGCGCAATTCAAGACGCGGGCGCTCGGGAGGATACGATAGGAGATGTCAAGTTTGGCGCCACCAGCCTGTTTCGTGTCCACATTCGCGCTACTACACCTAACATCGCGGAGATTGAACGGATTGAGGCTAGTGACGGCCGCTACCTGAACCTAATCGAGGAAGAAACGCGCCGTAATGTCTGCTTTATTGGCGCAGATGTTGCTGAAAAGCTTTTTCCGGTTTCCGCTCCCGTAGGACAGACGATTCGAATCGATGGTCGCCCCTATCAGGTGGTGGGAGTAGGTAAAGCTCTGGGATCGGTGTTTGGTCAAACACGTGACATGTATGTGGCGATGCCACTCTCTACATTTCTAGCAACTTATGGTTCGCGCCGGTCGCTATCGCTCAGCGTGACGGCGGTAAGCAAGCCAGCCTACCTCGACGCCATCGAGGAGGCGCGGGTAATTATGCGCACCAGACGAAAACTTGGGCCCAGCGACAAGGATAACTTTGGGATCATTACACCCAACGCCATTAATGAGTTGCGGAACAAAATCTTCGGCACCATTCAGATTGCGGCTATTGGCGTCACCTCCATCTCCCTGGTGGTTGGCGGAATCGTCATCATGAACATCATGCTTGTGAGCGTAACGGAGAGGACCAAAGAGATTGGCATTCGCAAGAGCATCGGCGCCAGGCGCACCGACATACTGAAGCAGTTTCTCGCCGAGTCGACTCTCCTCTCTCTGCTGGGAGGAAGTATCGGCATTACAGTCGCGTACCTGCTGGCGAAGTTGGTCGCGATACTCACGCCCGTTCCTACTGCCCTTCCCTTACTGGCAGTAACCGTGGCCTTAGGGGTTTCGGCAACTGTTGGTCTTATATCAGGCGTCTATCCGGCGTGGAGGGCCGCTGGTCTTGATCCAATAGAGGCATTGCGAGTTGAGTAATTGGGGAGAGGAAACACACTGGCTGTGAAACTGTTCAAAGGCAGTGTCTTCGAAAACCTGAAGATGGGCTTGGACACGCTCTGGCAACACAAGCTGCGCTCGCTTTTAACGATTCTCGGCGTGGTAATTGGCACAATGACGGTGATTGTGATCGCGGCATTCGTTTCCGGCATCGACGCTCGCGTCTCAAAGGAGATTGAATCCTTCGGCACTAATTCCATCTACATCTACAAGTTCGACCCCGGCTTCAACTTCAACCCTTCTGCCGAAGAACGAATGCGCAAGCCACTCAGTTATGAAGATGCCATCGCTCTGGAAGAGGAATCTCCATCCATAACCTATGTAGCCGCCTTTATGTCTCCCGTGGATTTTACTGCGGGGCCCTTCACGGATCGGGTAAATGTTCGTTACCGGGAAGTAGAGATGACCACCGCGACGGTTCAAGGCGCCTCCCCGTCATACTTTAAGATGGGCGTAACCGAGGTGGCTGAAGGCCGTTATTACACGGACGAAGAGAACAATCGGCGGAGCGACGTGGCCGTGATCGGCCGTGATGTAGCAAACACACTTTTTCCCTTTTCGAACGCCTTGGGCCAGGACATATTGATTAGCGGCCGCAACTACCGGGTCATTGGCGTACTTGCGGAGAGAGACATTTTTCTGGTCGGCGCGGAAGATCCGAATAATGAAAACAAGGCAGTCTACTTGCCCTACCTGACGGTGCGGAAACTTTATCCAAACGTTACTGACAACTTCATTATGGCCCAGGCCAGCCCCGGCACCATGAAACAGGCAGTGGAAGAGGTCAGAGAAATCCTGCGCCGGCGACGAAAAGTCGCTTACAACCAACCGGACAATTTCGGCCTGCAGACTTCCGATCAGATTGTGGAGCAGTTTGGAGCCATTACGGGCGGAGTCTTCCTTCTGATGGTGGCAATTTCGAGCGTGGGGTTGTTAGTGGGTGGAATAGGTGTAATGAACATCATGCTCGTTTCGGCAACTGAACGTACCAGAGAGATCGGTGTGAGAAAAGCCATTGGGGCTCGCCGGCGCGATATCGTGATTCAGTTTTTGATTGAGGCGACGACGCTGACAGGGCTGGGTGGGTTGCTGGGAATTCTTGGCGGTTCGCTGATTGCCCTCGGCATTGAACGCTTCATGCCTACTTACATACCACTATGGTCTCCCGCTGTTGGTTTCGGTGTGTCGGTGGGTCTGGGACTGATCTTTGGTTTATGGCCGGCGTGGAAAGCCGCGCGGCTCAATCCAATCGAGGCCCTGCGATACGAGTGAGCGTTTAAGTTATTAAGCCGGTTTCGTGTCGACTTTCTGTAGGGATAGTCTTTCGACCATCGATTACTTCCGGCTTAATACGGTAGAGAGCAATGGTGTTTGCGCGACCCCATACATCGACGCGAGTGGCGTTAATCGCAGGCGAGAGCGTCGGGTTACGTTTAGTAATCAACTGCAACGCGTGTTCTGTGTCCTCCGACCGGGTGAGGCGCTCGGCGCGTCCAACCACAACCACGCTCCGCCAATTAGAGTAATTCTCCACCTCTTCCACCTGGATACAGACTTCCGGATTTTTCTCAATGTATTCAGTCTTCAGACCCTCGGTCGTAAAAAAGTAGATGTTCCCGGAATCGTAGCCATAGTGCATCGGCAGTACGTAAGGGCGGCCATCACGTGCGCAGCCAAGATGCCCGAATCCCACTCGCTCGAGCAGAATTTCCATCTCCTTTGGGGTCATGTCTTCAATCTTTACCATGAGCTTTTTCCCTTCGCGTATTGTGTGTCGTATGTAAGGAGATGATAACGCACAAAGCGCCACCGCGACAGTTTAGAAATCTCTCAGGTTTGGAAGGGGGCAAGGCAGGCTTCAGGATAGGAAGGGTCAAGTTTCAGGCTGCCGCCGCCCCCGCTCAACATTGAATGCCAGTTAATATTAAATTAAGGCCCCTGATTCAAATACGGTTTCAGGCTCCGCTTATCACCTCACTTTTTGGGGTGGCATTCAACACAGCTGAAGCTGGAGATATCACCCAGATTCACGGGGTGTTGGAAGGGCCGGTTGGGTTTATGACAGACCGTGCACTTCAACTCGGAAAGTGCGCCCAGATCGATGGGGTGTTGAAACGAACCTGACTTCTCCCGGGCAGGAGGACCAGCGGCGGCGGTGTCATCCAGTACGGTATGACAGATGTTGCAGTCATTGCGAATTGTCTTTCCCGTGTTGCTGACGTGATCACCATCGTGGCAACGAAAACACCCAGAATAGTAGAAGTGGCCGATATTGTTCGGATGAGTTTCCCAGTTCGTTTTCATCTCGGGAAAGAAGTAGGTTTGAAAGATGCGCTGAATTTCGCTGATTGCCGTCTTGACTGAGCCGTTCTTCTGCGCATACACATCTGCATAGTTGGTGCGATAGAACTGGTCCAGTCCGGTAGCAATTGAGTTCAAGGCTTCATTGGTTGTTAGATAGGGCCTAGTGAGTACCTGAATCGCTTCTCTCTTTAGATA
>DATEUF010000360.1:0-3722 GCA_035283325.1 Pyrinomonadaceae bacterium | reverse complement strand
AGATCACAAGCTCGGTGAGAACGACCAACTCTCTGGACGTTTTCTCTATGACACTCAAGGACAACCGTTCGGTGGAACGGCCAACGCCCTCCCGGGTTTTGAAGCCGACTTTTCCGGCAAGTTCTACAACTTTGTTCTTTCTGAAACTCACGTCTTTTCGCCCACAATGACCAACGAGTTTCGACTTGGATACAACCGAATCGCTTTTGACTTTCCTTTGCATGACCCGGAAACGTCAGCGAATGTTCCACAAATTATCTTCAACGGGCTTACCCTTACCAGCCTTGGAACAGCTGCCACTTTCCCGCAGGGCCGGATCGCAAACAATTATGTGATCCAGGACACGATCACGAAGATAGTCGGGAATCACACCTTCCGCGGCGGCATCGACTACCTGCGCCAGATTTCCCGCCAGGCGGCACCCTTTAATCCGCGCGGCAGTCTGATCTTCACCGCCAGTACGGGCTATAACTCGTTTGGCAACTTCACAGATAACTTTGGAGGATCGAATGCCTCTGCTGCTCGCGATTTTGGCAGCGCCATCTATTTCCCATCGCTTCATCGCATCGCTGGTTTCTTCCAGGATCGCTGGAAAGTGACACCATCGCTCACCCTGACACTCGGACTCCGTTATGAGAACTTCGGAACCCCTTTCAACACGCTTCGAACTCCGGCCTACACGGGTCTATTCAACGTCGATCCGGTGACCCTGGCGGGGCCATACGACGATCCGAATCAGGTGGCCTCGGACAATAACAATTTCTCGCCAACCTTTGGCTTTGCCTGGTCACCCTCGTATGAGAGTGGTGTTCTGGGTCGGCTATTTGGAGAAAATAAGTCAGTGATCCGCGGCGGTTACCAGATGGGCTACGACTCGTTCTTCAATAACATCGCTTCGAACGCAGCCGTTTCGTCGCCAAATGTAATCTCGACAACGATAATCTCTCAGACCTCAGCGGCGAATCCGCGTGGTCTATCAAATTTCACCAGTCGTTTTCCGACGACGGCGCGACCAACATCGCCCTTCGACCCGCAGACGCTGATCGCTCCGAACCTGGGTAATCCCTATTACCAACGTTGGTCACTGGGAATTCAGCGCGAACTGCCCGGCAACTTGATCATGGACATGTCCTACGTTGGCTCAAAGGGCACAAAACTGTACGTTACTGAAGATGCCAACCCGCTAGTAAATCGCCCAGACTTGTTACTACCCGTTCCGGCAGGATTCACCGGCACCCCACAGAATCGGCTCGACCGCTTACAAGGTGGTCGCAGCGTCCGGACCAACGGAGCATCGTCCATATACCACTCCGGTCAGTTGGAAGTGCGGCGCCGCCTTTCAAACAATTTCATGATCACCGGCGGCTATACCTGGTCGAAATTGATCAGCAACGCTGACGAGGTGTTTGGCATCGGCCTGGCTACGACATCGGCCTTCTTCGCTTTGCCTTATGCGTTCGGCGGCAGTCAGTTTGAGCGCAGCGTCTCAATTTTTGACCGCACACATAAGGCCAATCTCACCTGGGTATACGAGATTCCCTTCAGTCGTGATCAACGTGGGATTGTGGGTCGCATTATTGGTGGCTGGCAACTCTCTGGCGTGACTACCTGGGAATCGGGAGTTCCTTACTCCGTATTCAATGGGCTCGACTCAGACGGTCTCGGTGGCGGTATCGAACGACCTTCCTTCAATGCAGCCGGCCAGCGTGGGGTGCGCGCCGTTCCGGTGGTGGATGCCAATAACTGCATTCTCCGCTACTCCAATCCTGATGCCGGAGGGGCGACTATTGACCCGCTGACGGCTCAGTACATCGTGAACCCAACCTTTGTGCCCGGAGCAGCATGCAGTGTACCGCGATTTGGTTCACTAGGCCGCAACACGCTGCGCACGCCGGGGCTGGACAATTGGAATATCAATTTGCAAAAGAACATTCGGATAAGCGAATCGGCGAGAATCCAGCTACGCGCCGAGTTCTTTAACGTCTTCAATCATCCGCAGTTTACTCAGGGTAGTATCAGCCCGTTTTCTCCCACTGGCGGAGCGATCAGCTCTAATGGGGCCACGTCGCCGGCGGGTCGCTTCTTGAATCCGGATACGGTAGGTACTGATGGCGGGGGTCGTGTCATCCGCTATCAAGCGAAGCTGTTGTTCTGATTATCAGAGACTCAACGCCAAAGAGACTGGGACTCCCGAGGCGTTTGAAAAGCGCGGGCCTTGAAAAAGGCTCGCGCCTTTTTCAACCAAACTCTTTGCAATATCTGTTGCAGAATTGACAATTTGCAATACAGTACTACAATGAGGCGGGTTTGCCATTCGTGTTCCCTCTGGGAGCAATCGCCACGGTCCGCATCAGAATTCTGACTTCTTGAAGACGAAATCGCTTACGTCACACATCAACGAAACGGTCTCGCAGTCAAATCGGAGGAAAGCAAATAATGAAACCAAATCCGCTTACACACCGCCTGCCTTTAGTTATTGTCGCGCATCTCATTATCGCTGTCTCTTTCATTGGCGTTACTGCGCAACAAGGGACATCAACGGTGCGCGGGACCGTTGAAGACCCTCAGGGCAATGCTGTTTCTGGCGCGACTGTCACGCTTATTAATGATGCAAGAAACTTTAGCCGCGAACAGACTACAAACGAATCAGGCGGTTTTGCCTTTTCACTTATTCCTCCTGATACCTACCGAATCGAAGCCCAAGCCAGTGGCTTTAAGAAGGTTTCGCTCACTAATGTAAAAGCAAGTATTGATATTGCGACCGATGTCAACCTAAAGCTTGAGATTGGTGATGTGAACGAAACAGTAACTGTAGTGTCTGGCTTGGATGCGCCGCTGAACACAAGCGACGCAACTATTGGCACCACCTTTGAATCAAGACGAATAACAGAGCTACCACTTAATGCACGCAACATTGTCGGTCTGCTGTCACTCCAGCCCGGCGTCACACGACAAGGTGAAGTGACGGGAAGTCGACGCGATCAGGCCAACATCACACTCGACGGTGTTGACGTGAACGAACAGCAGCTTGGCTTGGATATTCTTAATAATTTAGATGCGTTTACCAGTGTTCTGCGTGTCACTCCGGACTCTGTCCAGGAGTTTCGCGTTACGACTTCGGTTCCCAATGTTGATCAAGGACGATCATCAGGTGGTCAGGTTTCATTGATTACAAAATCCGGAACCAACGAATTTCATGGCTCGCTTTTCGAGTTTCATCGCAATACTGCGACCACTGCTAATGACTATTTCAATAACGCCGCTGGCAGGTTTGTTGCTACCGATCCGCAGGTTCTCAGCGGCCAGGCTCAAGTAGGAGATCTGAGGGTGGGACGCCCGAAGTTGCTGCGTAACATTTACGGTGGTTCTATCGGAGGACCAATAAAGAAGGACAAACTTTTCTTCTTTTATAGTTATGAGGGCAGGCGCGACTCGGCGGAACAGTCGGTGCTGCGGACAGTGCCAACCGCGTCGTTGCGCCAGGGAAATGTTGTTTATGTAACCTCGAGCACCACCCTGGGAGTTGGTTGCCCAACGCCCAGTGATCCCAACAGGAGGTGCATTACACTGAGTCCGGGAGATATTGCAACACTGTTTCCCGCGACAGAAGGTGTGAACAATGCCGGATTGGCTCTTCTGCAGACAGCACCTTTACCTAATGATTTCACAACCGGGGACGGTCTTAACGTGGCGGGCTTTCGCTTCAATGCTCCCGTCTCGGT
>DATEUF010000359.1:0-12421 GCA_035283325.1 Pyrinomonadaceae bacterium | reverse complement strand
AGGGCAGCAGCCAGGCACAGGCCCGGTACAGAAGACGGGGCAGGCGAGATAGGCTCTTCGACCGCCCTGGTTTTAACAGCAGCCACAGAGGCCATTTAATGGACGTCTCCTATACAACACCTGGGAAAGCGCAAGGGTGGAGCTGATGGAAGCTAGATGATACTACAGGAGTTTGGTAGCGACCGAATGCAGAGGGCGCAAAGCTCTGTAAAAAGTCGAGAATTCCGCGAACTCAAAGAAGCAACAGCCCAGACCGACGAGAATCCCATCCACTGCACAGTTGGTGGAATTTCAGTTTTTATACAGTTTCCTGAAGCTGCTGGTGTTGCTGTCGCCCGGTGCGTGGATTGTTCATGCTCGACCTACATCCAGCGTCGTGCGTGCAGTATCCTCCGCCGTTGGCTGTTCTGACCGACGTCTTCTCCTGCGACGCGACGAAACCTGCTCCACCCTTCCGTTCATGGTGGCGAGCGCAGCCAGGACCAGAAAAAGCAGTGCGTTTGACGTAGTGTGAAGAGTGAAGTCGAAAAAGCTGTGCACCAGGACCGCAAAGCATCCAGCCAATGCGCCCACTGCCACGCCACGCCTGTAGTCATCTTGCGACTCTCGTCGCATAAACCCCTTGCGGAACAGAACCACGATGAAGAAAAGGCCCAGTCCCGCACCCACGATTCCGCCGTCGGAGAGAACCTGCAAATAGTCGTTGTGCGCCTGTTCCAAACGGAACAAGCCGTTGCGCGAATCATAGGAAGTGTAAACCACGCCGAACGCTCCCAGTCCGGTACCGACCAACGGATGCGCTTTGATGATGTCCAGAGTGACACTCCAGAAGTGGGCGCGGCCCGTGGTGGGATCGTCCGTATTTACACTACCGACGAGGCGGCTTAGTGCCAATTCACCCCCTAGGAAAACCACGCCGATAAAAAGCGTCAGTATCAATATAAGCGCCAGAGCGGCCCGGGTGACTGCCCGGCCAACACGTCTCGGGTCTTCTTGTCGCTCACCATCAGTTCTGCGCTTCTGACGAGAAGCTGTGAGGGCAGCAAGAAAAAGTATCTCAGCTACTAAACTAAGCATTCCGCCACGGGAGTTGGTCATGATAAGTGCGATTCCCATTAGACCAACCGCGAACAGATAGACCAGTCTCTTCTCCTTCTCCACTGAACCGGCAAAAAGTAGGCCGAGCGGGAGTGCAAGTGTCAACTCCATATAGCCCGCAAAATGGTGACGGTTGATGAAAGGACCAAAGGCGGTGCTCTGCGTTAGTTCACGTACCCAATAAACCTTATTCGGACTGGTGAATGACTGCGTCAGACCGAAAATGGCCAGCAAGAATCCAAAGATAGTAATCGTCCTGACCAGGATGCGAAGGCGGTGAGGTGTATCGGTAAAAACTAAAACTGCTGCGAAGTACACCAGCAAGGCAGCGACCTGGACCAGCACCAGGCGCGTCGAATAGGGATCCAGCGAGAGTGTTTTCGTGGTAGCAAGCGACAGCACACCACTGTCGGCCGGGTTTCTGACCGGCAGCAGTTGCACGATTCCGAGCGCCAACATTCCGAGCAGCGGCACTTGGAGAAGGTTCCGGCTGAGGCGCAACTTCCTGAGCTTCCAGGCGTCGATTACCCAGAAAAATAGGATCATCAATCCGCCCAAACTGAAGAGTGCGAGCGCCCAATAGTGAACGGTGCCGTAGGCCAGGGCGGAGAGCACGATGGCTACACACACGATCAAGAAAACGAAGCGACTCGGGAGGGTATGCCTGATACGGTAGATTGAATACTCAAGGCCGGAGACGGCACGGGCTTCCAGCGGCTGGGGTAAGACGCTAGTTTCGTGGCTGGAGATTGAAGTCGTCATACCAGACTGTCCCGAAGATGGGGCAAATGTCACTTTCGTAACACGAGGCTCGAGTGAGGCTCATCACAACGGCTTGGCTTTTCGTTCCTGTTTTGAAATTAACACTAAACGCTTGCCAATCGGTTGCCTCTGGCGCCGCAGGGGAGGTTGCCAAAATCGAGCCATCCGTAGCATCGGTGATCGTTACTCGGGGTGTGGCTGCACTCTTGAGTTTTTCCGTTCTGACAAAGTATTGCAAATCATACTGAGTATCCGGAACCACCGCGATCAGTTGGGAAATTTCGAGGCTATCCAGTTTTGTCGTCACCCCGAAAGCAATTCGCAGGCTCCGGTTGCCGCCGTGCGCCTGGTTGGGGTCGATACCAATCTGGGCATGTTGGGTTGACTGTACTTGCCATCCGAACACTGCACGGAGCGACGAAGAGATATTATCCTCAAAACCTCCATCGACAAGCCGGCCCAAAGCTGCGCGTGCGGCCGGCCGGGGAGCGAGGTCATTCCAAACATTCATCGCTTCGTGGAAATGCTTCGCCGCAATGAGAGCAGCAATGACGGCCTCGCCATTCTTCTGGTTGGCCCTCTTCTCCTCCACGCTCAGTCCGTTCCACAGCTCGACACCCTGCTCAAATCTCTGCCGGCCGACAAGGTAAAGTGAAAATTGCGCCCGAACTTCCGCTTCGTTGCCAACAGCTACCTTCAAGGCATTGGGGTCCTTGTTGTAGACCTCCCAGGCCAGGTTGAACAGCTGGGGCCGAAGGTTGGAGTCTGCCTGACTCGCTTGCTTCAACTCCGCGAAGGCCTCCTCGTAGCGCGCGCTACGCAATAGCAGATTTCCGAGATACCAACGCGGATACGAGTAACTCGGCGCCAGGGCCAGTGAGCGTCGCAACGCTTGCTCCGCTTTGTCGTCCTCACCAATCTGTTCCAGGCATGTGCCGAGGGCCATCCAAAATCGATAATCGTTGGGCGATAGACTTACAGCTGTTTCATACTCTTTCACCGCCGAAGGAAGCTGGTCGGGAGAGAGCCGGCGTTGTATGAAATCGCCGAGCCGCCAGTGCGTCAAAGGATCCTGGGGCGCCAACCTGACCGCCAGCCGCGCTGCTTCGGCGTTGCTCTGTTCGGCACTGAGATACTCAGCCATAGTGTTGCCCAAATACCAGCGCACAACGAACCATGACCACACCAGCGCCAACGCAAGCGAGAAAACCATCAATGCTTTGGTCAAAGACTTGCGGGAATCCAAATGCAGCAATTGCTCAGGCATGAGAGGTCAGTCTCCATTCAAATCCTCGATTGTGATCCGCATGCGTCTAATCGAGATTTGGTGCTCCTGACAGAACGCGACAAGCTCACTCAGCCGCTCGGCCGTCAATCTGGTACTGGATATCAGCACTTCATTTACATCATGCTGTTTGCAGATCATTCCGAGGTCACCGTTGCCACTAAATACTCGCAAGCCGTGAATCACTTTGCCAGTTTTTGCGGGATCATCATCAACAAAACCCACTGGTGAATACCGTAGCTCTCTGTTATTAAGCAATTCCCTAAGCAGCAACTCGCCACCATCTCCGGCGCCGTAGATGAGCACCCGTTTTCCGTGGCGTCCATTAGAGACCGGCAGTAGTTGCCGAAAAAGGCGAAAAGCGAGGCGGCTACCGGCGAGAAACATAAACAGCAACACACCGTCAATAATAAATACGGTGCGCGAGAACCCCTCGAAGCGAAAGCGAAACAGGATCACCAGTACACAGACGACCGAGCTAATAACCACAGCCTTGGCGAAGACAATCAGGTCATCAATACTGGTATAGCGCCAGAGGCCACGATAGACCCCCGCCACAAGAAAGGTTGCCATCTTCACAAACACCAGCACGGGCAAAGTGCGGAGAAATAATCGCCAGGCGGCATTGCCCGAGAAGGCGCCAAACTGGATAGCATAAGCGCTCCAGGAAGCGAGAATAATCAGCACCAGATCAAGCAAGACTTCGAAGATCCGACGCTTGTAGGAAACATCGACAAGAAAGGCGTAGAGCGGCTTCTCTTTCAGCGCCAGCGCCTCCTCTGTTTCGTCGTAAACCTTTACGCCGGCGAGATAAACACCCAGCAGCGTAAGCAGTATTGTGAAGCCCGCGATAGCTGCCAGGCTCACATCCAGTTTCACGCGCTGCACCAGCAAGGCGAGAACTCCGGAGAGAGTGGCGAAACCATAGAGCATCCAGACCGCGTCGCGTTCCGACATTCCCAGGGCCACGAGGCGATGCGAGGTGTGGTCCCGCCCGCCCTGCGAGGCGGAACGACCAGAAAGCTTGCGCAGTATGGTGACGAATGTCGTATCGAAGATGGGAATAAACAGGACCAGAATCGGCACTGCCAGCACCGGCAACAAACTCCTGGATCGTCCCCCACTCACGTTCACGAGTGCCGAGCTTGCCAGAAAGAAACCCACAAACAGCGAACCGCAATCGCCCATGAAAATGGAGGCCGGATTTGAGTTGTAAATCAGAAAGCCGAGGAGAGCTCCGGCAAAAGTCAGGAGTGTTAGTGCGTCGGTCATCTGGCCGCCACCCAAAAAGCTTATTGATAAGAAAGCCGAAGCAATCACCGCAATTCCAGCAGCTAGCCCATCCATGTTATCGAGAAGATTTATGGCATTAGTGATGCCTATCAACCAGAATATGGTCAGGGCCAAGTTGAGGGATGTAGAGCTGGTCCATGGCAATTGCAGGCCATAGTAAACAACGAAGGCAGAGCCCATTACCTGGCCAATCAATTTCTGATAGGGCTTTGTATGAAGAATGTCATCTACCAGACCTACCAGGAAGAGAAAAGTGCTCCCGGCCATTACGACCAGGGTCTGCGGCGTATATGGAATTAGGAGAAGATAGCTGATTACTACTGACAGCCAAATGGCCAGGCCGCCGAGTAAGGCAGTTGGCTTTTTGTGCCAGCGGTCAATCTTGGGTTTGGCGACAAGACCAACTCGCCGGGCCAGCATACGCACGAGCGGGGTCAAGATTAGCGCCAGCACAAACGACGCCACTGTTACCCAAAAATCGATTGCTCTAAACGGCATTGTCCTCTAGGAGAAGATGCCCTCGGGACCTACGTAAGAAAAAGAAAGCTAGTCGATCAGGTGGGATTAACGCAAGGAGGAAAGGAGGAAATTTTTAGGGGCGGGCCGGATCATTTGCGTTTTCATTTGCCTTTTGACATTTTTCATTGCTAGTTCCCGGATTAGAACGCGAATGGTTGCGGCGGTGGCTTTGCCTCGCTGGTTAGCAACTAGAATCACTCGGGCTATGCGCCGGGTGATGTTACGATCGGGAGGCCGAGGTTTGCCGGCGGCTCGCTTGATACTCAATAACACTTTGCAGAATTCCATCAAGCGCCATCCGAGGACGGAAACCTACTAGATCCCCCACCTTGGTGATGTCCGGGATGCGCCGCCGCATATCTTCGAATCCTTCCTCATACGCTTCGTCATAAGGCACAAAGACAATCTCGGAATCCGATCTGGTCAGCTCCTTAATGCGCTCAGCTAACTCCAAGATCGATATCTCCTCATTGGAGCCAATATTGAAAACCTGCCCCACAGCCTCTTGTTCATCCATGAGTTTGACAAGGGCCTCCACTACGTCACCTACATAACCAAAACACCGCGACTGCTGTCCGTCACCATAGACTGTAATCGGTTGCCCGGAGAGGGCTTGTTTCACGAACGTCGGAATCACCATCCCGTACTGTCCTGTCTGGCGTGGACCAACCGTGTTGAAGAGCCGCACTACGATTGTGGGCAGCTTCTTTTCGTGCCAGTAGGCGAGAGCTAGAAATTCATCGATGGCCTTCGAGCAGGCGTAGCTCCAGCGACCCTTTGTGGTCGGGCCCATAACCAGGCTGCCATCCTCTCGAAACGGTATATCGGAACTTAGACCGTAAACTTCCGAAGTGGAGGCAATCAGGACCTTCTTCTTCTTCTTGTTGGCTAAAGAGAGCACCACCTCCGTGCCATGAACATTGTTTTCAATGGTGCGGACCGGGCTCTCTACAATGAGCTTTACGCCGACGGCGGCTGCCAGATGGAACACTACATCACACTGATCAACCAGTTCCGCCGTCACAGGCTGGTTATGGACGCTATCAATCACATAATGAAAGTGGCTATTGCTTTTCAGATGTTGGATGTTTTCAATTGTGCCCGTTGAAAGATCGTCAATAACGAAAACCTCGTCTCCGCGTTGGAGATAGGCCTCAGCTAAGTGTGAACCGATGAATCCAGCTCCTCCTGTAATTAGTACGCGCAAAAGTTGAGCTCCTTTTTAAGTTTTCCTTAAACGTGAGATTCCAAAGTCGATTTGTTTGTTCTCGCTGTGATCGATATCGTCTGCTGCTGCAACAACCCCGAGTACAATTCTTTAATATCATCTAAGAGCCGCTCCTTAGAGTGGCCTCGCTCGACAAACTCGAGGCCGCGAGCCCCTAAACGGGAGCGCAACTCGGAGTCTGAAATGAGATGTGATAGTCCAGCGGCGAAGGCCGCCGGATCATTCGCAGGAACCCTGATGCCTCTCTCGCACACCACGTAGCTCCGCTCCTGATGACCGGCAGAAGGCGTACCCAGCAGATCAACGACGCCCCCAACACCGGTGGCAATAATCGCCCGCCCGTTCGCCATCGCCTCGAGCAAAGTCAACGGCGTGCCTTCATTGCGTGAGGTAAGGGCAACTACGTCGAGGGCCGGGTAGAAAAACTCCGGATCTGCACGATTACCGGCAAAGACAACACTATTCTGCAATCCGAGGCTGTGACTCTGCGCCTCCAGCTTTCTGCGCAAGTTTCCGTCGCCAATGATAACAAATTTTACCGGCTCGGTTCCGTCTCGCTCTGTTTTCTTGAAAAGTGCAACAGCGCGCAGAAACAAATCGTGATTTTTGATATCAGTTAGCCGGCCCACAATCCCCACGACGATCTGATTCGCGCTGAAGCCCAGTTCTTCCCGAAAGGGATGTCGTCGAGCCTTGCCATTCGCAAAAGCGCTGGTATCGATCCCTAGAGGAATAACGACAAACTGGCCTTGTCGACCTACGCGAAATGTTTCTGAAATCTCCTGCCGCTGCTGGTCACTGACCACAACTATCCGATCAGTTACCAGCCTTGCCAGACTCTTCTCGATAAGCAAAAAAAAGCGAGTCTTTAGCGGCCCATAATAACTGTGAAAGATGTGTCCGTGATAGGTATGTACGAACCGGCAAGGTCGCGGTCGTCCAATGAGAGCGCGGGGCGTGGTCCAACGGTACAATAAACCCGCAACTCTTCCCACAGTGCCCGCCTTCGCGGTATGCGTATGAACGACATCGGGTCGCTCCTGCAGTAGCAGCCGATAGATATTCCAGATAGTCAGCAGGTCTTTTATGGAGATCTCGCGGCTCATCTCGGGGAGAAAGACCGGACTGACGTTCTGTTCAGCCGCAAAGTAACCCATGTCATCTTCACCCTGTGGGACCGCTCCCGTCACCAACAACGATTGGCACTCGGCATTCTGCAAACCGGCCGTCAGCCATACGACATGCTTGGCTGGTCCTCCGACATTGAGTCTGGCGATGATGCGAACGATCTTCATTTTCATTCCATCCGGAAAATCGTGTCCGGATCATCTTCGTGCCTAACCTCGTCTACCTTTTCTCTTCTACCAGCTCCCGCATATAACCGGTTCGGACAATTGATAACGATACCCGGAACGCTGCCAATATTCCTGTAAGCGTGGACAATCCGCGCCGGAATGAGCACTGACTGTGGATTGTCTTCACCAGCCACGATCGTCATGACGTTATTGAAGGTCTCGGACTCCTCTCGATTGTCCCACAGGCGCAGATTGAAGTTTGAAGGACCAAGGAAACAGAACAGATCTGCCTGGTCAAGATGCTCGTGTGGACCGCGCGTCACTCCAGGGGAGCTTGAGGAGATGTAGGCCATGGCCGGGTGAAACTCAGTCTCCAGCTCGTCAGAACGGAACAGTTCCACCAGCCAGCCGCGTTTGTCGGGAAGCTTCCGCAAGTCTCTAACCACAACTCCCTTTATACTGCCGGACTGAAAGCGTTCAGACATTTGCGCTGATCTCGGCTGCATGTTTCAACTCCAGATTGTTCGCTCCAGTTTGTGCAACGAGGTTTGAAGCTCGCAAGAGACTCTCGAAGGTACCGGCATCGGTCCACCACCCCTCCAGCTCTTCCCAGGTCATTTCGCCGCGCTCGATGTAGGCATTGTTCACGTCCGTTATCTCCAACTCACCTCGCCGCGACGGCTTCAAGGTGCGGATAATATCGTAAACCTCACCGTCGTACATGTAGATGCCTATGACAGCGTAATCCGATTGCGGGGACTCAGGTTTCTCTTCAATCTTTAGCACATTTGGTCCGTCTAGTTTTGGCACACCAAAGCGCTCCGGATCAGGCACACGCTTGAGCATGATCTTGGCGCCGCCCCCCTGATGGCGATAGGCACGAACGGCGGACCGGATGTTTCCTTCAATAATGTTATCTCCCAGAACAACGCAGACCGGATCGCCTGCGGCAAAGTGTTCCACCAAAGACAATGCCTCCGCGATGCCACCTTCGCCTTCCTGATATGTGTAGTTGATATGCTTAAGCCCAAACGCCTTGCCGTTTCCCAGGAGCTTTAGGAAGTCGCCCGCCGAATTCCCTCCGGTAACGATCATGATGTCAGTGAGTCCCGCATTCACGAGTGTTTGAATGGGATAATAGATCATCGGCTGATTGTAGACAGGCAGGAGATGCTTGTTTGTGACCGCGGTCAGTGGTCGCAGTCGGGAGCCGAGGCCACCCGCCAACACTACGCCTTTCATCTAGTGAACCTCCTTAATAATTGGGACGTTGGACTTTGGGCTTTGGAGGGCTCTCTTAAATAGTTGCAGTCGGGAAGGGGGCAAGGCAGACTTCTGGATTTGAAAGAGGCAAGTTTCAGTCTGCCGCTGCCCCCGCTCAACTGTCATGCCAGTCAATATTGAAGTAACCACTCAAGTTAGTCTCAAATTTGTAGCTGAGTGATTCATTCAAGAGAGTGGCTTCTGAGGCAGCGGGGGCGGCGGCAGACTGAATCTAGCTTGTTTCCTGTCCAGAAGCCTGCCTTGCCCCCTTCCTGACTGCAACTATCTAAGAGAGCCCTCAAAGACCAAAGCCCTAAATCAAAATCAGTCAATAAACCTT
The DNA here is from genome assembly GCA_035283325.1 of Pyrinomonadaceae bacterium. Lineage (GTDB taxonomy): Bacteria > Acidobacteriota > Blastocatellia > Pyrinomonadales > Pyrinomonadaceae > PSRF01. Next base: position 3,338 of record DATEUF010000359.1, on the reverse strand, counting down.
TGAAACCACAACTCCAGCATCAGCAGAGTCCAAAGCTGATGTGAATAATCGCGCTCGGCTCGCGTGTGCAATTCGACCATCTGCTTGACGGCCTCCGGCTTGAACAGATCACGGCGCAGCGCCTTCTCCGAGAGGATTATTTCCCGAAGGAAGGGCTGCAACTCACCACGGAACCAATGCCCGATTGGTACTCCAAAGCCCATCTTCCGGCGTTTCAAGTTCTCAGCCGGCAAGATCTTCTTCAGAATTCGCTTCAGCAGATACTTGCTCGTGAGACCTCTTAACTTTAACTTTTCAGGCAAACTCGCTGCAAACTCAATTACGTGATGGTCCAGAAAGGGCGATCGCGCCTCGAGGGAAACAGCCATGGTCGCAATGTCCACTTTTACTAACAGGTCATTTGGCAGGTACGTCATGATATCCGTAAGCAATGCGGCGTCGACGATTCCCGCGCCGTTGGCCCGAGCAAACCACGGATCGATTATCGCTGAGGCGCGTGCGTTGGCGGTCACATTGCGAAAATTATCGGAGTAGAGATTTTGTTTCGCCTCAGAGGTGAACGTGCTAACCCAGCGAAGATAACGGTCCACTCTGGGCAGTGATGCCGCCTGCAAAAAGCGTTTTATATCCCGAAAACGGCTGCGTCGAATTTCCGAGGAAGGCAAGAGTTCGATCGCCTGCTGCACGACCGCATCGCGCAGTAGGGCAGGCACTTTGTGATATTTCTCCGCTAACCGCATAGCCGCGTATCGCTCATAACCGGCGAAGGATTCGTCACCACCATCGCCATTTAGAGCCACTGTGACATGCCGGCGCGTTTCACGGGCTACGTAATAAGTGGGAATCGCCGAAGAGTCGGCATAGGGCTCGCCATAGTGCTCCACGAGAATAGGCAATACCTCCATCGCGTTGGGCCGCACAATAAACTCATGATGATCCGCGCCCAGGTGTTCCGCTACTCGGCGAGCATGATGCAGTTCACTAAAATCCTGTTCTTCGAATCCGATGGAGAAAGTCTTTACCGGCGCGCTCGACGCTTCACTCATGAGCGCCACTACGGCGCTCGAATCTATTCCTCCAGAAAGAAAGGCTCCCAGCGGTACTTCCGACATGAGACGAACGCGTACGGCCTCACGCAGGATCTCGACAGCTCTCTCCCCGGCCTCCTCTTCGCTGAGCTCTAGCTTGTGAGAAAAATCGGGCTGCCAGTAGCGACGTACCTCAAATTGACCATTGTGCCAGCGCAGCGTATGGCCCGGCTCCAATTTCCAGATCGCCCGGTAGGCCGTTCGGGGAGCGGGAACACAAACGTATGAGAGGTAATGGTCCAACGCCTCCGGATCGATGTCGCGGCCAATATCCGGATGCAGTAATAGCGCGCTGAATTCTGATCCGAAAATTAAGCTCCCGTTAACAGATGCATAAAGCAGCGGCTTTTTGCCCACGCGATCGCGAGCGAGGAAAAGTTCCTGTTTCCGCTCATCCCAGATCGCGAACGCAAACATGCCGCGGAGATAGTTTGGGCATTCAGCGCCGTATTGATCATAGGCGTGAACTATCGCTTCGGTGTCGCTGTTGGTATAAAAGGTGTGTCCAAGCTTTTCCAGGTCCTGGCGCAACTGTAGGTAGTTATAGATTTCGCCATTGAAAACAATCCAGCTCGTCCTTTCCTGATTGTGGATGGGTTGTTGGCCGCTCTTAAGATCTATGATTGAAAGGCGCCGCATGCCGAGTCCGACTGGACCATTGAGGTAGAAGCCATCATCATCAGGGCCGCGATGCCGGATGGCGGCACACATCCGCGACAGCAGGGCCGAATCCACAGCTTTACCATCATTACGCACTATGCCTACGATGCCACACATAACGCCAAACCCTATTCGATGAAGGGCTACAAAGCAAGCGTATGAGTGAAGGGCCTTTTGTTCCTCCGGCAGATGCCTCTCGGACAGGGTGGCTCTTTATTCAGTGGCGGCAACTCACGAGCAGTTCCACTCACCGTCGGGTATTTGCGGCCGTGGCCACGATTGCATTGCTCACAGCGCTTGCCAGATTTGTGGGGCTCGCCAAGGAACTCCTTGTGGCGCGCCGCTTTGGTACTGGTGCGACAATTGAGGCTTATCTCATTGCGCTACTGATTCCGATGCTGGCCATCAACGTGATTTCCACTTCGCTCAGCGTGGCGCTCATTCCAACCTATGTTGCCACCAGGGAAAGGAAGGGAAAGGTGGCGGCCCAGGAACTGCTTTCGGGAATAACGGTTTGGACCCTACTGTTGCTTCTAATAATAAGTCTGCTGATCATCGCGCTCGCTCGCCTATATCTCCCCTACATTGCCTCTGGCTTCAACGAATATAAGTTGGCGCTGACTTTTGAATTACTGATCGCCGTCACCCCGATCGTCGTTCTGAGCGGGATAGGAAACATCTGGGGAGCTGTACTCAACGCTGGAGAGCGATTCGCATTGGTGGCCCTTGCCCCGGCTGTGACGCCCGCTGTAATGATTGTTGCTCTGCTTGTCGTGCGACACTCAATTTTTGCGCTGCCGCTAGGAATGGTAGTTGGGGCTGCCCTGGAGACCATTCTTTTGGGTATGGCGCTGAGGGCCAGAGGTGTAAGCCTGCGACCGCGCTGGCGCGGCTTCGACAGTCAGTTGCGAGAAGTGGCGGGTCAATTTGGGCACAGGGTCGGGGCCAGTGGGCTACGAAGCGGGTCGGTGGTGGTCGATCGATCGTTGGCGGCTATGCTGGCTCCAGGGAATGTAGCGGCATTGAACTACGGCAGCCGGATTGTAATGACCGTACTCTCTATTGCAGGTGTAGCGCTTGGCTCTGCCGTGACACCATATTACGCAAACATGGCGGCCCAGAAGGACTGGGAGGGACTGCGTCGCCTTCTCAAGCGCTACACCATACTGGTCCTGCTGGCGAGTGTTCCAGTCACTATCTTGCTTTATTTTTCTGCTGCTCCAATCGTGCGCCTAATCTATGAACGGGGATCGTTCAGGGCCCGCGACACGCAGATTGTGGCCCAGGTCCATGCCTTATACGCTCTCCAGATCCCGTTCTATTTAGGCACTGTTCTGATTGGCCGCTTTTTGGGATCGCTGCTGGCGAGCCACGTTCTGGTCTGGGCGGCGGTTATTAATGTTTCCCTCAATATCCTGCTCGACATTTTGTTAATTAAGCCGCTGGGCGTTTCCGGTTTGGCCTTAGCCAGCGGTTGTGCCAGCCTGATCACATTTTGTTTCCTCTCGTATGTTTCGCTCAGGGAGGTTAATGCAAGGGTCTTAAGGTGAATGGAAGCCACTCTTAGATAATTACAGGTCGGGAAGGGGG